>CADAAM010000191.1:644-2202 GCA_902785905.1 Oscillospiraceae bacterium | reverse complement strand
ATCATGGTCAAGCTCTATGACGGCGGCGTTTATCTTGTCAACGGCGCCGAGATCGTCCCCGAAAGCGAATCCGAAAAGGTCAAGGCCCTCACCGGCAAAAAAGCGAACAAGGCGGAGGCCAAAAAGGGCACCATGGCCTATAACATCATCAAGGCCCATAACCGGTCTGACGACATGGAGCAGCTTCGACTGAAGTTCGACTCCATGACTTCCCACGACATCACCTACGTCGGCATCATCCAGACGGCGAGAGCTTCCGGCATGACCGAGTTTCCGCTGCCCTATGTGCTGACAAACTGCCACAACTCCCTCTGCGCCGTCGGCGGCACCATCAACGAGGACGACCACAAATTTGCCCTCTCCGCCGCCCACAAATACGGCGGCATCTACGTACCCACCAACATGGCGAAAACATCCACTCCTACAACCGCGAGACCATGTCCGGCTGCGGGCGCATGATCCTCGGCTCCGACTCCCACACCCGCTACGGCGCCCTCGGCACCATGGCCATCGGCGAGGGGGGCGGCGAGCTTGCCAAGCAGCTTCTGGGGCGCACCTACGATTTCGCTTATCCCGGCGTGATCGCCATCTATCTCACCGGCGCACCCCGTCCCGGCGTGGGCCCGCAGGACGTGGCCCTCAGCATCATCGGCGCTGTTTATAAGAATGGCTATGTGAAGAACAAGGCCATGGAGTTTGTCGGCCCCGGCATTGCCAATCTCCCGATCGAGTACCGCAACGCCATCGACGTCATGACCACCGAGACCACCTGCTGGTCCTCCATCTGGGTAACCGACGAGAAGACCAAGGGCTACTTTGTCACCCACGGCAGACCCGAGGCGTATAAGAAGATCCAGCCCGCCGAGGTTGCTTACTACGACGGCTGCGTCTATGTCGATCTCTCCACTGTGGAGTGCACCATCGCCATGCCCATGCACCCCTCGAACACCTACACCATCCATGAGCTGCAGGAGAATGCCAAGGACATCCTCCACGCCGTGCAGGAGCAGGCCAACAGGCAGCTCAAGGGCGTGACCATGGATCTGGTGTCCAAGTACCACGACGGCGGCATCTGGGTCGAGCAGGGCGAGATCGCGGGCTGCTCCGGCGGCACCTTCGACAACATCTGCGCTGCGGCCGACATCCTGCGCGGCAAGTCCTGCGGCAACGGCGCGTTCTCTCTCAACGTCTATCCCGGCTCCATGCCCGCCCTCTCCGCACTGGTCAAGAACGGCCGCGCTTTCGATCTCATCAGCGCCGGCGCCATCATGCGCGAGTGCTTCTGCGGCCCCTGCTTCGGCGCGGGCGACACGCCTGCCAACGGCGAGTTCTCCATCCGCCACACGACCCGCAACTTCCCGAACCGCGAGGGCTCCAAGCCCGGCGAGGGCCAGCTCTCCGCCGTCGCCCTCATGGACGCGCGCTCCATCGCTGCGACCGCGGCCAACGGCGGCAGGCTGACCGCCGCGACCGACATCGAGGTCGAGTACACAAACCCCGCCTACGAGTTTGACAAGGGCATCTACGAAAAGCGCGTGTACAACGGCTGGGGCAAACC
>CADAAM010000191.1:0-606 GCA_902785905.1 Oscillospiraceae bacterium | reverse complement strand
ACGGACGAGCTGATCCCCTCCGGCGAGACCTCCTCTTACCGCTCCAACCCCGAGAGACTTTCCGAGTTTGCCCTCAGCCGCCGCGACCCGCAGTATGTGAGCCGTTCCAAGGTCCTGCGCCAGGCGGACCGCGACCGCAGGGCAGGGAAGGGCCTCAGCGAAGAGATCGAGAACGTGTATGCCTCTCTCAAAATGGCGGGGATCAAGGTCGATCCCGAGGGCACGGACATCGGCTCCACAATCTTTGCGAACATGCCGGGCGACGGCTCAGCCCGCGAGCAGGCGGCTTCCTGCCAGCGCGTCATGGGCGCGAGCGCGAACTTTGCCAGACAGTACGCCACCAAGCGCTACCGCTCCAACTGCATCAACTGGGGCATGACACCCTTCCTCGTGCAGAATCCCGAGGTCTTCGCCCTGGGCGATTACATCTTCGTACCGGGTATCCGCAAGGCGATCCTCGAGAAGAACGACGACATCACCGCCTACGCAGTTAAGCCCGACGGCACGGTCACGGAGTTTAAGTGCTCTGTCGGCGCGCTGACCGATCCCGAGCGTCAGATCATCACCGACGGCTGCCTCATCAACTTCTACCGCAATAACAAATAA
>CADAAM010000190.1 GCA_902785905.1 Oscillospiraceae bacterium | reverse complement strand
GCCCTTCTTGATGTAGATCACTTCCATCTGGTCGTGCCAGTGCAGGTTCACACGGTCGAAGTCCAGCGGGATCGTGCACAGGTAGGTCTCGTAGGCAAAGCCCGGCTTTTCGTGCAGCTTGGTCTCCTGGTACTGCGTGTATTCCTCCAGCTCCACGTCCATCCCTCCCCGCTCGGCTGATGATAGAATTATACAACATTGTGCGCGTAAGCTGCAAGCATTTTTTCAAAAACCAGATTATAATGCAAGAGTCATCGAAACAAGACTATGGAGGGCACGACCATGAAGCTGAGAGATTACACAGAAAACAGGAAGATCACGGACTGCACCAGGCTCGAGCTGTTCAACGCCCTGCTGCGGTATGTCGCCGACGCCGCGAAGGCGCGGGGGTACAACGAGGGCAGGAAGAAGGTCTATTACATCTCCGCGGAGTTCCTGATCGGCAAGCTGCTGAGCAACAACCTGATCAACCTGGGCCTGTACGAAGCGGTTCGGGACGAACTGGCGGCGGAGGGCATCGCCCTGTCCGAGCTGGAGGAGTTTGAGCTGGAGCCCTCCCTGGGCAACGGCGGCCTGGGGCGGCTGGCGGCCTGCTTCTTGGACAGTCTCGCCACGCTTGGCCTGCCTGCGGACGGCCTAGGCCTAGCCTACCACTGCGGGCTATTCCGCCAGAGCTTCGTGGGCCGCCAGCAGGCCGAGACCCCGGACGGCTGGCTCAAATGGGGCCAGGAGAGCTGGATGCGCCGCACGCACGTCCATTATGACATCCCCTTCGGCAATTTCACCGCCCGTTCCACCCTGTATGAGATCGACGTCACCGGCTACGAGGGCAAGTGCGGCAGGCTGCGCCTCTTCGACGTGGATACCGCGGACGAGCGACTGATCAAGTCCGGCATCGGCTTCGACGCAAGGGATGTCGCCCGCGGCCTCACGCTCTTCCTGTACCCCGACGACAGCACCGAGCAGGGGCGCCTGCTGCGCGTGTACCAGGAGTACTTCATGGTGGCCAATGCCGCGCAGCTGATCCTGGAAGAGTGCCTCGCGCGAGGAAGCGACCTGCACGACCTCGCCGACTACGCCGCCATCCAGATCAACGACACCCATCCCACGCTGGTCATCCCGGAGCTGATCCGTCTGCTCCAGGAACGCGGCATCGGAGAGGACGAGGCCGTCTCCATCGTGCGCGACGTGTGCGCCTACACCAATCACACCATCCTGGCCGAGGCGCTGGAGAAGTGGCCGCGGGCCTATCTGGAGAAGGTCGTGCCCCGGCTGATGCCCATCATCGACCGGCTGGACGCCCGGGTGCGCGCCGAATACGACAACCCCTTCGTGCAGATCATCGACGCGCAGGGCAACGTCCGCATGACGCCATCTATCCGGAGAAGTTCAACAACAAGACCAACGGCATCACCTTCCGCCGCTGGCTGATGAGCTGCAATCCCGCCCTGGCGGCCCGGATCGACGCCGCCATCGGCGCGGGCTGGCGCAAAGACAGCGCCGAGCTGGAGAAGCTGCTCGCGCACATCGACGACGAGGCGCTGCTCACCTCCCTCGCCGGGATCAAGCTGGCCAACAAACGGCGCTTCGCCGAATGGCTGCGGGAGCATCAGGGTACCGTCCTCGACCCGGACAGCGTGTTCGACGTCCAGTCAAAGCGCCTTCACGAGTACAAGCGCCAGCAGCTGAACCTCCTGTGGTGCGCGCGCACGCTGCTGGACATCCGCGCGGGCATCCTCCCTGAGCGCCCGGTGACGGTGATCTTCGGTGCGAAGGCCGCCCCGGCCTACACCATCGCCAAGGACATCATCCACGCCATACTGTGCCTGTCCGACGTGATCGCCGCCGACCCGAGCAGATCTCCCTGGCGTCCAAGGAAGCCAGCGGCACGGGCAACATGAAGTTCATGCTCAACGGCGCGGTGACCCTGGGCACCCTGGACGGCGCGAACGTGGAGATCGCCGAGCTGGTCGGCCCGGAGAACATCTATACCTTCGGCCTGTCCTCCGAGGCGGTCATCAACAGCTACGCCCGGGGCGACTACGATCCCGCGGCGCACCTCGAGGCCGACCCCCGCCTCAGGGCCGCGCTGGACTTCCTCGTCGGCGAGGAAATGCGCGCCACAGGCGACGTCGCCCGACTGGAGCGCCTGCACGCGGAGCTTGCGCATAAGGACTGGTTCATGACCTTCCCGGACTTCGCGGATTACTGCGCCACCAAGGCCCGGATGCTCGCTGACCTCGGGGATGAAGACGCTTGGGCGAGGAAGGCCCTCGTGAATATCGCCAAGGCTGGATACTTCTCCTCCGACCGCACCATCGCAGACTATAACCGCGATATCTGGCACGCGGATTACGCCCGCTGACATCTGCCGCCGAATATAAGCCCCCGGCTTGTGTTCCTTGTACAGTTGAACTTCGAAGCCATCCTCAATATGGAATGCAGCCCGTTTTGATTTGGATAGACCGTGG
>CADAAM010000189.1 GCA_902785905.1 Oscillospiraceae bacterium | reverse complement strand
GAGATACTTCTCGAGCTTCTCCATCTCGCCCAGGTGCTTCATGACTTCCTTCTTGGGCAGCATGTCGAAGGTGCCGTCTTCCTGCATCTTCTTGAGCTGAGCCAGGCGGTCAACACGGGTGCGCATGGTCTTGAAGTTGGTGAGCATGCCGCCGAGCCAGCGGGCGTTGACATAGTACATGCCGACGCGGGAGGCCTCTTCCTTGACGGCGTCGGTCGCCTGCTTCTTGGTGCCGACGAAGAGGATGCTCTGGCCGTTCTCGGCCAGCTCTCTGACGAAGCTGTAGGCTTCCTCGAGCTTCTTGACGGTTTTCTGAAGGTCAATGATGTAGATGCCGTTACGCTCACAGTAGATGTACTCGGCCATCTTGGGGTTCCAGCGGCGGGTCTGGTGTCCGAAGTGGACGCCGGCCTCGAGCAGCTGTTTCATGGATACGACTGCCATTTGATGTTCTCCTTTTCATATTTGTTATTTCCTCCGGGAGCCTCAATCCCGCCGCCAAGCCCGAGGGCCACATGGAGGCAAGTCCTCTCCCGTGCGAAATGCCTTGATATAATAGCAGACAGCGCCGGATTTTGCAAGAGTTTTATGGGATATTTTTTCCGATAACGTGAAATTATTTTGCGGTCTTATTCCTCCCAGCCGCGCAGGATGACGGGCTTGCCCTCCCGATCCAGCAGAGGCGTCAAACCGCCCGCATAGCCGCTGAAATGAAACAGATACTGGACTCCTGTCTCTTTGTCCACCCAGATTTCCGTCCCTGTCAGCGTTCCCTGGGAATATACTTTTTCAAATCTGTCTTTTGCCATGTCGTTTACCTCCATCCATTTTGGCTTTTGAACACGGAGATCATACCACACTCCTTTTCCGCCCGCAAGTGAGCTTCGATTGACTTTCCCGCCGCTCCCTGATAAAATAATATCAAGAAGGCAGTCAATCAAACTTGTATGGATATTTTATAAGGAAGTGATTGTTTGAAACTCACACCCGAGCAGCAGGCCATGCTCGACGGCGCGCAGGGCGAAACCATGGCCAAGGTCGTCAAGACTCTTGTCATGTACGGCGACGCCTTCGGGGCCGAGCGCATGGTCCCTGTGACAAGCAAATGCGGCCATACGGTGATCTCTTTCGGCCTCAAGGCGATCAAGCCGGTGTATGAGCTGTATGATCAGCTCATCGCGGCGGGTCTGACCTCCGGCCAGAAGTTCACCGCCGACCCGCGCCCCATCGACCCCAATGTCCCCTCAAGCCTGCTGGAAGACATTGTCTTCAAAAAGATCATGTACACCCATCAAAAGGAGTACGCTCCGTCCTCGGCGCAAGGTGCAACCGCAACTCCGGCATTATCGAGCTCATGGGCTCTGTGGCTGGCTTCGTGCCCGAGTTCGGCCTGCTGACCGACGAAGGCCGCAAGGCGACCTGGATCGTGGAGGTCAAATGTGAGAAGAAGCCCGAGGCACAGCTTTTGGGCTCCGCCATCGGCATGAAGGTCATGGAGGAGGTCCCCTATGTCAAGGGCCTCGACAAGTGGCTCGGCGCCGAGCTCAATGACGACGCCTGCGCTTACCTCAAGGACTTCGGCGCGGCGACGGCCTCCAACGGCGCGGTGGGCCTGTACCACATTGAGAATCTGACGCCCGAGGCAAAGGAACAGGGCGAGGCGCTGATTAAAGAGGGCGCCCAGGTCTACGTTATTGACGACGCTGAGCTCGAGCGCGTGAAGGCAAGCTACCCGATCGTGTGGAAGGACCCGGACGCAAAGCCCGCGCTCTGCTTCGTGGGCTGTCCGCACCTGTCGATCAGTCAGATGGAGGACTGGTGCGAGAAGATCGGCGAAAAGCTGAGACTTAGCGGCCGCGACAGGCTCAGCGTCCCGACGGTGTTCACCGCCTCCCCCGCCGTCATCCGCGAGGCGGAGAAGGGCACCGTCGCCGCAAAGCTCCGCAGCTACGGCGTGATCATCAGCTACATCTGTCCGCTCATGTACATGAATAACCCCCTGTGCAAGCGCAAGGCGGTCATCACCTGCTCCAACAAGCTGCGCACCTACACCAGCGCCCGCTTCTATACCGAGGGTGAGATCCTCGACATCATCACGAGCAAGGAGGGGAGACTATGAAGCAGTTCAAAGGCCGCGTGATCGTCCCCGGGAGCTGCCGGGCCGAGGCCCTGGTGAGCCGCGGCGGCTTCAACACCCTGGCGAGCTTTCAGATGGCCCTCCAGTTCGGTGACAAGCAGGTCAAGTGCGGCGACCAGAATAACCCGGACATCTACAAAAAGCCCATGATCGGCAAGGCCCTGTGCCTTCCCATGACCATCGGCTCCACCACCGGCGGCATGATCCTCTACACCGCCTGCGCTACCGGCAAGCAGCCCGCGTGTATGCTCTTCTCCAAGCCCATCGACCCCCTGGCCGCCTCCGGCGCGATCCTCGGCGACGTCTGGACCGACGCCGCCATGCCCGTCATCGACACCCTCGGCGACGAGTTTCTGGACTATGTCCAGACCGGCATGACGATCACGGTGGAAGACGGCGGCGTGGTCACGGTAGAGTGAACGAGGAATTTCCGTAGGGGCGACCCTTGCGGTCGCCCGGCAGCGTATCCTCAAAAAACGTACAAACCCCCGGCGAACACGGAACAAAACTGATCCGTATTCGCCGGGGATTCACATGTTATATGTTGTTTTGGCGGGTCGTTGAGGGCGTCGGCCCCTACGAGGCGCGCTCTTGCGTTACTTGCAGAAGTCCTCCGCCACTTCGACGATGTGCTCCGCGCAGAGGCCGAACTGCTTGAGCAGCGGGACGGCGGGGCCGGAGTGGCCGAACTC
>CADAAM010000188.1 GCA_902785905.1 Oscillospiraceae bacterium | reverse complement strand
CAGCCCAGAAGCCGCAGCCGGGAGAGGGCAAAATCCAGCTGCTCAAGATCCATCTCCAGATCCTGGAGCCAGAGGCAGGCGCGCTTTCCCACCGTGGTGGGCTGGGCTGCCTGAAAGTGGGTAAAGGCCAGGGTCGGGACATCTTTGTTCTTCCCGGCAAAGTCCGCAAGCGCCCGCATGACGGACAGCAGCTTGCGCCGGATGAGCTGCAGGGCGCAGCGCTGATTGAGAACATCCGTGTTGTCCCCCACATAGCAGGAGGTGGCGCCCAGATGGATGATCGGCGCAGCCTCCGGGCAGGCGGCGGCGAAGGTGTGCACATGCGCCATTACGTCATGACGCAGTTCCTTCTCCTTTCGGGCTGCCAGCTCGTAGTCGATGTCATCCAGATGGAGGCGCATCTCGTCAAGCTGCGCGTCTGTGATAGGCAGACCGAGAGCCTGCTCGCTCTCCGCCAGGGCGAGCCACAGTCTTCGCCATGTGGAAAACTTTTGCTGATCCGAGAAGATCCGCTGCATGTCTTTCCCGGCATAGCGGGTACAAAGCGGGTTTTGATAACTGTCGTGCATGTTATTCTCCCTTATAAATCGGGATCGGCTGGCGTTTATGTTCGCTCCGCTCGTGGAAGCGGCGCATGGTTGCAAGCTCACTTTTATCCGCCTGACCATTCAGCAGATACTGGTCGATCACCCGGTAACTGATGCCCATTTCCGCTTCATCGGTCTGACCGTCAAACAGTCCGGCTGACGGAGCCTTGTCGATGATTTGCTGCGGAGCTCCCAGATATGTAAGAAACGCAAAAATCTCTGTGACTGTCAGATCACCGATCGGATTAAAGTCATATGCGCCGTCTCCCCATTTTGTGAAATAACCCATATAGGCCTCGCTGCGATTGCCTGTGCCGGCGACAATACGATTTTCTGATGCCGCCACTGCATAGAGTGTCGTCATGCGAAGCCTGGGCGCGATATTTGCAAGGGCAAGTTCTGTCAGAGAAGTTGCCGTTCCCAGAGCTTTTACCTCCTGTTCCCGAACGGAAGTCAGATCTATTGTGCGTGTTTCGATGCCATACTGCTTTGCGACGGCAAGACCATCCTCTGTGTCCTGGCCGAAGTTGCGTTTTGAGGCGCAGGGCATGATCAATCCCACAGTATCCTGACAGGCCCCTTTGCAGAGAATACCCGTCAGAGCACTATCCTTGCCGCCGGAATTACCGTAGACAATTCCTTTTGCACCGCTGCGTGCAAGGAGCGCACGAATCCAGGCTACACGTTTTTCGTACTCAGCTTTCCAATCACGTCTCATGTTTCAGCATCTCCATTCCCGCTCAGGTTCCGCTTGCGCCGTAGTTTGCAAGGACACGGGCGGAGGGGTCGTTCACATCGCAGCCCGGCCAGCTCTTGTTCGGCATCCAGAAGTCCGCGATCATTTCCGCCTGACCGGGGTAGTATTTCTCGAAGATTTCACGGTACAGCGTAGGCCTTCAGATCGTCGACCATTGAGTGGCCCACCGCGTCGGAGAAGGCCGCCTTCTGGCGCCACAGGATCTCGTCGGGCAGCAGATGATCCTTTTCAAACGCGTGGCGCAGCAGGTATTTTCCCATGTTGTAGCGGTTCATCTTGAGTTTGGGGTCGATGGACATGACGTATTTTACAAACTCCAGGTCACCGAAGGGGACGCGGGCTTCCAGGGAGTTTACCGAGATGCAGCGGTCGGCGCGCAGCACGTCGTACATGTAGATTTCGTCGATGCGCTTCTTTGCCTCCCGCTGGAATTCTTCCGGGCTCGGCGCAAAGTCCGTGTACTTGTAGCCGAAGAGCTCATCGCTGATCTCCCCGGTCAGCAGGACGCGCACATCCGTCTGTTCGTGGATTGCCTTGCAGCAGAGGTACATGCCCATACTGGCGCGGATCGTGGTGATGTCCCAGGTGCCGAGGGCGGCAATGACCTCCTCCAGGGAGTCCAGCACCTGCTGCCGGGTCATGTACACTTCCGTATGCTCGGCCCCGATGAAGTCCGCCGCCGTGCGGGCGTACTTGAGGTCGATGGCGTCCACATCCATGCCGATGGCAAAGGTGCGCACATGCTTGCCCAGTATCTTGGCGGAGATGGCGCATACAAGGCTCGAATCCAGACCGCCGGAGAGCAGGAAGCCCAGGGGCGCGTCCGCGTCCAGGCGCTTGTCCACGCCGAGGATCAGCTTTTCCCTGATCCCTGCGCAGATCTCGTCCAGATCCCCGTCGATATAGGAATCGACC
>CADAAM010000187.1 GCA_902785905.1 Oscillospiraceae bacterium | reverse complement strand
TGACCTGGCTCATTGAGAGTGTGACGCGCCGAAAGCTCAATCCCAAATACGAGGGCTATATCCACGCGGCGGGCCTGGTCCTGCTGCTGGGCCTGATGGTCTTTATCATGTTCCACGATATTGTGAGGATCTTTACAACATGAGAGTTGAGAGTGAAGAGTTGAGAGTGGAGTTAATGTGTCCCCTTCTGGGACGGATTTTATATCATGCGCTCCGCGCTTTTCAATCGTCGCGAAGCGACACCACAACTCCAAACTCCACTCTCTAAGGAGAACTGCCATGAAAGACAGAACCCAAACCAAACAGATTTGCGTCGGCACCCTGCCCATCGGCGGGGGCGCGAAAGTTTCCGTGCAGACCATGTGCTCCACCAAGACCTGGGATGTGGAGGCCACCGTCAATCAGATCCGCGCCATGCAGGCCGCGGGGGCCGATATCGTCCGCATTGCCATCCCCGACATAGAGGCCGCAAAGGCCGTGTCGGCGATCAAGGAGAAGGTCTCTGTCCCGCTGGTGGCGGATATCCATTTCGACTACCGCCTCGCCCTGGAGGCCGCCGCACGCGGGATCGACAAAATCCGCATCAATCCCGGCAACATCGGCGGGGAGGAGAACGTCAAGGCTGTTGCCGACGCCTGCCGCGCAAGACATATCCCCATCCGCATCGGGGTCAACGCGGGCTCGCTTGAAAAGCGGCTTGTGGAGAAGTACGGCCACCCCTGCCCCGAGGCCATGGTCGAGAGTGCGCAGGGCCATGTCGCCCTGCTGAACAAGTTCGATTTTGACGACATCTGCCTCTCGCTCAAGACCTCCT
Organism: Oscillospiraceae bacterium; assembly: GCA_902785905.1. GTDB lineage: Bacteria > Bacillota > Clostridia > Oscillospirales > Oscillospiraceae > Limivicinus. Next base: position 2,259 of record CADAAM010000187.1, on the reverse strand, counting down.
CCGTCCCGCTCACCATTGCGAGCTACCGCCTTGCCGCCGAGACCTTTGACTATCCCCTCCATCTCGGCGTTACGGAGACCGGCACCGAGTGGAACGGTACCATTCAGTCCGCCGTCGGCATCGGCACTCTTCTGTGCGAGGGCATCGGCGATACCATACGCGTCAGTCTCACCGCCGACCCCGTGCGCGAGGTCTCGGCGGGTATCGCCATTCTCAAGGCTGCGGGGCTCCGTCCCGGCGGGGTGAAGTTCGTCTCCTGTCCCACCTGCGGACGCACGGAGATCGACCTCATCTCCCTCGCCTCCGAAGTTGAGGCAAGAGTCAAGGACATGCCGCGTGACATCACGGTGGCCGTGATGGGCTGCGTGGTCAACGGCCCCGGTGAAGCGCGGGAGGCCGACTACGGCATCGCGGGCGGCAAGGGGAAAGGGCTCCTGTTCAAGAAGGGCGTGGTCCTGGGTACATATCCCTATGAGGAGCTGTGCGACCGCCTCGTCGCCCTCATCGAAAGCGACGGAAAAGTATGAGCGAGCATCTGGACAAGGCCTGCGTCACCGACGTGCAGGTGGATATTCGACAGCGCACCGTGTCTATTGCGGCGCGCTTTGCCGTCATGCCCTCCCCCGTCGATATACGCGAAATCTCCGACTGTATACGCCGGGACTACGGTCTGTCGGGCGTGGGCATCATCCCCGACTACCCGCGCGTCAAGGCCAGCGCCCCTGCCGTGGATACACGCACGGCGTCCAATCCGTCCAAGCCGACCGGAGCCGTGCTCATGGGCAGGGCCATCAAGCAGCGCCCCGTGCCCATGAACACCCTGACGCTCGAGTCGGGCCGCGTGACCATTGAAGGCGACGTTGTGGCCGTCACCAGCCGCACCATCCCCAAGAGCGGCGCGGCGGTGCTGAGCTTTGACATCACCGACCGCACCAATTCCATCCGCGTCTCCCGCTTCCTGCGCTCCGACGACGACAAGTCCATCATTGACGCGGTGCAGGAGAAGGACCACCTGATCATTCAGGGTGAGATCACCTACTCCAAGTACGACGACGACATGATTCTTGACCCCCGCAACATCATGAAGGGCAAGCGCTTCATCCGCCCGGACAACGCCCCCGAAAAGCGCGTGGAGCTGCATCTGCACACCCGCTTCTCCGCTCTCGACGCCCTGACCGACCCCGCCGCCGTGGTCAAGCGCGCGGCCTATTGGGGCATGCCCGCCATTGCCGTCACCGACCACGGCGTCGCCCAGGCTTTCCCGGACATGTGGAAGGCCGGCAAGAAGGAAGGCGTCAAGATCATCTACGGCATGGAGGCCTACTATCTCAACGACATGGACGGCAACAGCGCCGTCATCGGCAAATCGAGCCTGCCTCTGGATACCGAGTTTGTGGCCTTCGATATTGAGACCACCGGTCTCAACGCCCAGACCAACCGCATGACCGAGATCGGCGCGATCCTCTTCGCCGGAGACCGGATCATCGACACCTTTAACACCTTTGTCGATCCCCAGCAGCCCATCCCTGCGGATATTACCCGCCTCACCGGCATACGCGACAGCGACGTGCAGGGCGCGCCGCTGGAGAAAGAGGCCATGCTTAAGTTCATGGAATTTGTCGGGGACCGGCCCATTATCGCGCACAATGCCCACTTTGACGTGGGCTTTATGACGGCGGCGGCACGGCGAAACGGCCTGCGCTTTACGCCGGTATTCCTTGATACCCTGGCGCTGAGCCAGGCCCTGTGCCCGGAGCTCAAGCGCTTTAAGCTGGACATCGTCTCCAAACACCTGGGGCTGCCGGACTTCAACCACCACCGGGCCTCGGACGACGCGCTGGTCGTGGCCCGGATGATGGGAAAATTCCTGCCCATGCTCAAGCAGCAGGGCGCCCATACGGTGGACGATATTGAATCCGTCTACCACTCTCTGCGCCGCACGGACGTGGCGAAAACCTACCACATGGTCCTGCTGGTGAAGAACAAAACAGGCCTTAAAAACCTGTATGAGATGATTTCCCAGTCCTATCTGAAATATTTTCACCGTGTTCCGACGATCCCGAAAAGCCTGCTTCTGCAGCACCGGGAGGGTATTCTCGTGGGCTCTGCCTGTGGGATGGGCGAGCTCTACGGCGCAGTGATGAACGGCGCGACGCAGGAGGAGCTGGAAAAGATCGCGGCCCTCTATGACTATCTGGAGATTCAGCCCATCTGCAACAACGGCTTTCTGGTGGACAACGGCCGGGTCAAGGACGCGAC
>CADAAM010000186.1 GCA_902785905.1 Oscillospiraceae bacterium | reverse complement strand
CCGTCAGCAGCATGATGATGGAGATGCGCATGTGCAGCATGTGCCTGATGCCGCACGCCCAAAAGGATGACTCGCCGTGCTTCTTCTCCGTTTGATTGCAAGCTGTGCAGCCAATCAGACCCGGAAATCCATGGGAGTTTCCGGGTCTGTTTCATTTTGACAAAGAAGGAACATACTCAGATGATAGAGTTACAGAATCTGTGCAAAACCTACCCATCCGCAAACGGCGGTGTGGAGGCCCTGCGGGATATCAGCCTCACCATCGAGGACGGCGAGATCTTCGGCATCATCGGCCTGTCCGGCGCGGGCAAGAGCACGTTGGTCCGCTGCATCAACCTGCTCGAGCGGCCCACCTCCGGCGCGGTCGTCATCGACGGGCAGGACATCACGAAGCTCCCGACGCCGGAGCTTCTGAAGATGCGCCGCACGATCTCCATGATCTTCCAAGGCTTCAACCTGCTCGAGCAGCGCAGCGTCCTGCGCAACGTCACCTTCCCGCTGGAGATTGCGGGCGTCAAGCGCGCCCCGGCCCGCGAGAAGGCCATGGAGCTTTTGAAGGTCGTCGGCCTGGAGGAGAAGGCGGAGTCCTTCCCCGCCCAGCTCTCCGGCGGCCAGAAGCAGCGCGTCGCCATCGCCCGCGCCCTGGCCTCCGATCCGCGCTACCTCCTCTGCCACGAGATGAAGGTCATCGACCAGATCTGCGACCGCGTCGCCGTCATCGACCACAGCCGCATCGCCGAGATGGGCAGGGTCAGCGACGTGTTCACCAGCCCCCAGTCCGACATCGCGCGCGAGCTCATCCTCCCCCAGGACCGCTCCGCTCTCGAGACCTCCGGCGGCAAGAAGATCCGCCTGATCTTCGACGGCATGCAGTCGAAGGAGCCTGTCATCTCCCGCATGACGCTGGAGTGCCAGACGCCGGTCAACATCATGTTCGCCGACACCAAGGACTTTGACGGCATCGTCTACGGCCACATGATCATCGAGCTGCCGACCGACGAAAACCAGGCCGCCAAGGTCATGACCTGGCTCAAGAACAGCCCCGTCAAATGGAAGGAGGAAGTCTGATGCTCTCCGAAACCTTTTACAAGCTCTGGAACGCCGGTATCCTCCAGCGCGGCGTCTGGGAGACGATCTATATGACCTTCCTGTCCACCGCGATCTCCTACGTCATCGGCCTGCCGCTGGGTGTGGTGCTCAACATCACCGACCGTGAGGGCATCCGTCCCATCCCCTGGCTCAACCGCCTGCTGGGCGTGATCGTGAACTTCTTCCGCTCCATCCCCTTCATCATCCTGATGGTGGCGATGCTGCCGGTGGCCAAGCTCGTCGTGGGCACCTCGCTTGGCAACAGCGCCATGATCGTCATGCTGGTGATCGCCGCCTCTCCCTACATCGCCCGCATGGTGGAGTCCTCGCTCAAGGAGGTCAGCGCCGGTGTGATCGAGGCCGCCCAGTCCATGGGGGCCACGAATTTTCAGATCATCACCAAGGTGCTGCTGCCCGAGGCCAAGCCCGCCCTCATCATGGGCGCGGTCATCTCCATGGTCACCATCCTCGGCTACTCGGCCATGTCCGCCACCATCGGCGGCACCGGCCTCGGCCAGATCGCCATCAGCTACGGGCACCAGCGCTTCAATCCCGACATCAAGTGGATCTGTGTTTTTCTGACTGTAATAATCGTCCAGATTATTCAGGAGGTGGGGACTGCCATCGCGCACCGCACCGATAAACGCATCACCAAGTAAACCCAGGCAAAAAACGGAAAAGGAGAATGAAGATCATGAAAAAAACCATCGCTCTTATCCTCTGCGCAGTTCTGCTCGTCAGCCTGTCCGCTGCCGCTTTCGCAGCCGACAAGCCCGTCACCCTGAAGATCGGCGCCAGCTCCACCCCCCACGGCGAGCTGCTTGAGATCGTCAAGCCCAAGCTCGAGGAGCAGGGCATCAAGCTCGACATCGTCATCTATGACGACTACGTGCTGCCCAACACCGCCCTGCAGGACGGCACTCTCGACGCCAACTACTTCCAGCACGCCCCCTACATGAACAGCTTCAACGAGGCCAACGGCACCGACCTCGTCTCCGCCGGCCTTGTCCACTATGAGCCCATGGGCATCTACAGCGCCACGCTGAAGGATCTCAAGGACGTTGCGAAGGGCGCCACCATCCTGGTCCCCGACGACGTGTCCAACCAGACCCGCGCCCTGCTCCTGCTCCAGCAGGAGGGCCTGATCGTCCTGCCCGAGGACGCCTCCGTGGAGACCGCCCCCTCCGTGCTCGACATCGTTGACGCCAAGGGCTACAACGTCCAGGCCGCCCAGGCCGACACCGTCCCCTCCCTGCTCAAGAGCAGCGAGAAGGGCACCATCGCCGTGATCAACTACAACTACGCGCTTGACGCCGGCTTCAAGACCACCGACGCCCTGGCCATCGAGGATCCCTCCGGCAACGCCGCCCAGACCTACGCCAACCTCGTCGCCGTCCGCCGCGG
>CADAAM010000185.1 GCA_902785905.1 Oscillospiraceae bacterium | reverse complement strand
CATGCAGTTTTTCTACTGCAACGGGCGCTTCATCCGCTCGGCCCTTTTGCAGTCGGCGGTGGAGCAGGCGTATAAAAACACCCTGCTCAGCGGGCGCTACCCTGCCTGCGTACTGTATTTGACGCTGTCCAATGCCGCCGTCGACGTAAACGTCCACCCGGCGAAGACAGAGGTCAAGTTCTCCCAGGAAAAGCGGGTCTTCGATCTCGTGTACCACGCGGTGCTGGCCGCGCTGAGCGACGAGGACCGCGCCGGAATCACGGAGGCAAAGCCCACGCCCAGGGCTGCCGCCGCGCCCGCTCCGGCTGTGAGCGCGAAGCCCGCCGCCCGGCCCGATTTCTATCGCAGCATGAGGGCCGAGAATTTCCGGGCGCAGAACTACAGCGTGAAAAACATTTCCTCGCCGAAAAAAACGGAGGCCGCGCCGGTGCTGCGGGCGTATGAGGAGCCGTATCAGACTGAAAATTCACAGCTTCCCGCCTACAAACTCATCGGAGAGGCGCTGAAGCTCTACATTCTGGTCGAGGTCGGGGGAGAGCTGCTGCTGATCGACAAGCATGCCGCGCACGAGCGCATGATTTTCGACCGGCTCAAGCAGTCTGACCGCCGCGCCATGGCCCAGACTCTGCTGGAGGGCGTGACCCTGCGGCTGAGCGCGGAGGAGCAGGGCCTGCTGGAGCAGAACGGCGAGCTTTTGTCCGAGCTCGGCTTCGAGATCGAAGCCTTCGGCCAGGACGATTATATCTTGCGCGCCGTGCCCGCCGACATGAATCCCTCCGACGCGTGCGCCGCCGTAGAGGAGATTTTGGAAAAGCTCAAATCCGGCGCGGCCCCCGACCCGCAGAGCGCAAGGGACGAAATTCTGCACACCGTCGCCTGCAAGGCCGCAATCAAGGCGGGCTATGACACGGACGAGAAGGAGCTTCGCCGCGTCGCAGAGGCGGTTTTGTCCGGCGCGGTCAAGTACTGCCCCCACGGCCGCCCCGTGTCTGTCGTGATGACAAGGCGGGATCTGGACAAGCTGTTCAAGAGAATCGTATGAACAACAAGATCATCGTCGTCGCGGGGCCTACCGCGTCCGGAAAGACCCGGCTTGGGATTGAGCTGGCCAAAGCCTTCGGGGGCGAGATCGTCTCCGCCGACTCCATGCAGCTCTATCGCGGTATGGACGTCGGCACCGCCAAGGCCACCCCGGAGGAGCAGGCCGCCGCGCCCCACCACATGCTTGACGTGGCCGATCCGGGAGAGCCTTATTCCGTTGCCCGGTATGTTGAAGAGGCCGGACAGGTCTGCGACGCGTTGCTGGCCCGGGGGCGCCTGCCCGTCGTGGTCGGCGGGACGGGGCTGTATATTGACTCTCTCGTCGCGGGGCGCGATTTTGCGGAAAACGAAGAGGACAGGACGCTGCGCGCCAAACTTGAGGCGGAGTTTGACCGTCTCGGCGGCGAGGCCATGCTGGAAATCCTCGCGGGTTTTGACCCGGAACGCGCCCAAAAGCTCAACGCCGGGGACAAACGCCGCATCGTGCGGGCGATTGAGATTTACCGCCTCACCGGAAAAACCGCCACCGAGCACGACAAGGAGACGCGCCGCCGACCGCCCCGCTATGACGCCGCGCGCATCGTCTTAAATTACCAAAACCGCGCCGATCTCTACGCACGCATCGACAGCCGTGTGGACGCGATGATCGCCGGCGGGCTCTTCGAGGAGGTCGAAGGGCTGCTGCGCGCGGGCCTCTCGGCGGACTGTACCGCCATGCAGGCCATCGGCTACAAGGAGGCAGCCCTCGCCCTGCGCGGGGACCTGAGCCGGGAAGAAGCCGCCGCGCTCATCAAGCAGGGCAGCCGCCGCTACGCCAAACGGCAGATCACCTGGTTCGGCCGCTGGGAGGACGCGCATCGCGTCCTCTGGGGCAGTCAGCCCGATTTTGAGGAGGGCCTGCGTTCTTCGACAGCGTTTTTACTAAGCCGCGGGTATCATAAGTAGAGCGTGGATTTACCGCGCAGATTACTTATGACGGGGCGGCGGGAAAGTGGGCCGCTCCGCAAAAAAGGAGTGGCTGAAATGCAGAAAACGCAAAATCTCCAGGATCAATTCCTCAACCAGCTTCGGCGCGAGAAGGCCGTCGTCACCATGTTTTTGATGAACGGCTTCCAGCTCCACGGTGTCGTGCGCGGCTTTGACGGCTTTACCGTGGTGCTCGATTCCGACGGACGGCAGCAGCTCATCTACAAGCCCGTGGTGCCGCCGCGGCCCATCGCCTTCGACAGTGAGGACTGAGCGCGGCGGGGAACGTCTGTTCTACCACATACTCGCGGCGCTGCTGTTTGCCTCGTTCTGCGGCTGGAGCGCTGCGGCCCTGTATCTGCGAATTCCCTCAGAAGAAGCCCCGGCCCTCGCGGAAGAGCCGGAGTCCGTTCCCACGGACGGACGCCTGCGCGGTCTGCTGATCCGCCGCGAAAGGGCCGTGGAAGCGGGCGCGTTCCCTGACACTGACGACGGGGCGCGGCTCTCCGCCGGGGAGACCGGGGACGAGAGCGCCCTGTACTTTATCGGCTGCGACGGCTGGGAGGCGCTGAGTCCGGAGGGGCTCGACAGCCTCACGCCGGAGCGGCTGGAAAACCTGCTCGCCGCCGGAGCGCCGGAGAGCGACGCGCAGGCGGGGCGGCTGGTCTACGACTTCACGCTCCTGCTCGCCGCACTCTTTGACGGGGACGAGCCTCCGCTCCCCGGTCCTGTCCGGCTCCGGCTGGATGATCTGGGAGAGTGCCCGACACAGCTCCTTTCGGTCACCGCCGACGCCCTGGGGCGGCGGATGCTGGTTTTCAGGCTTACGGAGTTTCCGGAGGAGCTGTTCAGACTTAGAATCGTCAATGGTGAAATCATACCGTAGGGGCGACCCCTGCGGACGCCCGGCAGGGAAACAATAGTTTCCCGTATTCGCTTCGGCGCATCCGCAGAGCATTGGGTCTGCCGCCGGGAGGGGACAAGCATCTCCCCTACATTAAACTTTCCATAACCCATATCACAGATAAAGAAGGTCATACTATGTCCATTGCGGAAAACATAGCGCAGGTCAAAACAAATATTGCGAGGGCAGCGGAGGCCGCAGGACGCGACCCCAACGAGATCCTGCTTGTCGGCGCGACAAAGATGAACGACGCCGCCCGCGTGCGGGAGGCAATCGCGGCGGGGCTCCCCTGCTGCGGGGAGAACCGCGTGCAGGAGCTTTTGGAGAAGCACGAGCAGGGGGCCTATGAGGGGGCCGGGCTCCACTTCATCGGGACCTTGCAGAAAAACAAGGCCAAGTACCTTGTCGGCCTCGTATCCCTGATCCACAGCGTGGACAGTGAGGGCCTGATGAAGGAGATTTCGCGCCAGGCAGAAAAACGTGGGCTCATCCAGGACATTCTGCTGGAAATTAACACCGGCTATTTGCTTCAAAAAGCGGGGAATTATCCCGGGATTCGGGTGCGCGGACTCATGACCATCCCCCCGGTTTGCCGTGTGCCGGAGGAGAATCTTCCATATTTCCGTCTTTTGCGACAGCTTTTTATTGACAATGGCGAAAAAAAATACGATAATGTACATATGGATTTTATGTCTATGGGTATGAGCGGCGATTACGAGGCCGCCATTGCCTGCGGGGCAAATATGGTGCGTGTCGGCACGGCCATCTTCGGGCAGCGCCATTACCCCGCCGGACAGAACTGACAGCCCGTGAACTGGAGGATTGCCATGGGTTTCATGGATGGATTGAAAAAACTGACGCAGCCCTACGACGATGACGAGGATTTCTTTGAGGGTTCGGATCAGAGTCTGAGGCCTCAGCCAAAGAGTGAGCAGAAGGCCCCCGTCAGCGCAGCGCAGATGGCATTTGAAAACGCTTTTGCCGATCCCGGCGGAAGCCCCGCCCCCGCAGAGGAGGCCCAGCCGAAAAAGCCGGCGGAATCCGGCGGCGGCATCTTCGGGGGATTGAAGAAGGCGGCCTCCGGCGCGGCCAAGCCGAGACGGGAGCGCACCGTGAACTTCGGCGGCAAGGACACCTCCGTCCTTCTGTTCAGCCCCAAGACCTTTGACGAGGCGGGCGAGCTTGTAAGCTATCTGCAGCAGGACATGACCTGTGTGATGACGCTCGAGAGCGTCCCGGCCGAGACAGCGCGGCGCCTTCTGGACTTTTTGTCCGGCATTGCCTTCGCCCTCGGCGGGAAGATCACCCCCGTGTCAGCCAAAACGTATTTCATTACCCCGCAGAATGTAGATATATTGGGTATGCAGCCGCAGCAACAACAGACAGAACAACAGCCGGAGAGCTCCGGACACTATTTTTGACCTATAGGTCGCAAAAGATTGGAAAGGTGGATAAGCTATGATTACTGCACAGGATATTCGCGAGAAGGGTTTTGAGAGAGCGCGCATCAACGGTTACGATATGGCCTCCGTTGACGAGTTTCTGGAGGAGCTGGCCGACGACGTCGCCGCGACCCAGAAGGAGAACGCCGTTCTCAAGAGCAAGATGAAGGTCCTCGTCGACAAGATCGAGGAGTACCGCTCCAACGAGGAAGCGCTCAACGCCGCCATCCTCTCGGCGCAGAAACTCGCCGTGCAGATTGAGAGCGAGGCGCGCCAGCGCGCCGCCAACACCATTGCCGAGGCCGAGGCCAAGGCCAGAGAGACCATCGGCTCCATCTCCGACCGCGCCGACGCCGAAGAGAAACGCCTCGCCGACGCAAAGGCCGCCGCCGCCAAGTACATTGAGGCCGCCAAGGCTGTCTGCACCGCGCAGATCGGCAAGCTGGAGGCCATTGCGGGCGATCTGGGCGTCGCCGGTGAGGAAGAAGAGGAAGCGGAAGAGGCTGCGCCCGCGGTTGAAGCCGAGGAGCCCGATGTCGACGAGACCGTCCGCGCCATTGAGAACAGCGCTGCCCGTCTCCAGGCCGACGCCGTCAAGCTGGACATCGCCGACGATGCGACCGACTACCGCCCGAGACAGCGCAAGCTGGAGAACACCCAGCCCTTCACCCTCTGATTCGGACAGCAAACTGACTGATCCGGGACGCTCGCACAGGCGGGCGTCCCGTTATCCCGTTACACAGATACTTTTACAGGAGCCGTAAACACATGTCACAGGACTTTAACGCCACACTGAATCTGCCGAAAACCG
>CADAAM010000184.1 GCA_902785905.1 Oscillospiraceae bacterium | reverse complement strand
TGCCAGGCAAAAATAGGTGCGTAAACAAAAAAGCAACGGAGGTTAGACAATGAACAGCAAGAGCTCCGGCCATGGGCTGGAAGGATTTCTGATGGGGAAGGGCTTCTACATAGTCCTTTTCCTCTGCGCCGCCGTCATCGGGCTGTCCGCCTGGATGATGACCGCGGGAGATGAGACTATGGAAGAGCTGAAGATGGATGACGTGATGCTGAACGCCCCGCGCGTGGAGACCGTGCTTGTCACGCCGGACGTACAGGCCCCGAAGATCGAGGTCATGGCGATCCCGGCGGAGGAGCCAGAGGCGGTGATCGAAGAGATTGCCGAGGAGCCTGTACCCGTCTGGAACGAGCAGAGCCTCGAAGAGGTGACAAACTGGCCCGTCGAGGGCGAGCTTGAGCGCCTGCACGATGTGGACCATCTGCACTATGACGTAACCCTGCGCGACTGGCGCACGCATGAGGGCATTGACATCCTCGCACCTCTCGGCGAGACCGTGCGTGCCGCCATGGCGGGCGTGGTCAGATCGGTGGAGGACGACGGGCTCTACGGCACGGTGGTCAGCGTGGACCACGGGGACGGCAGCATTGCCGTGTATGCAAATCTCGCCGCGATCCCGGCTGTCAGCGTCGGCGATTGGGTCGGCGTCGGGGATGTGATCGGCGCGATCGGCACGACGGCCCTCTGCGAGGTCGGCCAGCCCGCGCATCTGCACTTTGCGGTCTACCAGGACGGCTGCTGCGTCGACCCGCTGAACTATCTGCCGGATTGATTAAAAAGACAGGAACTGTGAAATGCTCACAGTTCCTGTCAGACTGTAGACAAACCCATGCAGGTCTTGTAAGGGGGATCTGTGAAGGGGGACGGGGAGTCCCCCTTCACGTACAATCCATGCAAAAATGGGAACTTTTTCGGAAGTTCCCATTTTTGCCTGTCAAGCTGTCGACACTTTGTCGACAGCTTGACAGGAGCTGTGAAATGCTCACAGTTCCTGTTTTATGTTATGGGAGCTGCTCAGTTCCCTGCTTCCTCCGCGGCGGCGACGCGGTCGGGGACGGGGATGGCAAGGTACTGCTCCACAATGTCAAGCACCGTCTCGTCGCGCAGGATCATGGAGATTTCAATGCGGCGGTTCTGCGCGCGGCCCTCATCGGTCTCGTTGGAGGCGACGGGGCGGGTCTCGCCATAGCCTGCCGCGCAGAAGAAGGGTGCGTAGGCGGAGAGCTTCTCGCCCTTGCCGATCAGCAGATAGTTGAGAACGGAGTTTGCGCGGTCGGTGGACAGAATGCGGTTCTCCGCTTCGGTGCCGAAGGAGTCGGTGTGGCCGGAGATGACAATGGAGTCCACATACTGCGTGGTGTTCGTATCGTTGAGGAAGACGGCAAAGGCGTCAATGAGCTCATTGAGCACGGTATAGCTCTCCGGCTTGAGATCGGAGGAGCCGAGATCGAAGAAGACGCCGTCCGAGAGGACGATGTTGCCGTTGTCGGCGATGGAGATTTTGGTGGGATCGCCCATGACCTCAATGAGCCTGTCCTGAATCTGCTTGACGATGGACAGCCTCAGAGCGGCAACCGTGGTCATCTGGCTGCGCAGGGCGAGGATCTCGTTGTCCGCCGCAGCGAGGTAGGCCTTCTGATCACTGATCTGCTTTTCCTGATCCCTGAGCGCCTGCTCCTGCTGGGAAATCTGGATGGCGAAGGCCTCCAGCTCCTCCTGCTTGCTGTTGAGGTCGGCGGTCAGATCATTCAGTTCCTCCTGGGCGATGGCGTTCTGCGCCTGCGCCTTGCGGTATTCTTCCAGGGCGGCCTGGACCTGGGCCTTGGTGGCGGTCAGCAGGTCCTCGGTATTGCGCAGATCGTTGCCGGTGATGAGGTTATGTATGTAGCTGAGCAGCATCAGGAAGAAGAGGATCAGCGCAATGGCGCTCATCATGTCGGCGTAGGACGGCCAGAACCCCTGCTCGCCGCTCGGCTCCTCCCGATGGGAATAGCTGACAGCGCGTCTCATGAGCGACCGCTCCTTTCAAGGCTGCGGGAGACCTCGCGCAGACCGGAGACGAGATCGCGGACCGTGACGTCCATGCGCTCCACCGTGCCGCGCAGGTTGTAGTTGAACTCGGAGAAGTCGCGCACGCCGCTGTTGAAGCTCTCCACCGTGCGGTTCATGGCGGCGATGGGCGTGCGGCTGGCGTTGATGACGGTCTTGAGCTCGTTGGTGGCGTCGGTCAGGGTCTTGTCCATGTTTTCGGCGCTGCGGTCGAGAGCCAGCACCAGCTGGTGCACGAGATCGGCGTCGTCCTTGGGCGCCTCGGTGGGCAGGGTGGGGGCCACGTCATGGTCGAGCCAGAGCTCAAGCCGGGTCTCCAGCTTTTCACGGGCGTGCTGCACGCTGAAAATGGAGCGCAGGATCGTCAGAACGATGGAGCAGGCGACGCCGACCAGCGAGGTGTAGAAGGCCACGCCCATGCCGCTGAGCGCGGACATGAGGCCGCCGCCCACGCTGTCAAGGACGTTCAGCCACTCGTTGGTGTTGGAGCCCAGCAGCTCCGTCAGAGAGCTGACCGAGAGGCTCAGACCCAGGAAGGTGCCGAAGAGGCCCAGGGTCACAAAGAGCGACACGGCGTTATTCAGAAAGCGCTCGCAGAGCAGACTGCCGCCGAGCTTGGAGCTGACCCCGTCGGCAATAATGGCGGGGGTGTTGATGTCCCGGCCGTGGCGCTG
>CADAAM010000183.1 GCA_902785905.1 Oscillospiraceae bacterium | reverse complement strand
CGCTCGGCGTTCTTGAAGCTCACGCCCTCGACGATCTTCTTGAGGGTGGCGTCGATATTGGGGTACTCTCCGTTCTCGACCCAGTTGCCGATCAGGTTGCAGAGGATGCGGCGGAAGTAGTCGTGGCGGGCATAGCTCAGGAAGGAGCGGGAGTCGGTCAGCATGCCGACGAAGTTGCCGAGCAGGCCGAGGTTGGCAAGGGAGCGCATCTGGTTCTCCATGCCGGACTTGGTGTCCATGAACCACCAGGCGGAGCCGAGCTGCATCTTGCCGGGGATCTCGTCCGACTGGAAGCAGCCGCACATGGTAGCCAGCATGTCATTGTCCACGCCGTTGAGGGAGTAGAGGATAGTCTTGGGCAGCTCGCCGTTCATGTCCAGGGCGGAGAGGAAGCGGGCGATGTCGGCGCCGCAGCTCGTCTGGGCGATCATGTCCACGCCGGTATCGGGGCCGAGCCTGGTATAAATGCGCTCGTTGGCGTTGCGGTAGCAGGAGTAGTGGATCTGCATGGCGATGTTGAGGCGGTGGTAGGCGCGGCCCAGGCACAGCAGGATGGCGGTCTGGTACTTCTCGGCCTCTTCCACGCTCACTTCCCCGCCGGCCATGACCTTCTCAAAGGCGGCCTGCACTTCCTCGGCGGGCGCGGGACGGAAGGGGATGTAATCCAGGCCGTGGTCGCTGGCGCGGCAGCCGAGGGACGCGAAGAACTCAAGTCTCTCGATCAGGGCGGCGCAGACCTCGTCCACGGTCTTGAGCTCGGTCTTGCCGACGGAGGCGGCGAGCTTGCCGATGTATTCCGCGAAGCCGGGCTTGGAGATGTTGATGGCCTTGTCGGGGCGGAAGGAGGGGCAGACCTTGACCTTGATGGTGGGGTCGGCGGCGATCTTCTCATGCCACTCCAGAGAGTCGATGGGGTCGTCGGTGGTGCCGATGAAGGCCACATTCGCCTTCTCGATGATGCCGCGCACGGTGAGGGAGGGGTCGTTCTGCAGCTTGTCGTTGCAGAAGTCCCAGCACTCCTTCGCGTTTTCCGGGGTCAGGGGCTTGTCGTAGCCGAAGAACTGGCGCAGCTCCAGGTTGCACCAGTGGTACATGGGGTTGCCGATGGCCATCTGCAGGGCCTCGACGAACTTCAAAAAGCGCTCGTAATCGGGCTTGTGGCCGGTGATGTAGTCCTCGCTCACGCCGTTGGAGCGCATGACGCGCCACTTGTAGTGGTCGCCGAAGACCGTGCCGTCGGCCGCCGTGCCGCCGAGCCAGACCTCGACGAGGTTGTTGAAGCGGCGGTTTTCATAGATCTCCCGGGGCGGGATATGGCAGTGGTAGTCGGACAGAGGCTGGGGCGCTGCGTAGTCGTGGAAGAGGTGGCGGGCCGTCTCGGTCTCGAGCAGAAAATCTTTGTCCATGAAGTCTTTCATTATGTTTTTTTCCTCCTGTCGGTTTTATGGTCACTATGCTCAGTACCTTAAATAATACCAGAAAAACGCCATGATGTATAGGGAGAAAACTCAGTGAATCCGATTTTTTTTTGCGTTTTTTTCGTCCCGTTTGTAAGGGCCCGGCGCGAAAGCTGTTTGCCGCCCGCCTGCCGCAAAACTGATGAATGCGGCAATGAAACAGGCGTCATGATCCGATTATCATGAGCTGAATTGCCGCATTCCTGCTTGCCGTATTTTTCGGCTGCCGTGTAAGCCCCGGGAAAACGGCATTTTATCATCTTATTACTCCGGCCGTACTGTCTTCCGGTTTGCGGATATTCAATGGCCGGAATAATAAAAACGGCAGAATGTGATACTGTTTTTCGTTAAAACGGTTCGTTTTAACGAAAAGGCATCGCGCAAGGCGCGCTGCCAGTTGTGCCCTTGGGCACAAAACACGTCTCATAGGTCTCCGACGCGCCTTTGGCGCTATAAAACGGCTTTAAGCCGTTTTATGGGAGACCAGTATGAAAACAAGTTTGACCCGCACGCAAAAAAGTCTTGAAAGAATGGGCGCGAAGAAATATAATGAATCAAACCCGCACTGTATGATTTTTCACGTCATGAGCTGCAGGACCCAAAGAACGGGCCGCAGCCGTGCCGTTTATCCACTGAAGGAGGCACTTCCGGAATACAGCACGAAACCGGAGCGATGCATATGAAACAGAACAAAAAAAACGCGTACCTCATTTTTCTTGTCACCCTTGCCATAACCATAGCGGCCTTCGTTTTGGGCCTCGTTGATATCAGGCTCTACAACAGCAAGGTACACCATGAGAGCTTTACCGGGTCAAGGCTCTTCACGGCGGATGACAGCCAGGCGAAGGACGTCTCCGTGCGGGCCGTCCCCCGCAGCAGCACCTGGACCAAAACCTTCGACTTTTACAACGAGGGGCTGACAGAGCCGAATTATCAGGCCTACACCTACGACTTTACCGTCTCCAACAACACCGGAGACGAGGTGTCGTCCTTCTCCTTCAAGCTGGTCTTCAGCCATGAAGTCTTCCTCGCGTCGGCCTGGAACGGCGCGCTGGAGATCCACCAGTTCCGGGACGGCGCCGAGCTGACTGACACGATCCCCGACCTGCGCGACTATATTCCGTCCGATTATGCGCTCGAGACGGTCAGCGTCGACGGGGAGGCCTTCGTCGCCCTCCGGCCCGGTGATTATCTGGTCTATGTCCCCAGCTCCAGCATGAACGCGATGGAGATGCCGATCAAGCCCCGCGAGGGCACCACGCCCGGCTTTATTCTTTACACCGCGATCGACGAGAGCATCAACGACTCGACCCTTGAGCTTGAATATGTGTTTCACCGGGAGCTGACGCGCGAGCCCCTGTTCTGGATCTCGCTGGCCGCCCTGACGCTCTGGCTCATCGCCCTCGTCATCTATGAGATCACGTCCTTCCAGATCAGGCAGTACAACGAGCGGCACGAGCGGGACAACGAGCTCATCACGGAATCCATCGAGACCTTCACCGGCTTTATCGACGCGAAGGACCCCTATACCAACGGCCACTCCAAGCGGGTCGCGCAGTATACGCGGCTGATCGCCGAGCATATGGGCTATGAGGGTGAGGAGCTCGACCGCATCTATTATGTCGCGCTGCTGCATGACTGCGGAAAGATCGGCGTGCCGGACCACATTCTCGGAAAACCCGGCAAGCTGACAAATGAGGAATACGAGATCATCAAATCCCATACGGTGCGCGGCGGCGAAATCCTCAGCAGCTTCAGGAGTCTTGAGGATGTGGACGAGGGCGCGCGCTACCATCACGAGCGCTACGACGGCAAGGGCTATCCGGACGGAAAGGCGGGCGAGGACATCCCGCTTGTGGCGCGGATGATCTGCGTTGCGGACTCCTTCGACGCCATGAACACCGACCGCGTGTACCGCAGGAAGCTGAGCAGGGACATCATCCTCCGGGAGATCGAGAAGAACAAGGGTCTGCAGTTTGACCCGAAGATCGCGGACATCATGCTCGAGCTCATCAGGAGCAACAAAATCGCGGCGGACGGCTGACGCCCAAGTATGAAAAGAAAGAGAGATCCCCGGCAAATTCGTACGATGCTACGGATTTGCCGGGGATTTCTGCGTGATGACAGGTTTTTACGGCGAGGTTCCCCGCGGGGAAAGCGCTGTCATCTGCGGAACCTGTTTTTTGCCCTTTATACTGGTCTCCCATATATGAGACGTGTTTTGTGCCCAAGGGCACAAAACTGGCAGCGCGCTTTGCGCGATGCCTTTTCGTTAAAACGAACCGTTTTAACGAAAAACAGTATTACCAGATCAGGTCCCGACCGAACTTGGCGCGATACTCCTCCTTGTTGAGCACGGTGGTGCTGAGCCCGTAGGCCTTCGCAAATTCCTGCGCCTTTGCTCTGCCGGGCACCGGGGAGATCACGCTTCCGTCCTGACGGATCAGCCAGTATTTCTGACCGTCGCCGTCGTCCACGACGTAGCCGCCGGACACGTCCTCAAGCGTGCTGTCGTCAAGGTTCAGAATCTTGTCGTCTTTCATGTCATGTCTTCCTTTCCTGATATATAAAATTTCTTGCGTATCGGCTTACGTCAGCAAATGCGCATACAAGGGGGGTCTTGGCTCCCCCCGCCGGGGGGAGCTGTCACCAGTGCGCACACTGGTGACTGAGAGGGGCCACGATCGCATCCAAGCTGCTTGCAAGACATCCCCCTCTCCGCCCC
>CADAAM010000182.1 GCA_902785905.1 Oscillospiraceae bacterium | reverse complement strand
TGAGTACGTTCTCGAGTGCACCGGCGTGTACCTGACCAAGGAGAAGGCCCAGGCTCACATCGACGCCGGCGCCAAGGTCGTCGTCATGTCCGGCCCCGCGAAGGACGACACCCCCATGTTCGTCTGCGGCGTCAACCTCGACAAGTACACCCCCGACATGCAGTTCGTCTCCAACGCGTCCTGCACCACCAACTGCCTGGCCCCCATCACCAAGGTTGTCAATGACAACTTCGGCGTCATCGAAGGCCTCATGACCACCGTTCACGCCTCCACCGCTACCCAGGCCATCGTCGACGGCTTCCCCAAGAAGAAGGATCTCCGCGGCGCCCGCTCCCTGTACAACAACATCATCCCCTCCTCCACCGGCGCTGCCAAGGCTGTCGGCAAGGTCATCCCCGAGCTCAACGGCAAGCTCACCGGTATGTCGATGCGCGTTCCCACTCCCGACGTGTCCGTCGTTGACGTGACCTTCCGTCTCGAGAAGGCCGCCTCCTACGCCGACATCTGCGCTGCCATGAAGGCCGCCTCCGAAGGCCCCATGAAGGGTGTTCTGGAGTATGTTGACGATGAGGTCGTCTCCTCCGACTTCCGCACCGACGCCCACACCTATCACTTCGTCAAGCTCGTCGCCTGGTACGACAACGAGTGGGGCTTCTCCAACAAGATGCTCGACCTCACCCGTCACATCGACTCCGTCCGCAAGGCCTAAGTCGCACCGCAATTGGATCAAAAAATCCCGAAAGGTTCGCCTTTCGGGATTTTTTTGTCTCGTATAAAGATGTAAAAACTCGGTCGCCAGCTTTGCCTTTTCAAGGATTTTCGCTAAAAACTGTCCAGGATTGTCCCGTTAATTAACTCTACTGACCCAGGAACTCCGGAAGACGCTCCGCCTCCGCCTGTCCCTCCGGTGTCAAGCTCTCCCATAGACTCAGATCGAAATCTGTATCTGTTGCCATCATTTGCGCGTAGTATCCAGATCTGTTTTTCTTCCCGCAAGCTCCATGAAGTCCCGCACAGCCTGTCTGCCGCCGGCGAGGACGGTGGGGCGGGAGGGGTCCAGCGGCATGGGCGCGCCGTCCAGCGTGAGGCAGACGCCGCCGGCCTCCTCGACGATGAGCTTGCCCGCCGCGTAGTCCCACAGAGAGAGGCCGAGCTCAAAGTAGACGCCCGCCCTGCCCGCCGCAACGGAGCAGAGATCCAGGGCCGCCGCACCCTCGCGGCGGATATCCAGCCCCGCGAGGAAGGCTTTCTTCATCAGGCCGAAGGTCCGGTCAGCCAGCTCCGGATTATAGGGCGAGGTGCCGCAGCACACGACGTTTTCGCTTAGAGGCGTCTCCGCCGCATGGATGGGCCGCCCGTTGAGCTGCGCCCCTTCGCCTTTGACGGCGGTGAAGAGCTCGCTGACATAGGGATTATAGATCGCGGCGGCACGCAGCTCGCCGCTGCTCATATAAGCCGCCGAGATGCAGCTGTGGTGAAAGCCGTGGACAAAGTTCATCGTGCCGTCGATGGGGTCAATGATAAAGACGTGCTCGGCCCGCAGATCGTCGTGCCGGTCGTTTTCTTCACAGAAGAAGCGTGCCCCGGGAAGCGCTGCCGAAAGCCGCTCAATCAGCAGGGTCTGCACGCGGCGGTCATACTCGGTGACCACGTCGCGCCGGTCGCTCTTGTTCTCGGCCATGATGTCGTGGGCCTTGAGGATCAGCGCGGCGGCCTCCCGCTCGGCCGCGCAGATAAGATTCAGTATTTCTCGGTCATTCATATGCCATCCTCCGGAATTGTTTGATAAGACTATTATATCGTTATTTTCTGCCCGCGTACAGGGGGGCAGCGCAATCTTTTGAGTCTTTTTCTTGACATAATATACAAAAGAAGGTAAAATAACTTAGTTAATATTATGGCGGAGCATGGGGAGCTCCCGATTGATATTACTTTTCAACTCCGACGGGTTTACCTGATGACCCGTCTTGCACTGATAGATTTTTAATCTAATCACCTGAACTACTGCGCTATTTTGAAAGATTGGAGGTGTATACCCTTACCATGCCGCTGGTTTTAGCAATCATACTGATACTCGTCATGGCCGCCGCCGGCGCTTTCGCGGGCTTCATGTACCGCAAGAAGGTCGCGGAACGTGAGATCACGAGCGCCGAGGAAGAGGCCAGACGTATTGTAAACGAAGCCATTAAGAGTGCCGAGAGCAAGAAGAGAGAAGCTCTCGTCGAGGCAAAGGAAGAAATACACAGAAACCGCTCCGAGTATGAGCGGGAAGTCAAAGAACGCCGCCAGGAGATCACCAAGCAGGAGCGCCGCCTTCAGCAGAAGGAGGAGAACCTGGACAAGAAGCTCGACGCGGCCGAGAAGAAGAACGAGACTCTGCAGAACAAAATTGCCGCCGCCGAACAACAGCAGCAGGAGATCGGCCAGATCAAGAAGGGCCAGCTCGAGATGCTGGAAAAGATCTCCGGCTTCACGGTCGAGGAGGCGAAGGCCTACCTGATTGCAAACATCCGCGACGACGTCACCCATGAGATGGCCATGAAGGTCAAGGAGGTCGAGGCTCAATACAAGGAAGAGGCGGACGAGCGCGCCAGAGAGATCGTCGCCACCGCCATCCAGCGCTGCGCTGCCGACCACGCAAGTGAAATCACCGTCTCCGTCGTACCCCTCCCCAACGACGAGATGAAGGGACGCATCATCGGCCGTGAGGGCCGCAACATCCGCAGCATTGAGACCCTTACCGGCTGCGACCTGATTATCGACGACACCCCCGAGGCCATCACGGTCTCCAGTTTCGACCCCGTCCGCCGCGAGGTGGCGAGACTGGCGCTCGAAAAGCTTATCCAGGACGGCCGCATCCACCCCGCGCGGATCGAGGAGATGGTCGCCAAGGCCCAGAAGGAGGTCAACGCCACCATCAAGGCCGAGGGCGAGCGCGCCGTGTTCGAGACCAACATCCACGGCCTGCACCCCGAGATCATCAAGCTGCTCGGGCGCATGAAGTACCGCACCAGCTACGGCCAAAACGTGCTCAACCACTCTATTGAGGTCTCCCATGTCGCCGGCCTCATGGCCGCCGAGCTCGGCGCCGACGTCAACATCGCCAAGCGCGCGGGCCTGCTGCATGACCTTGGCAAGTCCATCGACCACGAGGTCGAGGGCAGCCATGTCACCATCGGCGTCGACATTGCCAGAAAGTACAAGGAGTCCGAGGCCGTCATCCACTGCATCGAGGCTCACCACAACGATGTGGAGCCCCACAGCATCGAGGCATGCCTGGTTCAGGCGGCGGACGCCATTTCGGCCGCCCGTCCCGGCGCGCGCCGTGAGAACATCGAAAACTACGTCAAGCGCCTGGAAAAGCTGGAGGAGGTCTCCAAGAGCTTCCCCGGCATCGCGAGCTCCTACGCTATCCAGGCCGGACGCGAGATCCGCATCATGGTCAAGCCCGAGGAGGTCAGCGAGGATCAGATGGTCCTGCTGGCCCGGGATATCGCCAAGAAGATCGAGGAGGAACTGACTTACCCCGGTCAGATCAAGGTTCATCTTCTCCGCGAAACCAAGGCCATCGATTACGCGAAGTAAGACAGAGCAATACGCACAGCCGACCCGAAAACGGGTCGGCTGTGATTCTTGATGGCTGTTTCTGTTTAAAACATACAAGAGAAGGGCCTTTGATTCGCACAATTCTGACAAAAATTCTTTCAAAAAAGACTTGCAATCCGCGGCGGGGTATGGTAAACTGTCGCCGTTCTAAAGACAAATGTCCCTAATTTACGGACAGAGAGGAAGATACACATGAAGG
>CADAAM010000181.1 GCA_902785905.1 Oscillospiraceae bacterium | reverse complement strand
GCCGCGATGGCCCAGAAGAGGAAGGCGATGTCCAGCGGCTCCTTGATGGCGGTGCGGAAGCGGACAATAGACAGGGCGCCGACCATGCCGAGGGACAGGACGATGTTCGACGTGACCGCGAGGATGACGAGCGTCGTGATCATGGTCAAGGCGATCAGGGTGACGCCGAAGCTGGAGGAATACATGACGCCGGCGTAGGTCTTCTTATACACGAAGAAGATGAACAGGCCGAGGCCGAAGGCCAGCAGCAGCGCAAGGCCCATGTCCAGGACGCTCACCGCGCCCACGTTTTCCAGAAAGCTGGATTTGAAAATGTCGTTGAAGGTCATCGTTTTTACTCCTTATCTGTTATCCGTAGATTCTGCACTGTGCGTATTTGGAAAAGGCCTCAACGCGGCGGCCCGGGGTCTGTACCGCGTCGCGGATGATCGAGGGCAGAAACGCGTCCCACTTCACCTCCAGGAGGATGGGGGCGTCGCCCGCCGGAACCGTGGGGCAGTCGGGGTTCAGGAAATCCGTGCTGCTCAGGCCCGTGCGGATGTCGTAGTCGAAGGTGACACGGACGTTGCCGGGGCGGAAAATAAAGGGCTCGCGCGTGTAGTCGACGATGGTCCTGGGGCGCAGGCCCTGGTACTTCATCTTGCAGCAGAGCTCCTGCACCAGGGGCCGACCGCTTTTCAGCATCCAGTCGGTATCGCCGTCGACTATGCGCTGTGCCTCTTCCCTTGTGAGATTGGCGCTGTACTTTGTGCCGAGGCCTGCGCGCTTGCTCTTCTTCTCCAGATGGATGACCGAGGGGTCGCCGTTATAATAGCGGATGCGAAACTTCTCCCGCAGGTTCACCCCGTCGATTTTCTCGCGCAGGGCCTTGTCGCTTAAATTGTCAAAGTAAAGGCTGCGGATGAGGTACTTTCCGTCTTTTGCGTGGGGGTCCGGCTCGCACACCGCGCGCAGGCGCTGGCGGATCGCCAGCAGGTCGGCATAGCTGATCTCATGTTTCCACTCGTGGCGGTAGCGGATGTCGTCCATATAGACTCTCTCCCTTCTCTCGGGCTTGTTGATGCGTGCAAGGATACAGCTCAAACCTAAAAAGAGCTTTAAAAACTGTAAAGGCAACATGAATTTTCTGAAAAGCAGCTTGATTTTTTCATTGTATCACAGCTTTAATAAAATGTATATGCGCTGTGTGAAAAAACTCCGTCCGTTCTTGGGCGGCCGTCAAGTTTCTCTTTCGGCAACACCGCGGGGAAATGCGCCCTGCGTTCCGATGAGGCGTATTGATCCGCGTAAAACAGGCTATACTATCGGATAATGTAAGAAAAAATGTCAGAAAGCATTTACTTTTTTAAGTAGTCGTGCTATACTCCGGTGGAATCCCAAAAAAGAGTAATAGGAGGAAATAAGAATGGCACCCAGAAAAGCAAGCGAAGCGACCGCCGCGGCCAAGCCCGCAGTGAAAAAGGCTGAGGCTCCTGCCAAGAAGCCCGCCGCCAGAAAGGCTCCCGCCAAGAAGGCTGTTGAAATCATCGTCCAGTCCCCGCTCGGCGGCGAGATCTCCTTTGCCGAGATCATGGCCAAGGTCGGCGAGGCCGATAAGGTCTACGTCAGAGTTGACCAGAACAAGGCGTACTGGGTACGCGGCGAGGAGACCGGCGACGTCGATCTCTGGTAAGCCCCATATACTTGCCTATAAACGAAAAAAGCAGACAGCCTCGGCTGCCTGCTTTTTCATGTGCGGATTACTATAAAAGCTGACGCCTTTATAGTAATGATTGAGCGTGCGAAATCCTCGCCGCTCACGCGGCAACCGGATTTCATGCACATGTCAATCCCCATGAATCAGCTTTTTTTCATTGTGGCAAGGCTTGCCGCATGGAGATTTACTCAAAATAGCGGTGGATCAGCTTCTCGATATTGCTCTTCTGATTAGCAAACCCCTTTGTACGATGCAGTCCGTGCTGAATATGGAGCCGGGTAAGCGTCTCAATCTCGCGGCTCAGGTCGCTGATGACTGTCTGTCGTTCCATATCGGCCCCTCCCCGGCATGCTGCGGCTGCGTTTCTCTTCTGTCTCTGCCTTTTTGGCGCGGGCTGTATCCCTGCATCCTCCCCCCTTCTGCCCTTTCTGCCCCGTCCCGGCAGCTGGGATTTTCGTCTCTCTTCTTATTGTTATCATACCACGCGCAGCACAGTTCCCACAACTTGGGATTTTGCTGAAATCGGTTCATGTTTTCTGTAAATATTGCCAGTAAATCAAATATTTTAATAAATAATTGTTCAAGTTTTCGTATGATTTCCATGCCTTGCGGCCGTCTTGAACATTTCCCGGCAAAGGATGCGGGATAATCGTTGACAGCATCGGCAAGACACGATACAATAGAATTCATCCTAAACGAAAAATAACGTCATAATCGGAGGATCGACTATGAATAAACAGGGATGGGCGCAGGAATTCCGTGATCGCTTACTTTGCCGACATGCTTTCGCGCGCCTATGAAAACCGCCGCGAAGGCCTGCGCGAGCTGGACCGGCAGAGGCTGAGAGACCCGGACTGGTACAAGGGCGGCAATCTGGTCGGCATGCTCATGTATGTGGACTGCTTTGCCGGTACGCTCAAAGGCGTGCGCGAGAAACTCGACTACATTGAGGACTGCGGCGTCAACTATCTTCACCTGATGCCCCTGCTGGAAAGCCCCGTCGGCCGCAGCGACGGCGGCTACGCGGTGTCCGACTTCCGCAAGGTTCAGCCCTCTCTCGGCACGATGGAGGATCTGGCCGCACTGACGGTTGACTGCCACAGCCGCGGCGTCGCGGTCTGCCTCGACTTTGTGATGAACCATACAAGCGAGGACCACGAGTGGGCCAGACGCGCCCGCGCCGGTCAGAAGGAATACCAGGACCGCTATTTCTTCTACGATGACTGGAGCGTCCCCCGTGAGTTTGAGAAGACCGTGCCCCAGGTCTTCCCCACCACCGCGCCCGGCAACTTCAGCTGGTGCCCAGAGGCCAACAAGGTCGTCATGACCACCTTCTACCCCTACCAGTGGGACCTCAACTACGCAAACCCCGCCGTCTTCAACGACATGACGGAGAACATGCTCTTCCTCTGCAACCAGGGCGTAGACATCATCCGTCTCGACGCGGTGCCCTACATCTGGAAGCAGCTCGGCACCAGCTGCCGCAATCTGCCGCAGGTTCACTCTCTGGTTCGCATGATGCGCATGGTGGTGGTGCCCTACTTCGGCACGGTCGAAAAGCCGGAGTGCCATCTGCTCTACAACGTCACCACCATGGCCAGCACCTGGCACACCGTCGCCACCAAGGATGTGCGTCTGCTGCAGCATCAGCTCGGTCAGGTTTTCGCCCTGCCGCGGGAGTACACCTTCCTCAACTACCTGCGCTGCCACGACGATATCGGCTGGGGCCTGGATTACGGCTTCCTCAGCCGCTTCGGCTGCGGTGAGGCGGAGCACAAGCACTTCCTCAACGACTATCTGACGGGCGCATGGTGGGGCAGCCCCGCCAGAGGCGAGCTCTACAACAACGATCCCCGCCTGCGCGACGCGAGGCTCTGCGGCACCACCGCCTCCCTCTGCGGTCTGGAGGCCGCCCGCTACGAAAACGACGCCGCCAAGACCGAGTGGGCGCTGCGTCTGGACATCATGCTGCACGCCTATATGTTCACGCTCAGCGGCATCCCCGTGCTCTACAGCGGCGACGAGATCGCGCGAGAGAACGACTACAGCTATCACGACGATCCGAACAAGGCCGCCGACAGCCGCTATCTCCACCGCGGGAAGATGGACTGGGCCGCCGCCGAAAAGCGCCACGATCCCGAGACCGTGGAGGGCAGCCTCTTCACCACCCTCAGCTTCCTCGAAAAGCTGCGCTCGGCCCACCGCGTGTTCGAGGCGGGCGCCGACACCTGGCTCCTGCTGACCGGGGACGACGGCGTGCTCGGCATAGGGCGCTACTACAAGGGTGAAAAGCTCGCCGCCTTCTTCAACTTCTCCGAGGGCGAGCGCTGGGTCCCCGTCAACACCCCCGGAACCTTCTCCGATCTGCTCACCGGCGAGGCGGTCGACCACGGCGGCGTCCTGCTCCCGTCGGGCGGCTTTGCCTGGCTCATCTGCGACTTTGGGACGGAGGGCTGAATATGAACAAGAAGCTGATCTTTCTGGATATCGACGGCACTCTCACCGCCCCCGGCAGCAACAATCCGCCCGAGAGTGCGATCAAGGCCATCCGTTCGGCGCGGGAAGCCGGGCACAAGGTCTTCCTCTGCTCCGGCCGCAATTACGACATGCTCTCCCCCCTGCTCAAGGCCTATGACTGCTTTGACGGCGCGGTGGCGAGCTCCGGCGGCTACGTCTTCTGCGGGGACGAGGTGCTGTACGACTGCCCCATGAGCGACGAGCAGCGCGAGACCGCCATGCGTCTTCTGGGCCAGACCGGCGTTTTCCGCACGGTTGAGGCGAAGGACGGCAGCTACTGCGACGAGGGCATGGGCGCTTTTCTGCAGGAGTGCTCCGGCGGCAACAGCGAGCTGCTGCGCTGGCGCGAGGCGCTGGAAAAGGATCTCGGTATCCGCCCGATGGCAGAGTACGACGGCAGGCCCATCTACAAGGTGGTGTTCATGTGCCGTGAGGTCGAGCAGCTCGCCCCCGCGATCGAGGCGCTGGAGAAGGACTTCTTCTTCCTTGTCCAGGATATGAACGGGGCAAACTGCCTCAACGGCGAGCTTGTCAACCGCAAGTTTGACAAGGGTCTCGGCATACGCCGGGTCTGCGAGGCGCTGGGCTATTCCCTTGAGAACACCGTCGGCTTCGGCGACAGCATGAACGATCTGGAGATGATCGAGACCGTGGGCACGAGCGTCTGCATGGCAAACGGCAGCCCGAAGCTCCAGAAAATGAGCAAGCTGGTCTGCCCCAG
>CADAAM010000180.1 GCA_902785905.1 Oscillospiraceae bacterium | reverse complement strand
GGGAGTAGCTTTGTATAGTGATGTATTTTGCTGTTCTTCATTATACATCTTCTGTACAAAAATTACCCCCTCCGTGTCCAATTTAAGCTTACCACTTCATGCCACAGCGTGCGTTGAACCGTATCCCCCCGCCCCAGTGTGAGCACTGGGGCACCCCCCTTTAGGCAAGGGGGGCTTTCAATAATACCAGTGTGAGCACTGGGGCACCCCCCTTTAGGCAAGGGGGGCTTTCATGCACTGGCGTGAGAACTGGGGCAAGGGGATACGCTTTAGCGTCATAAAGTTCCGTGAAGAATCAAAAAGGAGCCAACATCTGCTTTTTACAGCGCCTTGCGCGATGCCTTTTCGTTAAAACGAGCCGTTTTAACGAAAAACAGTATGAGACGTCAGTTGCGTCAGCAACTGTATGCCGCCGCAGGTGGCATCTTTTCAATAAAAAGTGTCGACTTTATATTGAAAAATAGTATCAGGCGGGGCTAAACGCTCGCCTCGGCCTCGAAGATGAGTTCCTCGAGGGTCTGGTAGAGCAGGTCGGGTTCGACGGGCTTTGACAGGTGGGCGTTCATGCCCGCCTGGAGGGAGCGCTGCACGTCCTCGTCAAAGGCGTTGGCGGTCAGGGCGATGATGGGCACGCGCTTTGCATCGGGCCTTTCCAGGGCGCGGATCGCGGCGGCGGCCTCGAGACCGTCCATCTCCGGCATGCGCACGTCCATCAGCACCGCGTCGTAGCCCCAAATCTCACTGTCGCGGAACATCTCCAGTGCGATGCGTCCGTTCGCGGCGTGGTCGACTTTCGCGTCCTTCATATCGAGTATGTCCATCATGATCTCGGCGTTGATCTCAATATCCTCCGCGAGGAGGATGTGCTTGCCCGCGAGATCGGCGCGCTTCTTCTCCTTGAAGAGGGCCAGGTTGTTGCGCCGCGCGGCCCGCTCAAATTCCGCGACCACGTTGGAGGCAAAGAGGGGCTTGGCGATAAAGCTGTCGATGCCGGCGCTGACCGCCTCCTCCAGAATATCGTCCCAGGTGTAGGCCGTGAGGATGATGACGGTGGTGTCGCTGCCAAAGTGTTCGCGTATGCGGCGGGAGGTCTCGAGCCCGTCCATGCCGGGCATGGTCCTGTCCATGAGCACAAGATTGTAGGGCTCCTGCTTGCCGAGCCGGAGCTCCATCATGCGCAGAGCCTCCTCACCGGACAGGCAGACGTCGGCGCGGATACCGACCTCGTCCAGCACCGTGCGGGCATGCTCGGCGGAGATCTCCTCGTCGTCCACGACCAGCACGCGCAGCTTCGCGGGATCGACGGAGTCGGCCCGGGCCGGGCCCTCGTGCGCGCTGTTTCGCAGTGTGACGATGACGGTGAACTCCGTCCCGACACCCTTCTCGGAGTCGACCGCGATGGTGCCGTTCATCATGTCCACGATGTTCTTCGTGATCGCCATCCCGAGGCCCGTGCTGCCGTACTTGTTCTTGCGGCTGCTGTCCTCCTGGGAGAAGGCGTCGAAAATCCTGGGGAGGAAGTCCTTGTCCATGCCGACGCCCGTGTCCTTCACGCGGAATCTGAGCGTGGACTGATCCTCAAACACGGCGGTGCGCTCCACGCTCAGCGTGACGCTGCCGGGCGCGTCGGTGAACTTGATGGCGTTGGAGAGGATGTTGATGAGCACCTCCTTGAGCCTGGTGTCGTCGCCGATGTAATAGTCGTCGACGGGGCTCAAAATGCGGCACTCGTAATGCAGGCCCTTGTCCCCGCACTGGGACATGACCATGGTGTTGATCTGCTCGAGCATGGCGCTGAAAGAGAACTCCTCCTTGCGCAGCACGATGCGGCCGGACTCGATGCGGCTCATGTCAAGGATATCGTTGATCAGCTCCAGCAGATGGCGGGCGCTGCCGCCGATCTTTTCCAGGTAATCCCTGGTCTGGGGGGAGAGACTGTCGTCGTGCAGGGCGAGATTGTCGAGGCCGATGATGGCGTTCATGGGCGTGCGGATCTCATGGCTCATGCTCGACAGAAAGGCGGTCTTCGCCTTGTTCGCGTCCTCGGCGACGACCAGCGCCTCGGCC
>CADAAM010000179.1 GCA_902785905.1 Oscillospiraceae bacterium | reverse complement strand
CCGCTGGGGCACGCCCGAGGATCTGATGGGCCCCGCGGTCTTCCTCGCGTCCGACGCCTCCAACTTTGTCAACGGCCACATCCTCTACGTCGACGGCGGCATCCTCGCTTACATCGGCAAACAGCCGTAAATGAATATCCGCAGTTTCTCTGCGCACGGCGCGCCGGTCATTGGTTACGTTCATGACGACCATGATCGGCTCGTCGCGCATCGTAAACGCCCCGCTGTCGTCATCTGTGCAGGAGGCGCGTACCGCTGGCTCTCACCCAGAGAGAAAGACCCGGTTGCGCTCAGCTTTGCCGCCATGGGTTACCATACCTTCCTGCTTGAGTACTCCGTGGGCGAAAACGCCTCCGGTCTGCGCCCCTTGAAGGAGCTTGCCGAGACCGTGCGGATCATACGCGAGAGGGCGGGGGAGTGGCGCGTCGAGGAAAACCGCATCGCCGTGCTGGGCTTCTCCGCGGGCGGACATCTGGCCGCGAGCCTGGCGGCCCTTTGGCACAGAGAGGAGCTCAAACTCGGCGAGAGCTGCCGTCCCGACGCGGCGGTGCTGGGCTACCCGGTAATCACAACAGGGGAACACCGGCACGACGAGTCCGTCCAAAACGTGACAGGCGGGGACAAGGAACTCATGGAGCTTCTGAGCCTCGAAAAGCAGGTGACAAAGCGCATGCCGCCCACCTTTGTCTGGCACTGCACGGGGGACGAGAGCGTCCCGGTGGAGAACACGCTCCTGCTCACGGCGGCGATGCAGCGCGCGGGCGTTCCCTATGAGTGCCACCTTTTCTCGGGAGGCGCCCACGGGATCTCCATGTGCAATCAGGAGGTCGAGACGCCTTATCCCGCCGCTGCCAAGTGGGTCGATCTCTCCAAAACCTGGCTCAACAAACAATTTGACTATATACCATAATGAGGAGGAAAATCAATGGAACTCAAATTACGTCCGAAAGAAGAATGCATGTTTGACGCCGTATCTCTCGGCGAGGTTATGCTGCGCCTCGATCCCGGTGAGGGACGCATCCGCACCGCGCGTGTCTTCCACGCCTGGGAGGGCGGCGGCGAGTACAACGTCGTGCGCGGCCTGCACAAGTGCTTTGGCCTGAAAACCGGCGTCATCACCGCTTTCGCCGATAACGAGGTCGGCAAGCTGATGAAGGACTTCATCGAGCAGGGCGGCGTGTCCACCGATCTCATCTACTGGAAGAAGACCGACGGCATCGGCCGCATCTGCCGCAACGGCCTGAACTTCACCGAGCGCGGCTTCGGCATCCGCGGCGCCGTCGGCTGCTCCGACCGTGCCAACACCGCCATCTCCCAGGCGACGCCCGAGGACTTTGATTTCGAGTACATCTTCGGCAAGCTCGGCGTGCGCTGGCTGCACACCGGCGGCATCTACGCGGCCCTCTCCGAGCAGAGCTGCCAGACCGTCATTGAGGCCTGCAAGATCGCCAAGAAGTATGGCACCGTCATCTCCTACGACCTCAACTACCGCCCCTCCATGTGGAGCGCCATCGGCGGCCTCGAGAAGGCCCGCGAGGTCAACCGCGAGGTTGCCAAGTATGTCGACGTGATGATCGGCAACGAGGAGGACTTCACCGCCTGCCTCGGCTTCGAGATCGAGGGCAACGACGCCAATCTCAAGGAACTGAACCTGGACGGCTACAAGAAGATGATCGGCAAGGCCGCCGAGACGTATCCCAACTTCAAGGTCGTCGCGACCACCCTGCGTACCGTCAAGACCGCCACGGTCAACGACTGGAAGGCCATCTGCTGGGCGGACGGCGAGATCTACCAGTCCAAGGAGTATAACGGCCTGGAGATCATGGACCGCGTCGGCGGCGGCGACTCCTTTGCCTCCGGCCTTGTCTACGGCCTCATGACCACCGGCGACGCCGAGAAGGCTGTCAACTACGGCGCGGCCCACGGCGCGCTCGCGATGACCACCCCGGGCGACACCTCCATGCGGGAGCCAGAGTCAAGCGCTGATATGGAGCACCGCAATCCGCTTCTGCCGGAAAAGCCCGGTCAGAAATTCATCACCTTCGGCGAGATCATGCTGCGTCTGACGCCGCCGAACTATGAGAAAATCAGGGTTGCGACCAATTTCGAGGCGAGCTACGGCGGGAGCGAGGCCAATATCGCTCTCGCCCTGGCAAACCTCGGCGTGGACAGCACCTTTTTCAGCGTCGTGCCGAACAACTCCCTCGGCAAGAGTGCCGTGCGTATGCTCCGCTCGAATGACGTCCACTGCACCCCGGTCATTCTCTCCACACCGGAGGAGACCCCGACCCACCGTCTCGGCACCTATTATCTTGAGGCGGGCTACGGCATCCGCGCCAGCAAGGTGATTTATGACCGCAAGCACAGCGCCATCACGGAATATGACTTCTCCAAGGTTGACCTGGACGCCCTGCTGGGCGGCTTTGACTGGCTGCACTTGAGCGGCATCACCCCGGCCCTGTCTCCGAGCTGTGCGGACTTCATTCTCGCCTGCCTCAGAAAGGCAAAGGAGCTGGGCCTGACCGTGAGCTTTGACGGCAACTTCCGCTCCAAGCTCTGGACCTGGGACGAGGCGCGCGACTTCTGCACCCTGTGCCTGCCCTATGTGGATGTGCTCTTCGGCATCGAGCCCTATCACGTCTGGCGGGACGAGGACGACCACGCAAAGGGCGACGTAAAGGACGGCGTGCCCCTGCAGCCGAGCTATGAGCAGCAGGACGAGATTTTCCACGCCTTTGTCAGCCGCTGGCCGAATCTCAAGTGCATTGCCCGCCATGTGCGCTATGCCCACTCCGGCAGTGAAAACAGCCTCATGGCCTATATGCATGGCCTATATGTGGTATCAGGGCCACACCTTTGAAAGCAAGCTCTTCACCTTCAATATTCTCGACCGCGTCGGCGGCGGGGACGCCTTTGCCAGCGGCCTGATCTACGCCATGATGAACGGCTACAAGCCCATGGAGATGATCAATTTCGCCGTGGCAAGCTCCGTTCTCAAGCACACCATCCACGGGGACGCCAACATCACCGACGACGCCAAAAGCATTCGCGCGCTGATGAATATGGATTACGATATCAAGAGGTAATGTTCTGCTGTGTCGTGGCTTCGCCGGCGCGAAGTCACGACACAGACCTGTAATTTAAAGAAAAGAGGAAAACGTATCATGGACAGATTGAGCTATAAAACCCTCGAGGCCAGGGGCTATGAGGGCTATCTCCTGAAGGACGCGAAGGGCGAGGGCAACTTCCTGCGCGCCTTCGTGGAGGACTTCATCGACCAGATGAACGAGAAGGCGGGCTTTGACGCCAAGGTCGTCGTGTGCCAGCCCCGCGGCGGACATCCCGAGGCCGCCGACCGCTTTGCCGAGCAGGACGGGCTGTACACCCTCGTGCTCCGCGGCCGCGCGGACGGTCAGGCCGTGGAGCGCACCCGCGTGATCTCCTGCGTCTCCCGCTGCCTTGACCCCAAGCGGGACTGGGCAAAGATGCTCGCGTGCATGGAAAACCCCGACCTGCGCTTCATCGTCTCCAACACGACCGAGGCGGGCATCGCCTTCGACCCCGCCTGCAAGGCTGACGACGCGCCCCCGTCCAGCTTCCCGGCCAAGCTCACCGCCATGCTGTACGAGCGCTGGAAGAAGGGCCTCAAGGGCTTCATCATCCTCTCCTGCGAGCTGATCGACCACAACGGGGACGAGCTCAAGCGCTGCGTCAACGAGTACATCAAGCTCTGGGCGCTGGAGGACGAGTTCTGCGCGTGGGTCAACGGCGAGAACATCTTCTGCTCCACCCTGGTCGACCGCATCGTCACCGGCGGCGCAAAGGGCGAGGCCCCCGCGCTCTGGGAGAAGTGGGGCTATGAGGATCAGCTCATCGACACGGGCGAGGTCTTTGCGGCCTGGGTCATCGAGGGGCCTCAGTCCATCAAGGACGAGCTCCCGTTTGAAAAGGCGGGCCTGCCCATCCGGGTCGTGGACGACGTGACGCCCTACAAGCAGCGCAAGGTGCGCATCCTCAACGGCGCGCACACCTCCATGGTGCTGGGCGCATATCTTGCGGGCAAGAACATCGTGCGCGACTGCATGCAGGACAAGAGCATCCGCGCCTTCCTCAACAAGGCCATGTTCGAGGAGATCATCCCGACCCTCGATCTGCCGAAGGAGGAGCTGGAGGGCTTCGCCGCCTCGGTCATCGACCGCTTCGACAATCCCTTTATCGACCACCAGCTTCTGAGCATCGCGCTCAACTCCGCCTCCAAGTGGAAGGCCCGCGTCATGCCCAGCGTGATCGAATACGTCAAGCGCACCGGAAAGCTGCCGCGCTGCCTGAGCTTTTCCATCGCGGCCTTCATCGCCTTCTACCACAAGGGCGAGCGCGACGGCGCCGCGTATGAGGTGAGCGACGACGCCTGGGTGCTGGACTTCTTCAAGGCGCACAAGGATGACGACTGCAGGGCCCTGGCCCACGCGGTCGTGAACAACGAACAGCTCTGGGG
>CADAAM010000178.1 GCA_902785905.1 Oscillospiraceae bacterium | reverse complement strand
CTTAAACTGTCAAAACAATTGATTCTATATGGAGGCAAGACTATGTCCACAACCATGCTCACCAAGGAGACCGTTGAACGCAAATGGTACATCCTTGACGCAGCCGGCAAGCCCATGGGCAAGACGGCCGCTCTCGCCGCCGATCTGCTGCGCGGCAAGCTCAAGACCGATTACACCCCCCACGTCGACTGCGGCGATTACGTCATCATCATCAATGCCAAGGACGCCGTCCTCACCGGCAAGAAGCTGGAGCAGAAGTACTACCGCACTCACAGCGGCTACCCCGGCGGCCTGAAGGAGACCCAGTACAAGATCCTCATGCAGAAGAAGCCCGAGCTTGCAATGCGTCTCGCCGTGCGCGGCATGCTGCAGAAGAACACCATCGCTCAGTGGCAGCTCAAGCGCCTGCGCATTAAGAGGAGGTAAAGAACTATGGCAACCTACAAGACCAAGAAGCCCTATATGTACGGCACCGGCCGCAGAAAGTCTTCTGTCGCCCGCGTCCACCTCATCCCCAACGGCTCCGGCGTGATCACCGTCAACGGCCGTGATATCGACGACTACTTCGGGCTCGAGACCCTGAAGCTCATCGTTCGTCAGCCCCTGGTCGCCACCAACACCCTCGGCAAGGTCGACATCGAAGCGACCGTCACCGGCGGCGGCGTCTCCGGTCAGGCCGGCGCTATCCGCCACGGCATCGCCCGCGCCCTGCTCGTCGTCGACGAGAGCTACCGCGCCGCCCTCAAGGCCGCCGGTTTCCTCACCCGCGACCCGAGAATGAAGGAGCGCAAAAAGTACGGTCTCAAAGCCGCCCGCAGAGCTCCTCAGTTCAGCAAGCGTTAATCACGCAAATCAGTTTCCTTACAAGCGTCCGCCCAGGCGGGCGCTTGTTTTTCCTTTCGGAGGTGCGCCCATGCGTTTTCAGACTTTGTTTAAATATCGCAAAAACATGATGGCCGCAGCTATCGTGATGATCCTGCTCTACCATACCAAGGGCGCGTGGCCGGAGATCGCGCTGAAAAAAGCCGCGGCGTACTTCTACGGCGGCGTGGACGTGTTTTTCTTCTGCTCGGGCGTCGGCTGCTTCTTCTCTTATCTCGGTGACCGTGACCCCGCCGCTTTCCTCAAGCGCCGCGCCGTGAGGGTTCTGCCGGTTTATCTGCCGTTTATTCTGGTCTGGATCGCCCTGCACGTTATTGACGGCTCAATCACGCTTTCCTCGGCGCTGGCCAATCTCTTCGGGGTACACGGCTTCACCGGGATCAAGCCCGCGTTCAACTGGTATGTGTCCGGCATGTGGCTGAGCTATCTGCTCACCCCCTGGCTGGCCCCGCTGGCGGAGCGCTGTGACACAAAGCTGAAAGTCGCGGGGGCGCTGCTCGGCCTGCTGCTGTTGAGCGCCGCCTTCTGGGGTGATACGGAGCTTGTCATCATCATGACACGCCTGCCGATCTTCTTTGTTGGGATGTTCTTTGCCGCCGAAAGCCGCCGTCGCGAGGCCCTCACCAAAACGGAGCTTGCGCTGCTGATCTGCGCCGTCCCGGTCGGGGCGCTGCTGCTTTGGGAGACACCGCGCTTTGACGCCGACGTGGTATGGAACTACGGCCTCGCGTGGTATCCCCTGCTTTTGATCGCGCCGGGGCTCTGCGTGCTGATCGCCGCCGCGTCGGAGGGGCTGAGCCGGTTTAAGGCGGGACAGGCTGTCAACCATGCCGTAGCCTTCCTCGGCGGCCTGACCTTTGAAATCTATCTGGTCCACTTCTGGGCGGTGGAAAGGCCGCTCCCGTGGGTCTTGCCGCTGACCGCCGTGTATGCGGCGGCTCTGCACGGCGTGTCCCTGATGGCGAGAAGTGCGATCAAACAATAGCAAAAAGATGGGGCTTGCAGCTCATAGTTTGCTGCGAGCCCCATCTTTTTTGCCGCTCTACCGCTTTCGTGCATACAGGAACATCCAGGCCACGATCAGCACCAGTGCCGCGACAACCACGACGCCGATCACCGTGTTCAGCGCGCCGCTCAGGAGACCGAATGCGCCAGTGACAACTTTGATGAGCAGAACGATCAGCGCGAGGGCTACGATTGCCGCGAGAACCGCGTAAACGAGCTTTTTATTGTTCATGATTTGCCTCCCACAATTTTTGAAGAGTCAGCTTTCATGCCGCCTCTTCAATCAAATTTCAGGGCCCAGTCTCTCCACAACCTGTGTGAAATAGTCCGGCAGCTCCGTTTCAAAGCGCATCCGCTCTCCGCTGCGGGGGTGAATAAAGCTGATATGCCTTGCGTGGAGGCATTGGCCCTCCAGTCCCTTATCCGGGCACCTCGCGCCGTAGAGCCCGTCGCCCAGCAGAGGGTGCCCGATACTCGCCATATGGACGCGGATCTGGTGGGTGCGCCCGGTCTCGAGTCGGCAGAGTACACGGGAATACCCACGGTACCGCGCTGCAAGCTCCCAGTGCGTGACGGCGCGCTTGCCGTTTTTCTCAATGACCGCCATGCGCTTGCGATCTATCGGATGCCTCCCGACCGGGCGGTCAATGACCCCG
>CADAAM010000177.1 GCA_902785905.1 Oscillospiraceae bacterium | reverse complement strand
GAGCTGCGGCGGTTTTTGCGGGACCACAGTGCGGTGCGGGTGTCGCGCTCGATGCGGGACACGGCCTACCGGGTCCTGCAGGCCAAGGAGAAGCTCACCGCCGAGACGGGGCGGGAGCCGGACGTGGAGCAGATTGCCCGAACGCTCGGCATCCCGAGGCAGGAGGTCGTCTTTGCCCTCGAGGCGATCACTGACCCTGTCTCGCTCTACGACCCCATCTACTCCGACGGCGGGGAGACCGCGACGGTCATGGACCAGATCGGCGACAACCGCAACACCGATGAGCACTGGCTGGAGCAAATTGCGCTCGAAGACGCGGTGCGGCGGCTGGACGAGCGTGAAAAGCGCATTCTCGCCCTGCGCTTCTACGACGGGCGCACACAGATGGAGGTGGCCAAGACCGTCGGCATCTCCCAGGCACAGGTCTCGCGCCTCGAAAAGAACGCGATCCGACGAATCAAAAAGGAACTCGGAAACTGAATAACAGCGCCGACTCCTCCCGAAAAGGCGAAGTCGGCGCTGTGCGTTTTTGCTTTACGAGTCATACTATTTCCTGATAGAAAGAAGACAAGAAATTCCGAGCAAAATTTGTGTCAGGCAAGGCGAAGCCCGCAGAGCATAATGGAGATATATGGTCAAGGGCTTCAACGCAGCACGACGCAAATTTTGCCGGAAGGGCTGTCGGGTTTCTATTCAGGGATAGTATCAGCTTTGAAGTCAAAACCGAGCTCTTCCCAGGCCGCGTAAAGCCATGGGGCCTCATTGTTGTCCGTGCGGGCGACATAGCCGCCTGTCCACTCACCGTCCGTCGGCTGAATGTATTCCGCAAAGCCGTAGTGCTCAAGCTCGGGGCCGTTCTTTCCAATGATCCAGTAGTGAATCACACCTGCCTCTTCGTCGGTGTACTGATAGATAAAGGGCACAGTCTCCGAGACCTGCTTTGTGATGTCAATGTGCTCACCGTTGACGACAAAGATCATGCGCCCGTCTTTAAAGCTCACCGGCTGGGTCATGTTTTCGGTGTGAACATAGACCGTGTTTTCAATACCGCCCTCTGTCTGCTTGGTGTGAATCTCCATATTGCCGCCCCAGCCTGAAAACGTAAGCCCGGCGGAATACGCCGCGACGCCGAGCGCCAGCAGCAGCGCCGCCGCGAGTGCGAGCGTCAGCAGGCGTTTTCTGCTGCGATGTCTGGTTTTTTCATTAAAGTAAATCTTTCCGGCCATGACCACATCCTCCCCGTGAATGCCGTTCATAGCGCGCAGAAGTGTCAGTTCGTCTAACATAAGCCCTCCTCCTGTAAGCTTTCTCTCAACTTCTTACGGGTGCGAAACAGGCTGCTTTTGACTTTTCCCTGCCCGCACCCCAGCCGCTCCGCGATCTCCGCGACAGGCGCAAGATAGAAGTATCGCAGAACAAAGATCATCCGCTCTGTCTCCGGCAAGCCCGCCGCAAAGCGTCCGATGGCCTGTTCCAGTTCCTTCTCCTCTACAAGCTGCTCGGGATTACTCCCGTCCGTGATACACTCGCTCAGCTCGTCCAACGCGAGGGCCGCTTCGCCTCCGCCGCGCTTGACTCTGTTTTTTGCCTTGATGATGTTGATGCCGAGATTTCTTGTGATACAGCCGAGGAAAGCCGACAGCACTGCGGGGCGCTCGGTGGGCATGCGGTTCCACGCGCGCAGCCAGGTGTCGTTCACGCACTCCTCCGCATCCTCATCCGTCCCGCAGATGTTGTAGGCAATCGTATGGCAGTACCGCCCGTATTTGTGATCGGTCTCCGATATGGCCAGCTCGGAGCGCTGCCAGTACAGATCCACGATCTCTCTGTCTTCCATACTGAACCTCCTTTGTTTCAAGAGCTCTCACCTATATAGACAACAAAACACGGCGAAGGTTTTCAATCTTTTCTCTTTTTTGTGATTGCATGCCGGGCATGCAAAGAGCCCGTTCCCCGGAAACGAGAAACGGGCTCCATTTTATGTCTTGATGATCAGGCCGCTGAGGGTGATGCGCCCGGTCTCCATGACATAGGCGCGGTCGGCGATGGAGAGCGCCATCTCGGCGTTCTGCTCCACCAGCAGGATGGTGGTGCCAGCCTTGTGGAGAGCAGAGATGATGTCGAAGACCTGCTCGACCAGGATGGGCGCGAGGCCCATGGAGGGCTCGTCCAACATCAGGAGCTTCGGCGTGGACATCAGTGCCCTGCCCATGGCGAGCATCTGCTGCTCGCCGCCGGAGAGCGTGCCTGCGATCTGCTTGCGGCGCTCCTTGAGGCGGGGGAACTGCTCGAACACGCGCTCCTTGTCGGCCTCGAGGTTTGCAGCCTTTGCGGTGAAAGCACCCATGTCGAGGTTTTCCTCCACAGTCATACGGGTGAAAACACGGCGCCCCTCGGGGACATGCGCGATACCGAGCTCCACGATCTTGTGCGGGGCGGTGGAGGCGATGGACTTGTCCATGAACTCGATGCTGCCGCCGCGGCTGCGCATGAGGCCGGAGATCGTTTTCAGCGTGGTGGACTTGCCGGCGCCG
>CADAAM010000176.1 GCA_902785905.1 Oscillospiraceae bacterium | reverse complement strand
GTTATGTGAACCAATTGGCTCCAATAAGTATTCTAACATGCGCAGCCAATATTTACAAGACAAAATCTCTGTTTTTTCGCGCGCCTTACATGACGGGGCTCATGATCTTGCCGATGGAGATATAGCCGTCGAGCACTGCGGCGATGTCGCTGCCCTCGGGGGCCACGCCGCGGCCGATGGGGACGCCCTGCTGGCTGAGCATTTTGTATCCCTCGGGATGGACGCGGGCGGAAAAGACGCCGTTATACAGCTGCATGGGGGCGATACGGCGCTCGCGCAGGATACCGCGCACGTCGTGAAGCGTCCCGCCCGGAAAGTTAACGTTCCAGATCTCGCCCGGTTTCTGGCCGAGGTCGATCAGCTCACGCGCAAGCTCCGGCATATACCGCTCCGCGATCTCCAGCTCGCCCTTCATCCTGGCGGAGAAGGCGATGGCGGGGATGCCGTTCATCACGGCCTCATAGCAGGCGCCGATGGTGCCGGAATACGCGATGTCAAACCCCGCGTTCCAGCCGTCGTTGACGCCGGAGAACACATAGTCGGGCTTAAAGTCCAGCAGATGGTCCAGCGCGACCTTCACGCAGTCGGCCGGGGTACCGCCGAGACTCCACGCGCCCTTGACGGGGACGGGGAAATCGGCCTCCCGCAGGGGCATTTCGTTGAAGAGGGAGAGCTTCTGACTCATGCCGCTGCACTGCTCGCTCGGCGCGACGACCCAGACCTCGCCAAATACCGACACCGCGCGGACGAGGGCCGCAAGCCCCGGCGAACGGATGCCGTCGTCATTGACCGCCAAAATGCGCATGTCCTCTCCCCTTTTCCCTGAATTACCCGCATAGTGTATCACAGCCGCCCTTGTCGGACAAGCGGGAATAAGCATGAAAAAGCGCCCCTGTGCCGGGCGCTTTTTCGGGGGAACTGTATAATTTTATCCACTCGCCCCGCGTGGGGCGAGACTGCGCGTTCTTGGTAAAGGTAGTCATCACGGCGCCGAAGGTACGGATTCTCAATACCGGTGTTCAATTCTTGTCTTTCATGCTTTTGCCCTCTTTATAAGGCGTGGATACCGCCCTGTTTTCATTTTTCATTATACAGCAAAACATGTCCAAAAAATTTCCCTCGGATCGACGGATTTTTTAAATCGAGGGAAATTTTTTGGACATGTTTTATGTTAGACTGTGTACAGTAAGAAAAAAGGAGGCACGCAAAAATGAAAGGATATTATACGGGAAACGGGTATTACGGTTATGTGGATGGGCGCTATGTGCTGTTCAGCAGCGAGAGCGATTATTACGAGATGATGGAAGACGAAGCCGCATAAGGTTTATGGATACAACTCGGCAAGACGCTTTGCCTCGGCGCGCATATCCTCCACCAGCGATTTGGGCCCGGTGATACGCACCCCGTCGCCCAGCGCGATGATCCAGGCGATAAAGTGACGGCTGGCGCTGACCTCGACCGACGCGGTGAAGGTATCGTCGTCGATCGGCTGGATCGCAATGTCCCTGCCGAAGCGGTCGATCAGCGGGCCGACCATGTCGCTGCGGCCCTCAAGGGTCACGCGCGTGAGCTTGCCGCCGTACATGCCGAAGAGGCTGCGCGTGTATTTTGCGGCGTCGAACTCCTTGAACTGCTGCTTGCCCTCGCGGGGCTTGTCGGTGATGGACAGGCGCAGGATCTTGTCTACGCGGTAGTGCTTGATCTTCCGGTCGTTTGCGTCGTAGGCGACAAGATAATAGTTTTCATCGTCCCACAGCAGGCACCAGGGGCTGATGCGATACCACTCCCCGCCGTGGCGCAGTTCCTGCTCCCTGTGGACGTTCCACTGAAAGTATTGGAAGCAGATCTGCCGGTCGGCGTTGATAGCCTCGTGCAGCATGTCCACGTTGTAGAAAATGCTCTCATTCATGGC
Organism: Oscillospiraceae bacterium; assembly: GCA_902785905.1. GTDB lineage: Bacteria > Bacillota > Clostridia > Oscillospirales > Oscillospiraceae > Limivicinus. The sequence goes on along the minus strand of CADAAM010000176.1, from coordinate 730 downwards.
CTTGATGCGCCCGGTGATCAGCACCTGCCGCTGGAGGCGCTGGGCCTCGTAGATGCTGGCGAGAGATTCGCAATTTCAGCTCCGGCAGCTCAAAACGGCGCGTGGCGAGATGATAGAGCACATTCCGCCCCGACTGTTCACTGAGGATTTCGAGGCCGAACTTCTCCAGCTCGCCGAAGTCCTTGTACAGCGTCTTGCGCTCCGCGTTAACGCCGTAGGCTTCGAGCCGGTCGACGATCTCCTGCAGAGACAGGGCGTGGGAATCGTCCGTCTCCTCGGAGAAGATTTTGACGAGATAGAGCATTTTCAGTTTTTGGTTATCTCCCGCGGCCATGGGGCATCCCTCGCTTTCCGATGTCAGTATAGCAAAAGAAGCGGCGGGCCGCAAGAATCGCGGGAAAGTTTTGGTACAGTATTTGTTGAGACTTTTATTTGAAAGGGGTATGAGATATGGGAATTCAGACACAGGCGGAGAGCATGGGCTTTCGCATCGTGGGGGCGCTGGTTCGGCACCGAGAGCTGGAGCCGACTCATGTGTATCAATGCTTCCTCGACGAGGCGGAAAATGAGTACATCCTGCGGCGGGGTATTCTGACGATCATCGCTGCCAACGGAAGGGTGTACTGACATGAAAAGGGGCTGTCTCAAAATACAGCCCCTGAAGAAAGAGCAAAATAACGGCAGCCGTCCCTTGAAAAAGGGGCGGCTGTCGGCTTAATATTAGGTTGTG
>CADAAM010000175.1 GCA_902785905.1 Oscillospiraceae bacterium | reverse complement strand
CCTCAAGCTCAACGAGATGATCGAGTCCGGTGCGATCACCGCCGATCAGGCCAAGGTCGGTTACATCGGCGCCTTCCCCTACGCGGAAGTCAAGTCCGGTTACACCTCCTTCTTCCTCGGCGTCCGCTATGTCTGCCCCTCCGCCACCATGGACGTGACCTTTACCAACTCCTGGTATGATCCCACCCTTGAGAAAGAGGGCGCCATCAAGCTCATCTCCAACGGCTGCGTCCTGCTCTCCGAGCATGCCGACTCCATGGGCGCTCCCACCGAGTGCCAGGACAAGGGTATTCCCTTCGTGTTCTACAACGGCTCCGCCGCCAATGACTGCCCCGATACCTTTATTGTCGCCTCCCGCATCGACTGGGCTCCCTACATGGAGTATGCCATGAACTGCGTGGCTGAGGGCAAGGACATCGGCGCCGACTGGACCGGCACCATTGCCACCGGCTCCGTCAAGCTGACCGAAATCAACGACAAGGCCGCTGCCGCCGGTACCGCCGAGAAGCTGGCCGAGGTTCAGGCTCTGCTCGAGAGCGGTGAGCTCAAGGTCTTCGATACCGCCTTCTGGACGGTTAACGGCGAGACCCTGACTGAGTACCTGGCCGACGTTGACGACATGGGCGACTTTGCTCCCGACACCAACGTCATCGCTGACGGTTACTTCCACGAGTCCGAGTACCGCAGCGCCCCCTACTTTGACATCGACATCGACGGCATCACCAACCTCGACGCATAATCTTGAATCCGCTTTTTCCCGCTCCCCTTCCTTGGGGGAGCGGGAAAAAGAAAATGCCGCGAAGGAAAACGCAGAGCCTGTAAGCCGCGCTTTCCTTTACGGCATTTTCGACACTGCGACCGCAGCGACCGAAACGGCCCCGGCAGCAGTGCTTTTTTATTATAAAGAACCCTCTCAGTCACGGCGCTTGCGTGAGATGCGCCGTGCCAGCTCCCCCAGAGAGGGAGCCAAGCCTTGCCTCCCTCTCTGGGAGAGATGCCCCGGTGCGCACACTGGGGCGGAGAGGGTATTCAGAAAGGAGTACCGCCTATGGATAACAAAATTGCCGCAGTGACCATGCGGAACATCACCAAGCGCTTCGGGCCGACTCTGGCCAGCGACAAGGTCTGGCTCAATATCTACCGGGGTGAGATTCTGGCCCTGCTGGGTGAAAATGGCAGCGGCAAGACCACGCTCATGAACATGCTGTCGGGCATCTACTTTCCAGACGAGGGCGAGATCGCTATTGACGGCAAGCCCGTCGTCATCCGCTCCCCGAAGGATGCCTTTGGCCTCGGCATTGGCATGATCCACCAGCACTTTAAGCTCGTGGATGTCCTCTCTGCCGCCGAGAACATCGTCCTCGGCCTGCCCGGCAAGCTTGATCTCAAGGCCGCCTCCGCAAAAATCCGTGAGATCTGCGACGCCTACGGCTTTGAAGTCGACCCCAACCAGAAAATTTACGACATGTCTGTCTCCCAGAAGCAGACCGTCGAGATCGTCAAGGTCCTCTATCGCGGCGCGGATATTCTCATTCTGGACGAGCCGACCGCGGTGCTCACGCCGCAGGAGACTGACAAACTCTTCGCCGTGCTGCGCAACATGCGCGACGATGGCAAGGCGGTCGTCATCATCACCCACAAGATGCACGAGGTCGAATCCCTGTCCGACCGTGTGGCCATCCTGCGCCACGGACAGTTCATCGGCGACATGCCGACGAAATCCACCAACGCCCAGGAGATGACCAACATGATGGTCGGTCATCCCGTGGTGCTGAACATCCAGCGCCCCGAGCCGGAGAATCCGAAGCCCCGCATCGAGGTGAAGGATCTCACCGTGCGCGACATTGAGGGCACCGTCAAACTCGATAACGTGAGCTTTACCGCCTATTCCGGCGAAATTCTCGGCATCGCGGGCATTTCCGGCTGCGGCCAGAAGGAACTGCTCGAAGCGATTGCGGGGCTCCAGCCGGTGGAAAAGGGCAGCATCGAGTATATTAACGACGACGGCAGACGCGAGCAGCTCATCGGCAAAGACCCCCTGGCCATCAAGGATATGGGCGTCGCGCTCTCCTTCGTGCCGGAGGATCGCCTCGGCATGGGCCTCGTCGGCAACATGGACCTCGGCTATAACATGATGCTCCGCTCCTATCGC
>CADAAM010000174.1 GCA_902785905.1 Oscillospiraceae bacterium | reverse complement strand
GCACCCCGCTCTCGAGCGTGTGCATGGCGATTACCCGGGCGTCCACGCCATCCAGCGCGTCGAACAGTCTGGCCATGCGCATGGCCTCCCCCTCGTCCAGCTCGAAGCGCACGCTGTGGGGGACAAAGTCATAGGGCTCGTCCTGCGGCAGGGAGCGAAACATCTCCAGCTCGTCGTGCTTGGCGTAGAAGCAGCCGAACTCCTCGTAGATGGAGCTCCAAAGGGCTTCCATGCTCTCAAAATGCTCGCCCTCCTCGGCACGCGGGACATCCGCCTCGTTGTATATGCGGACATAGGGCGTGGCCTCCGGCGCGTGGGTGGGCCAGGGCGACGGCGCGGCTTCCGCTCTCGCGCAGCCCCCAAGCACAAGAGCCGCAAGCAAAACGATTCCATGGTATGTTATCTTTTTCATGGGAATCTCCTTTCGAGTGCACTCACCTTTAATAACGCGCCGGGCGGCCAAATTGTTTCAGTATTTTGGAAATTTGTGTGCGGTCAAGTCGTTTTCCGCAGGGGCGACCCTCACGGTTGCACGGCGGCAGGGCATGAAGCAAACGAAAAACGCACGGCGAATTCGCAGATGGTACGAATTGACCGTGCGTCTGTTTTATCGGCGCGGGCAACCGCGAGGGTCACCCCTGCTTTGTCAGACACAGCGCGTAGAACGCGACGGCGCTGGCGGCGGCCACGTTGAGAGAGTCGACCCCGTGGCTCATGGGGATGCGCACCGTGTAGTCGCAGGAAGCGATCGTCTCCGCGGCGAGGCCGTCCCCCTCGGTTCCGAGCACGACGGCGAGCTTCTTAATCCCCGGCAGGCGCGGGTCCGCGACGCTCAGGGAATCGTCCCGCAGGGCCATGGCCGCGGTCTGAAAGCCAAGCTCATGCAGCATGGCCTGCCAGTCCTCCTCGGGCAGATAGCTCCACGGCACCTGGAACACCGTCCCCATGCTGACGCGCACGGCGCGGCGGTAGAGGGGATCGCTGCCCGCGCTGGTCAGCAGCACCGCGTCCACTCCGAGGGCCGCGGCGGAGCGGAAGATCGCCCCTAAGTTTGTGGGATTCATCACGTTTTCCAGCACCGCCACCCGGCGCGCGTTCCGGCAGAGCTCTTCCGCCGTGGGAAGCGTCGGCCGACGCATGGCGCACAACAGGCCGCGCGTGAGGTGAAAGCCCGTGATCTGCACCAGTACCTCGAGCTCCGCCGTGTAGACCGGGATGTCCCCCAGGCGTTCGAGCAACTCCTTTGCCCGCCCCTCGGCGAGCTTTTTCTCCATCAGCGCCGATACCGGCACACAGCCCGCGTCCAGCGCCCGCTCCACAACAAGCGGGCTCTCGGCGATAAAGACAGCGTTGGCGGGGTCGGCGCGGTTTAAAAGCTGGTTCTCGGTCAGTCTGGCGTAGAGGTCCAGGGCGGGGTCTTCAAAATCGGTGATCTCGATCAGGCGCGGCATGGCAATACCTCCCATGTTTTTCGCCGCTATTATAAGCCCCGCGCCGCCGTTTCGCAACTTTTGTTTCCCCGTTCAAAACGCTTGCCCAAGGGAATATAGTATGTTATACTTAAGTTTACTTTTGGCAAAACTTCTCAAGGAGATCATTCTATGTCGATACGCGCTTTTATCGCCATCTGCCTGTGCAAATTCCTGCGCCTGTTCTCGCGCCTTGTACACCGGGGCGGCACCGCCATGCCCGGGCGCTGGGCGCTCAAGGTCTGCCCGAACCTGCTGTCCATCCTCGCCCGCGGGGTGAAAACCGTGGCCGTCACCGGCACCAACGGCAAGACCACCACCTCCCGCATGATCGAGGAGGGCTTCGCCGGGCAGGGCCTCAACTACTTTGCCAACCGCTCGGGCGCAAACCTGCTGTCCGGCATCACAACGGAGTTTGTGATGAACTCCACCCTGTTCGGAAAGTGCCGCAAGGAATACGCGGTCATCGAGTGCGACGAGGCCGCGGCCGTCAAGGTCTTCCCCCAGCTCAAGCCGGCACGGCGCTGGATTCCCTGCCGGAGCCCATCACCGTCTGTCTCAACGCCGACTGCTCCCTGACCGCGTCGCTGGCCGAGGACGGACGGCACAACTACCGCTTCTTCGGCATTGACAGGGGTGCCGTCCCCACCGGGAAAAAGAGCGAGCTGTCCGACGCGAGCCACTGCATCCGCTGCAAGACGGAGTACGAATACGACTACATCACCTACGGCCATCTCGGCGGCTATCGCTGTCCGAAGTGCGGCTATCGCCGCCATGAGACGGACTACGCCGTCACCGACGTGACCGAACAGCGCGCCGACGGCAGCAGTGTTGTCCTCCGCACACCGGACGGGGCGCAGCTGGCCGAGGTCAATCTCCCCGCCCTGTACAATGTCTACAATGCCGTCGGGGCCGTCGCCGGAGGTCAATCTCCCCGCCCTGTACAATGTCTACAATGCCGTCGGGGCCGTCGCCGCAATGACGGAGATGGGCATTCCCGTCAAGGCCGCCATCGGCGCGGTCGCGAGCTTCAAATGCGGTTTCGGGCGCATGGAGAGCTTTCAGCTGGGCAAAGCCGGCGCGAAGGTCATGCTGGTGAAAAACCCAGCGGGCTGCAACCAGGTGCTGGACTTCCTGCAGAATGTGAAGGAGAAATTTGTCCTCGTCGTCTGCCTCAACGACCGGGGCGCGGACGGGACGGACGTCTCCTGGATCTGGGACGCCGAGTTTGAAAAGCTCCGCACGCTCTCCGGCAGGCTTGAACGGGTGATCGTCTCCGGCGACCGCGCCGCCGACATGGCCGTGCGCGTCAAGTACGCCGGGATCGACCCGCGCTTTGTGACGCTCGAGCACGATTATGAAAAGCTGGTCAGCTCCCTTGAAAATGAGGAGCGGCCCGTCTATATGATCCCCACCTACACCGCCATGCTGGAGCTGCGCGAGACGCTGATCAAGCACTGCGGCGGCGACGAGTTTTGGGTATAAGGAGACGCCGATATGGAACTGAAAATCTGTCATTTGTACCCGGACGTGCTGAATCTCTACGGCGACGGCGGCAACATCCGCTGCTTGACGCAGAGGCTCAACTGGCGCGGCATCGGTGTGGAGGTAACAAAAATGCCCATCGGCTCGAAGGAGAGCCTGACGGGCTTTGATCTCATATTCATCGGCGGCGGGCAGGACTTTGAGCAGCAGGTGCTGCTGGAGGATCTGCACCGCGGCCGTGACAGGGAGCTTGTCGCCGCCATTGAGGATGGGGTCTGCGTCCTCGCCATATGCGGCGGCTACCAGATGCTGGGCGCGTATTACGAGACCCACGACGGCAAGCGCTGCGATTTCGTCGGCGCGCTGGATCTCTGGACCGTGGGCGCGAAAAAACGCATGATCGGGAATTATATGTACAAGGTTCCCGAAGATCTCGGCGGCTTCACGGTCGTGGGCTTTGAAAACCACAGCGGCCAGACCCGCCTCGGCCCCGGGGTCAAGCCTCTCGGCCAGGTTCTCGCGGGCTTCGGCAACAACGGTGAGGACGGAACGGAAGGCGCGGTTTACAAAAACGTCTTTGGCACCTACAGCCACGGCCCCCTGCTGCCGAAGAACCCGGCCTTTGCGGACCTGCTGATCCGCCGCGCGCTGGAACGCAAATACGGTGCGGCGGAGCTAACGCCGCTGGACGACGCGGCGGAGCTGCTGGCCCACGACGAGATGTGCCGCCGTTTAGGGAAACGCTGAGAAGTGCGCTCAGTCCCCCAGCAGCCAGTCAAGCAGCTCTTCCGCGCTGAAAAAAACACGGGAAGCGCCCGCTGCGCGCAGCTCCTCCTCGGTGCGAAAGCCCCAGCCCACCGCCGCGCAGTCAAGTCCGGCGTTGCGGGCTGTCTGCAAGTCCACCTCGGTGTCGCCGACATAGACCGCATCCCGCTTCTCCACGCCCATCTCCCGCAGCGCTTTCAGCACCGCGTCGGGATTCGGCTTGCGGCGCACGGTCTCACTCTCGCCGATGGCGGTCTCGAGCAGGCCGGGGAAATGCTCCTCCGCCAGTCTCCGCACGGCGGAGTCCTGCTTGTTGGAGATGACCGCCTGCTTCACCCCCGCTTGTTTCAGCGCCTCCATCAGCGGCACAATGCCGGGATAGGGCGCGGTGAGGATGGCACAGTGGCTGTCGTACCAGGGCATATAGGCCGCCAGCATCTCCGCGCGCAGCTCGTCCGATGTGCCGGGCGCGACCGCCATTTTGATGAGATG
>CADAAM010000173.1 GCA_902785905.1 Oscillospiraceae bacterium | reverse complement strand
ACCGGATGAGCTAAAGCCGCAGATGGTGCCTCAGGCCAGAGTCGAACTGGCGACACGCGGATTTTCAGTCCGCTGCTCTACCTACTGAGCTACCGAGGCGAATCCTGTGAGGAGAGAGCATGGTGGGAACAACTGGACTCGAACCAGTGACCCCCTGCTTGTAAGGCAGGTGCTCTAACCAGCTGAGCTATGCTCCCGCGTCACAGCTTCGTTATAATACTAAATAATCTCCGATTTGTCAAGCGGGAATTTTCAATTTTCCAAATTATTCTCCGATGATTTCAAAAGGGCCTCCAGCTCCGCGGGTGTAAAGGCGTAGGTCCGGTCGCAAAACTGGCAGGACACGGAAATCTCCTTCCCCTCGGCGATGATCTCCCGCAGCTCATTCGGCTCAATGACCGTGAGGGCCTGCTCCACGCGCTCCCGGCTGCAATAGCAGCGGTACTCCACCGGGTACTCGCCGACGACGTGCCAGTCGAAGCCGCGCAGCACCTGGGAAAAGATCGCGTCGGTCCCGTCCTCATCGAGCACGGTTGTGAGCTGGTCCATCAGAAAGATATTGTCCTCCAGCTTTTCGATCAGCTCCTCCTCCGCGCCGGGCATGAGCTGCACGATGAAGCCGCCCGCCGCGCGGATCGTGAGATCGGTGTCCACCAGAACGCCCAAAGCGCAGGCAGAGGGCACCTGCTCGCTCTCCAACAGGTACGCGGTCAGGTCCTCGGCGATCTCACCGCTGACAAGCTCCACCGAACCGATGTAGGGTCGCGGCTGACGGTCAGCATCCCGTCCCGGCCCACGGCTCCGCCGACATTGAGCTTGCCGTCGGCGCGCAGCGGCAGTTCACAGGAGGGATTGTCCACATAGCCGCGCACGTTGCCCTCGCGGTCCGAGACTGCGACGACGCTGCCGATGGGGCCTCCGCCGCTCAAGCGGATGGTGAGACTGGCCTTCTCCTCCTTCATGGCCTGGCCCAGCAGGGAAGCCCCGCACAGCGTCCGTCCGAGGGCGGCGCAGGCGGTGGGGGAGAGGCTGTGGATCTGCCTTGCCCGTTCAACGGTATCCCTTGCGGTGATGACAGCCATCTTGACCATGCCGTCCGCTGCGGTTGCTCTGATGATTTTATCCATGTTCGTTCCTTCTTGAAATGAAATAGAGTCTCCCGGCGTCGCCCTGAGGCCCGCCGCTCACAAGGCGCACATCCGTAAAGCCGGCCGCTTCCAGCATCGAGCGCAGCGTCTCCGGCTCATGGGCGTACTCCACATGCTCCTCGCCGCTGCGTGCCCAGAGACGGCCCCGGCGCTCAAAGAGGTCCATACCGTAGACCAGCGCGCCCGCCTCCTCGTCAAAGTCGGCCCGCCAGAGGCAGAGCACGTCATCCTTTTCATCGACAAAGATCTGCCCGTCCAGACCCCGCAGAAAATCCGGCGTGCGGATGTCAAAGAGCAGCAGGCCGTCCGGACGGACAAAGAGATGCAGGCGGCGAAACGCCTCCCGCAGCGCATCGAGCGGAATGTAGTTGAAGCCGTCGAGACAGCAGACTGCCGCGTCCACCGTGCCGTAGAGATCCAGTTCCTCCGCGCTCTGGCAGAGGAAGAGGGGAGGGACGGCACAGTCCCGCCGCTTGTTCTGGGCCTGCATCAGCATGTCGGGCGAGCGGTCGGCCGCGATCATCTCATAGCCGCGCGCGGCGAGCTCCCAGGTCATGGACCCGGTGCCGCAGCAGAGATCCAGCAGCAGCCTGAACTCGCCCCCGTCGGCGCGGAAGGCCCGCTCGTAAAAGTCCGCGATCTCACTGTACGGCACGTCGCCCGTGAGCTGATCGTACCAGGGGGCGAGGGCGTCGTAGCTGCTCACGTCTCCTGCTCCTTGAGCCGATCAAACACGACGGCATAGCCGCCTTTTCCATACTGGAGGGAGCGGTTGACGCGGCTGATGGTGGCGCTGGATGCGCCGGTCTGGGCCAGAATGTCGTTGTAGATCATCCCATCGTTGAGACAGGACGCGACCTGATAGCGCTGCTCCATGGCCATGAGCTCGGACACGGTGCACAGGTCATCGAAGAAACGCATGCACTCATCCATGGTTTTCAGGGAGAGGATCGCCTCGTACATCTTCTCATTGCGGGGCTTTCTGGCTTGCTTGTTCATAGTAACCTCCATCCATCTTGCGCCCATGTTTCATGGCGCATCGGCTCTACGATTTTATACTTTACATCTTTACACTGAAAAAGTAAAGAGGCAATCCGAGAAGTTCACCGAAAATTCAACAGAGCGCCAATGATTACCCTTGCGAAATCGACGGGTTAATACTATAATATAACAGGAATTTATTGATGTGCCAGTTTAAACTTGAATCAAAACGCAGCTTTTCTCCGGCACATCAATAAAGATTTGATAATCAAGTGGGATTGACCCGCGGAGAGGAGGGGCAGTGTTGACATTCGTCTATGAATTGAGCATGAATATGGTCTGGCTTGCGGCGGCGATCATTCTGCTGATCGTCGAGGGGCTGGCTCCCGGTCTGGTGTCCATCTGGTTTGCCCTCGGGGCGCTGGCCGCCATGGTTTCGGCGATGCTCGGCGCGCCGCTTTGGCTGCAGCTTGTGTGGTTTGCGCTGGTCTCTGTCGTGAGTCTGATCCTGACAAGGCCGCTGGCAAAGAGATACGTCAACGCCCGTGCCGTTCGCACCAACGCGGACATGGCCATCGGCCAGGACTGCGTGGTCACGGAGGCCATCGACAACGTGCTCGGCCGGGGCGCGGTGAGCGTCGGCGGCCGCATCGAGGGCGTCAAACTGATCGTGGAAAAAATCAAAAACTGATTTGGAGGTATGAACATGAACTCTATGATTCCCGCTGCCATCCTTCTGCTGGTGGTCATCTTCATCGCCGTGCGCTGCATCCGCATCGTCCAGCAGGCCCGCGCCTATGTCATTGAGTTTCTCGGTGCGTATAAAACCACCTGGAACGTCGGCATCCACTTCAAGCTTCCCTTTGTGGAGCGCATCGCCAAGGTTGTCTCCCTCAAGGAGCAGGTGGCCGACTTCCCGCCCCAGCCTGTGATCACGAAGGATAACGTCACCATGCAGATCGACACCGTCGTCTACTTCCAGATTACCGACCCGCGCCTTTACACCTACGGTATCGAGCAGCCCATGCTCGCCATCGAGAACCTCTCCGCCACGACGCTGCGCAACATCATCGGCGACCTGGAGCTCGACCAGTGCCTCACCAGCCGCGACATCATCAACTCCAAGATGCGCTCTATCCTGGACGAGGCCACAGACCCCTGGGGCATCAAGGTCAACCGCGTGGAGCTCAAGAACATCCTGCCGCCCAAGGAGATCCAGAACGCCATGGAGAAGCAGATGAAGGCCGAGCGCGAGCGGCGTGAGTCCATCCTCCGCGCCGAGGGCGAAAAGCGCGCCGCTATCCTTGAGGCCGAGGGCGAGAAGGAGTCCGCCATCCTGCGTGCCGACGCCAAGAAGCAGCAGCAGATCCTCGAGGCCGAGGGCCAGGCCGAGGCCATCCTCAAGGTTCAGACCGCGACGGCTGAAGGCATCCGCCTCATCAATGAGGCCTCCCCCTCCGAGGCCGTGATCAAGCTCAAGGCCATGGAGGCCTTTGCCAGCGCTGCCAACGGCCAGGCAACCAAGATCATCATCCCCAGCGAGATCCAGAGCGTCGCCGGCCTTGCCGCGGGCCTCATGGAATCCGTGAAGGAAAAGTAAATCCCCATGCGGCAAGCCTCGCCACAATGAATAAAAGCTGATTCATGGGGATTTACGTGTGCATGAAATCCGGTTGCCGCGTGAGCGGCGAGGATTTCGCACGCTCAAAAAAACTATAAAGGCGTCAGCTTTTATAGTAAATCCCTATGCGCCTCGCGGCAAACCACGACGCATGAAAGCCTCATGCGCATGGGGATTTTTTCGCATGCCATTCGGTTGCCCCTCCAGGGGCGAGAATGGCGCGTTTGAATGAAAAACTCAATCCCCCAGCTGTGCTGGGGCGACTGGAAGAAGACGTATCGGGTATGCGGAAATAAAAGCCTCCTGTGTTATAGTGAGCAAGGT
>CADAAM010000172.1 GCA_902785905.1 Oscillospiraceae bacterium | reverse complement strand
CCTGGTGATCACGGCCGCGGTCATGCTGCTGTTTGTCGCCGTGGTCTCCTTCCTGGTCGGGGCCATCACCTCTCCGCTCAGCGATCTCACCGACGCCTCGCAGCGTCTGGCCGACGGCGACTACGAGGTGGAGCTGAGCTATCAGGGCAAAGACGAGATCGGCGCCCTGACCGGCGCGTTCAAGCGCATGCGCGACCAGATCAGGAAATATATCCGCGACCTGAACCATCAGATCCTGCACGACAGGCTGACCGATCTGCCCAACATGCGCCACTTCTTCTCCCTGGCGGAGGAGCTGAAAAAGAGCATGCTGGCGGAGGGACAGAAGCCCGTCCTGCTGTTCTTCAACGTCGTCGGGCTGAGCGGCTATAACCGCCAGTACGGCTTCGACCGGGGCGACAGGCTGATCGCGGGCTTCGCCGGTATCCTCCTGAGCCAGTTCGGCGACCACCGCGTCTGCCGCGTCAGCGGCGACCACTTCGCGGCCGTGACGGACGAGGAGCGCGCGGTGGGGGAGATCCAGGCCGTCCTGCGCGAGTGCGAGACCGCCATGGACGGCAAGCCCCTGCCCATCCGGGTGGGCGTGTACCCGAACGCCCTGGAGGAGGTGGACGTGAACGTCGCCGTCGACCGCGCCCGCTTCGCCGCGGAGCTCAAAAAGGGCGAGCTCGGCTCCAGCGTCACCTGGTTCAACGACACCATGCTCAGGCAGGGCGAGCTGTACCGCTACATCACCCAGAACCTGGACCGCGCCCTGGCGGAGGGCTGGGTCAAGGTCTACTATCAGCCCATCATCCGCGCCGCCGACGGCAAGGTCTGCGACGAGGAGGCCCTGGCCCGCTGGATCGACCCCGAGCTGGGCTTCCTCTCCCCGGGGGACTTCATCCCCGCCCTGGAGCAGAACAAGCTGATCTACAGGCTCGACCTCTACGTGCTGGATCAGGTGCTCGAGAAGATGAAGCGGCAGAAGGCGGCGGGGCAGTATGTGGTGCCCCAGTCTATAAACCTCTCCCGCATGGACTTCGAGAGCTGCGACGTCGTGGAGGAGATACGCCGCCGCGTGGACGAGGCGGGCGTTGCGCGCGGCATGATCACCGTCGAGATCACCGAGAGCGTCATCGGCGGCGACTTCGACTTTATGAAGCAGCAGGTCGTCCGCTTCCGGGAGCTGGGCTTCCCCGTGTGGATGGACGACTTCGGCAGCGGCTATTCCTCCATGAATGTGCTGCAGCAGATCCGCTTCGACCTCATCAAGTTCGACATGGGCTTCATGCAGCGCTTCGACGAGAGGGATGAGTGCAAGATCATCCTGACGGAGCTGATGAACATGGCCATCGGCCTCGGCACGGAGACCGTGTGCGAAGGCGTGGAGACCGAGGCGCAGGTCGAATTTCTGCGCGAGATCGGCTGCACCAGGATACAGGGCTACTACTACGGCAGGCCCATGCCCTTCGAGGAAATCCTGTCCAGGCTCGAAAGCGGCTCCGGCCTCGAGTATGAAAACCCCGCGGAGTCGGAGTACTACGCCGCCATCGGCCGCATCAACCTCTACGATATCACCGCCATGGAAAACGAAAACGACGAATCCCTCTCCCAGTACTTCAACACCCTGCCCATGTGCATCATGGAGGTCAACGGCGACAGGCTGCGCTTCAACCGCTGCAACCGCTCCTACCGCGACTTTCTGGAGCGCACCGTGGGCGTGGTCTACGACACGGAGGAGATCGACTGCACCGATCTCAAGGGCAGACCCGGCGCCGGGTTCCTCCGGGCGGCGGTACAGTGCGGCCGGGACGGCGGACGCAGTCTCCTGGACGAGAAGCTGGGCGAGAACACCGTGGTCCACGCCCTCGTCCGCCGCGTGGCCGTCAACCCCGTCACGGGCACCGCGGCGGTGGCTGTGGCGGTGCTCGCGGTCGTCCGGGAGGACGAGAACGCCGGCACCAGCTACAGCCAGATGGCCAGGGCCATGGCGTCGGACTATGTGGATCTCTTCTATGTGGATCTGGAGACGGAGAAGTTCATCGAGTACAGGCCAGACGCCGCGCAGGAAAACCTCACGATGGAGCGGCACGGGGAGGACTTCTTCGCCGCCGCCCGCCGGGACGCCATGCATGTGCTGTATCCGGACGACCGGGAGGACTTCGTCGCCGCCTTCACCAAGGAGAACGTGCTCAGCGCCCTGGACAGCGAGGGGCAGTTCAAGCTGACCTACCGCCAGCTGATGGACGGAAAGCCCGTCTACGTCGGCATGAAGGCAGCGCGCGTGTCGGGCACCGTCTCCCACATCCTCATCGGCGTCACGGATGTGGACGCGCAGATGCGCCGGAAGGAGGAGGCGTCCCGCG
>CADAAM010000171.1 GCA_902785905.1 Oscillospiraceae bacterium | reverse complement strand
GAGCTGCGAGGCGTCGTCCAGCTCCGGATGGGAGAGAAAGACGCGCGTGACGTGCCGGGCCGAGAGCCAGAGGCGCGTCGCCGCCTTGAGCTCGTCCTCGGCGTAGAGCGGGTCGCCCGCCATGACGGCCTTCTCCGACAGGCGCAGATGCTCCTCCACCTCCGCTGTCACCGCGTCGACGCGGTGCGTGTTCCAGACGGACAGCACCGCAAGCGAGGCCAGAAGCAGCAGCGCGAAAAATTCCCGCTTCATGATCGCGCCTCCTTTTTTGCAAGATAGCTTTGACCGCTGTGGTTGACGGTCATGAGATAAACCTCCTTCGGACTTGCCGCGCCCTTCCTCTCGAGCTCCCGGGCGAGCCAGTCGGTATCGAGGCCCAGGCGCCTGAGATTGGCCCCGATGACGCGGCCCTCGCTCACCACAATGAGGGCGCTGCCGTCGTCCGGGACCTCGACCTTGAGCTGGGCTGCCGTGGGCGGCTGAGCCGCGGGGAAGGGGATCGCGTTGAGCCTGCCGTCGGTCTCGAGGATGGCGTACTCCACCTGACTGAGATCGAAGAGGCCCCGGCTGCGGAGCTCCTGCATGAGCTCGTCCACGGTGAAGCGGTTTTTGTGCATCTCGCGCTGGTCGATGACCCCGCGCGTGACCAGGACGCTGGGCCTGCCGAAGAGCAGGGTGCGCAGGCGTATGCTTTTGAGGCTCACGCCTGCGATCAGAATTTCAAAGCACAGCAGCGTGAAGATCGGGACGAGACCGTTCACCATCGGGATGCCCATGTCCTGCAGCGGGTGGGCGGCCAGATCCGCGATGAGCGAGGCCACCACAAACTCCGAGAGCTCCATCTCGCCGAGCTGGCGCTTGCCCATCAGCCGCATGGCGAGCAGAAGGGCAAAATAGATGATTGCCGTGCGTATGATCACGATTGCCATATCAACACCTCGTGAGTATTCTGTCCGAACGGGGTCAGAATAAAGGGAAGCCATGAAGACAATTCTATGTAAAAATGAGTCGGACTGGATTGAGGCCGCGGCCTCGCGCGTCCGGGAGAAAATCGCGGACGGCGCTGTTCTCGCCCTCGCCTGCGGGCAGACCATGGGGCCGCTGTGGGATCGTCTGGCCGGGCTCTGCGGAGAGGGCGGGCTGAGCTTTCAAAACGCCCGCATCCTCTGCGTGACCGAGCTGTGCGCTGTCCCGGAGGAGAAAAGCTGCCGCTTCGCCCTCACGAAGGGGCTGCTGGAAAAAACCGACGTGCGGCCCGAAAACTGCTATTTTCCGAATCCGGACGCGCCGGAGGACTATGATCGGCTGATCGAAAGTCTCGGTGGGCTCGACCTCGCGGTGCTGGGCCTCGGCGAGAACTGCCACATCGGGTATAACGAGCCGGGGACGCTCTTCGATTCTCACACCCACGTCCAGAAGCTCACCGAGCGCACGAGGCGCCAGTTGTTGAAGCGGGGCTTTACCGAGGCAGATCTGCCGGAGAACGCCGTGACCATGGGCGTCAAAACGCTGACCGGGGCGCGGGACATCCTGCTGCTGGCGCGCGGCGCAGACAAGGCCGGGGCGCTGTATCAGACGCTCTACGCCAAGACGACGAGCTATATCCCCTCGGCGTATCTGCAAATTCCGCTGAACGTGACCGTTGTGGCGGACACGGACGCGGGAAGGGAATTATAAAGCCGGAGGGGTTTCCCGTGACGGCCCCTCTCAGTCACCGCCGCAAACGGCGGCGACAGCTCCCCCGGAGGGGGAGCCGGGGTTGCACACGGCCCCTTGCCTCCCCCAGCCGCTTGCGGCGATCGGGGGAGGGGGACCGCTTTAGCGGTGGAAGGGGTCACGCGAGGCCGGATGACGGAAGGAGTCCGTCCTTTTGCGCGCTCGGAATACCGGCGTCGACTCCCTTAGTCACCAGTGTGCGCACTGGTGACAGCTCCCTCGGAGAGGGAGCCATATACGTTTTCAAACGCTTTCATCGCGGCGGACAATACGCGCTGTGGCGTTTAGACCATATCAGGAGGAATACAAATGGGTAAATATTTTGGGACCGACGGCTTTCGCGGGGAGTCCAACGTCGATCTGAACGTCGACCACGCGTTCCGCATCGGCCGCTGGCTCGGCTGGTACTACGGACAGGACCGCAAGGCCAAGGTGGTCATCGGCAAGGACACGCGCCGCTCGAGCTATATGTTTGAAAACGCGCTGTGCGCCGGGCTCACCGCCTCGGGCGCGGACGCCTATCTGCTGCACGTCACCTCGACGCCGAGCGTTTCGTTCATCGCCCGCGCCGACGACTTCGACTGCGGCGTCATGATCTCCGCCAGCCACAACCCCTTCCACGACAACGGCATCAAGCTCCTCAACGG
>CADAAM010000170.1 GCA_902785905.1 Oscillospiraceae bacterium | reverse complement strand
AGTACCGCGAGGCCAATTCTCTTGCTGCCTCTGTCTGATGCTTTTTCTCACGCATTCAATTTTTTAGCTTATTGTGTCCAATTTTTGTTGACTACTGCAGGCAAGGCCAGAATCCCCCAGTCATGGCCTCGCGGGAGATCGGCCATGCCAGCCCCCTTTAGACAAGGGGGCCATATCTCAATGCCAGCATGTTATTGCGCTTTAGCTGCTTAAAAATTCGAGATGATCCTCCTTTTTAATGGAAATCAGTATAAATAAAAAAAACGTGCGGCGATTTCGTACCGGACTGCGAAATCGCCGCACGTTCTATTTGGTTATCAGCCCCTGTCCTTCCAGGCTCTCACGCCGACCAGCAGGCGGCGCTCGCGTCCCTCCAGGAAGGGCGCCATTTTGAGGGTGACGGGCTGCAGCTTCCCGCCGATGATGAGGCGGTAGTGGAGCTTGAAGAGCCCGGTCGTCCGGATCTCGGCAAGGATCTTTTCCATGGTGAATGCCTCCAGGAAGCCCGGCAGATCGTCCGGGCAGACGGCGAGCTGTGCATCTTTCAGCGCGCGGCGGAAGAAGTCCTCGCCCTCCTTGGCAAGGCCGAGACTGTTGTACTCCTCGGTTGACGTATACTCAATGTAGCGCCCCGTGTCGGGATCGATGGAGTAGAGGCTGATGTAGCTTTCGGTCAGCGCCATGATACGCGCCAGGGCGTCCCGCTCCTTTCGCGCGCTCTCCATCTGCTCCTTCTGCTTCATCTGAGAGTCGATGATGCTCACGCCGATGATGAGGTGTCTGTCGTCCTGCCGCATGCGCATGATCTTGAGGTTCGCGTAGACCGGTTTGCCCGTGTCGACCAGGCGGTAGGTGATCGTGAACACGCCCTGGCGGTCGAGCTCCTGCAGGATGTTGTCTCTGGTGAAGACGGACAGTAGGATAGCCCTGTCCTCCTCGTAGACGCGCGTCATGGAATCGCGTCTGACGGCGTTGAAGAAGTCCTTGCCGTGCCGCTCCAGGTCAAGCTCCTCGTCGCCGGCGACGGAGCTGTATTCGATATAATCGTCCGTCTCCAGATCGACGTAGTAGAGGTTGCGGTAGTCGGCGGCCAGGGCCCGGGCGATATTCGCGTAGCTTGTCCCCTCGCTCGCCTCCGTGATCGACAGCACCGCCACCGCCGCCGAAGCTGCCCCCGTGACCGGGTTCTCGCTGATTTTGCGGGCGAAGGAGTGGACCACGGAGCCGTCCGGCATCTGCTCATCAAAGAAGGCACGGCCGCCGATTTTGCAGCAGCTTTTCACCTTGTTCATAAAGCCGGAGCCCTCTTTCGGTTCGACGGGCAGGCCGGAAAAGGCTCCCTTCGTCCCGGCGATGTCGATGCCAAAGAAGCGCGCCGCAAAATCCCGATAGGAAGGATTGCTACGGACAAAGCGCACCTTGTCATTTCGAAGCTCCAGGATGCCCATGGGCAGGGTATTGAAGAAGTTATGGAGAACGGCGTCATCCCCGCTTGCAATGACGGTGAGATCATAGAGGTTGACGCGGCCGATCGCGTCGTAGTAGGCGGACTCATCCGGATTCTCAAAGCCGATCTGCGTGCCCGTCTTGTAGCGCTCCACAATGCGCTCAAGCGGGATGGGCTTGCAGTAGTAATAGCCCTGCAGCTTGGAGCAGCCGATCTCCTGCAGGAAGAGGGCCTGCTTCTCCGTCTCCACGCCCTCGCAGACGGTGTCCATGCCGAGGGAGCTCGCCAGCTTCACCAGCTCCGTCAGCACGATGCGGCTGTTGCCGCTCTCGTCGAGCTTCTGCATAAAGCTCATATCGAACTTGAGCAGATCGAAGCGGATGCTCTGCAGCAGATCGAGCGAGGAATAGCCGCTGCCGAAGTCGTCCATCCACACGGGGAAGCCCAGACTCTGAAAGCGTTCGACCTGCTCCTTCATAAAGTCAAAGTCGCTGGCAAGGGTGCTCTCGGTGATCTCAACGGTGATCTTCTCGCGTCCGATCCCGGCGGCGTCCACGCGCGCGCAGATCTCCTCAACGATATTGCAGTTGTCGAAGTCCGAGCGCGAGAGGTTGATCGAGTGCGGCACCACCGTGAGGCCGTAGGACTCCTCGATTTTCATCTTCTCCAACACCCGGTCAAGGACGTAGAGATCCAGCTTGTAGATGAGGCCCGCCTCCTCAAGCGGCGGAATGAAATCGCACGGGGGCAGCAGGCCCCTGTCCGGGTCTATCCAGCGGGCGAGGGCCTCCTCGTCGCAGACCCGGCCGTTGACGGCGCGGATGATGGGCTGATAGTAGACCTGAATCCAGCGCTCGCTGAGGGCCCTGTTCAGATTTTCGAGGATGTACTGATGGCGCACCGCCTCCTCGCTCAGCTCC
>CADAAM010000169.1 GCA_902785905.1 Oscillospiraceae bacterium | reverse complement strand
GCCCCGAAGGGGCGGAGAGGGGGATGTCTTGCAAGCAGCTTGGATGCGATCGTGGCCCCTCTCAGTCACCAGTGTGCGCACTGGTGACAGCTCCCCCCGCCGGGGGGAGCCAAGACCCCCTTGTATGCGCATTTGCTGACGTAAGCCGATACGCAAGTAATAATATATAATATTGACTATCGAGGAGGGGGCGGTCTCATGGCGCTGCTGAAAGCCTATCAGCTTGACCTTATGCTGTACATGAGCGGGATCTGCGGCGTGCTCACGTTCATGACCCTGTTGACGGAAGCGCTCTCGAGCAGGCGCAAGAGCATCCTGGCCCTGATGGAGCTGTCGGCCATGCTGCTGCTCCTCTTTGACCGCGCCTCCTATCTCTACCGCGGCGGCACGGACGACCTGAGCTATCTCATGGTCCGCTTCTGCAACGGTCTGGTCTTCTTCCTGTCGATCTTCATCCCGCATCTGGTGACGCTGTACCTGAAGGATCTGTACCGCAACGAGGGCGGGCTCACCTCCGCGCCGCGGGCGCTGAAGGCCTGTGAGCTGCTGTTTTACGCGGGCACGGTGCTGATCGTCGTGTCGCAGTTTACGGGGCTCTACTACATCTTCGATCAACAGAACGTCTACTACCGCGCGGCGGGCTATCCCCTGTCCTACGTCGTGCCGGTGCTGATCGTGCTGCTGCAGGAGCTGACGCTGCTGCGGCAGCGGGAGAGGCTGAACGGCGGTCTCGTCCGCTCCCTGATGCTTAGCATCGCCCTGCCGGCGCTCGTGTCCGTCGTGCAGATCTACTGCTACGGCGTGTCGCTGACCAGCGTGACGATGGTTTTCGTGGTCATTGTCTTCTATATCTACGCCCTCAGGGATCTGAGCAAGGCCGTGAAGGAGGCCAGGCACAGCGAGCTTGAGACCCTCCGCAAGTCCGAGCGGCGTGAGGCCGCCATGTTCGAGCAGACCGCCGAGGCCCTGGCCGGGGCGATCGACGCGAAGGACCGCTACACCCACGGCCACTCCACCCGGGTCGCCGCCCTGTCCCGCCGCATGGCGGAGGAGGCGGGCTTTTCCGAACACGACTGCGATCAGATCTACTTTGCGGCCCTGCTGCACGATGTGGGCAAGATCGGCGTGGCGGACGAGATCATCAACAAGGAGGGCAGGCTCACCGACGAGGAGTTTGCGCAGATCAAGCGCCACCCGCTGCTGGGTTATCAGATCTTGTCCAATATCCGCCAGTCCCCGCTGCTGAGCGTCGGCGCCCGCTGTCACCACGAGCGCTACGACGGCACGGGCTACCCCGACGGTCTGCGCGGCGAGGAGATCCCGGAGGCGGCGCGCATCATCGCCGTGGCCGACGCCTACGACGCCATGAACTCCACCAGGAGCTACCGCGGCCAGCTCTCCCCGGAGAAGGCAAGGCGGGAGCTGCTTGAGGGCAGAGGCCGCCAGTTCGACCCGAAATACGCCGACATCCTCCTGCGCCTTCTGGACGAGGGGAAGGTGTGATACTGTTTTTCGTTAAAACAGCTCGTTTTGTTTTGTGCCCTCGGGCACAAAACACGTCTCATAGGTCTCCGACGTGCCTTTGGCACTATAAAACGGCTTTAAGCCGTTTTATGGGAGACCAGTATGATCGCCGCTCCCTCGCGGTGATGCACGAACAGGCAGACAGGCCCCCGGCGAATACGCATGTGCGTGCGTATTCGCCGGGGGCCTGCGCGTATTTCCGTTTATTTTTTCCCTTTGTATTCCAGGCACAGCATGGTCAGATCGTCGAACTGCTCGGCGTCGCCGACGAAGGCGTCCACCGCGCGGCGGACCTGCTGCAAAACCTTCTGCGGGTCGGCCTGCATGTCCTCGTTGAGGGCGTCGAGCATGCGCTCGGTACCGAAGAGCTCGTTATCCCGGTTGGTGGCCTCGGGCACGCCGTCGGTGTAGAGGAAGAGGCGCGCGCCGGGCTGGAGCGTGAACTCGTACTCCTTGTATTGTACGCCGTCCATGCCGCCGAGCACAAAGCCGTGCTTGTCCTTGTAGAGTTCGCACTTCCCGCCGGGCTGCATGAGGACCGGGTACTCGTGTCCGGCGTTAGCGGCCCTGATCTTGCCGGTGCTGATCTCGAGGATGCCGAGCCAGACCGTGACGAACATCTCCTCGCGGTTGTTCTGGCAGATGGTCTCGTTGGTGCTGCGCATGATCTCGGCCGGGGACTTGCCCTGCTTGGCGTAGCTTGCGAGGATGATGCGCGAGGCCATCATGAACAGCGCCGCCGGCACGCCCTTGCCGGACACGTCCGCCACCACGATGCACAGGTGGTCGTCGTCCACCAGGAAGAAGTCGTAGAAGTCGCCGCCGACCTCCTTGGCCGGGTCCATGCTGGCGTAGATGTCAAACTCCGGCCGGTCCGGGAAGGCGGGGTAGGTGTTCGGCAGCATGTCCGCCTGGATGCGCGTGGCGAGGGCCAGCTCCGTGCCGATGCGCTCCTTCTCGGCGGTGATTGTGGTGATCTGCTCGATGTAGTCCACCGTCTTTTTGGAAATGGCGGCAAAGGACTCGGCCAGGATCTCGATCTCGTCGTTGGTGCGGTAGACATCCTCCATCTCAAAGAGGGTGTCGCCGCCGCGCAGGGTATTGATGCGCCGGGTCATATGCTCGACGGGTTTGACGATGCGGGAGGCGATGAAAAGCGCCCCGACCATGCCCAGCAGGATCAATGCCGTCACCAGAATGATGAAGGTCTGGGAGGACTTCTGCGCGCCGCCGCGGAAGGCGCCGAGGGCTTTGGCGTTGATGGCCTCGTAGTTTTCGAGCATGGCCTCCGTGGGCTGGCGGGTGAGCGCCTTGTCCACCACCGACACCACCGTCCAGTCGACGGTGTCCATCGGCACGCCCGCCATATAGTAATCCTTCCCGTCCACGCTGAGCGTCCTGAGCCCCGTCGCGCCTTGCAGCGCGTCGCTGACGAAGGCGGCAAGCTCCGGGCTGCCGCTCTGCCGCAGGTCGGGCGCTTCGGCGGAGAGCTCGGGCTTTAAGCTGCCCTCCTTCATCGGGGAGAAGAGGACCTGCCCGTCGCTGTTGATGACGCAGACGAAGCTGCCCTCGGAGGTCGTGCTCTCCACATAGTCGCGGATGGAGGTGAGGAACACGTCCGCGCCCACGACGGCGACCAGCTCCCCGTCCCGATAGACCGGCGCCACGCACACAAGGCCCGGGATATCCGTGTGGGTATCGAGCTCCACGCCGGTGAAGAACAGCTCGCCCCGCTCGCCCGCCTCAATGAACCAGGGTCTCTCCCGCACGGGGAAAGAACAGACCTCTCCGTTTTCGTCAAAGTAGGCCCCGGCGCGGTCGTCCACATAGAGGATGCAGCCGTCCGTCGTCGCGATAAAGCAGGAGCTGAGTCTGTCGGAATTTGTGAACATCGACAGCATGATCTCGCTCATGTTGGCCGCGAGGCCCAGAGCCTCGGACCGGTAGGGGTCGACGCCCGCCTCGTGCTGGATCTGCACGGAGGGGATGCCGTCGTTTGCCCTGTCCGGATAGGCGAAGGGATGGGGCGAGAAGAGCTCGGCATGCGCAAAGAGCTCGGCCGCGAAGGACTGGAGCGTCAGCACATCGGTCTTCACATCCCCGAAGAGATCCCCCGCGATATAGGCCTGCAGGGCCGTGGTCTTCGCCATCGTGGACGCGAGCACGCCCTCCATCGTCGCCTCGGACACGGCGGTGATGGCCGTCTGCTGCTCCGTGTTCGCCTCCTCGACGATATGGGTCAGGTTCTTCTGCTGGTAGATGCTGACGGCCGCGAACGCCCCGATCAGCGCGAGGATCACGATCAGCATCAGATTGAAGATCTTCTGCTGCAGGCCGCCGATTTTGATTCCGTGAATGATTTTCATTGAAACCGCCTTTGCTTT
>CADAAM010000168.1 GCA_902785905.1 Oscillospiraceae bacterium | reverse complement strand
TTGATGTGCACGTCCACGGTGCGGGAATCGCCGAAGTAGTCGAAGCCCCATACCTCGTCCAGAAGCTGGTTGCGGGTGAAAACGCGGTTGGGCGAGGAGGCCAGATGGTACAGAAGCTCCATCTCCTTGGGCGGGGTGTCCACCTTTTTGCCGTCCACGATCAGCTCATAGGATTCCAGATTGATGACCAGCTTGTCAAACGTGAGCTTCTTCTCCACCGGCGCGTCCGCGTCCGTGCGGCGCATGACCGCGTGGATGCGGGCCAGCAGCTCCTTGACATCGAAGGGCTTGGTCACATAGTCGTCGGCCCCCATCTCGAGACCGTTGATCTTGTCCGCGGTCTCCCCCTTCGCCGTCAGCATGATGATGGGCGTGGAGGACTTGCGGCGGATGTCCCGGCAGACCTCCCAGCCGTCTTTGACCGGCAGCATGATGTCCAGCAGCACCACGTCCGGCTGGAACAGATCAAAGGAGGATTCGGCCTTGCCCCCGTCGGCTGCGATCATAACATCGAAGCCGTCCTTGCCCAGATACAGGCGCAGAAGCTCCGCAATATTCGCGTCGTCCTCGACGACGAGCGCTCTCTTACTCATACAAAACCGCCTTTCTTTTCCGTGCTTTTGTCCCATTATAGCGCCGCACGCGGCGCAAAGGTTAAAAAAATGTAAAACCGGAATCAGTCCTTGCGCTTGCCGGCCTTGAAGTCCGGCTCCGTCCCGGCGATCAGACGTCTGATGTTGGGGCCGTGCCTTGCGATGGCGAGGCAGGCACAGAACACGGCGAGGATGAGCCGCGGCGTGCCGACATGGAAGAAATACGCGGAAGACGCAATGGCAATCGCCCCGCAGAGGGAGCCGACCGATACCTTCTTAGACAGCAGCGAACCCAGCAGGAAGGCACCGACCGTGCAGGCCCCGACCGGCCAGGCGATGCCGAAGCCGATCGCCCCGCCGACCGCGATGCCCTTGCCGCCCTTGAAGCCGTGCAGCACAGGGAAGCAGTGGCCCAGGATGCAGCCGGCCGCGCCGAGACATAGTCCGATCTCCCCCGCCAGCGCTTTGCCCGCCAGCATACACGCCGCCGCCTTGAGCGCATCCCCGCCCAGAGTCAGCAGCCCTGCGCCCCAGCCGTGGACGCGGGCCATGTTGGTAGCCCCGGCGTTGCCGCTGCCCTTGGAGCGGATATCGCCGCCGTAGAGGACCTTGGATGTGAAAATGGAAAAGCTCAGCGAGCCGATACAATACGCGCCCGCGAGAATCATTGCATATTTCCAGATCATGACTGTGACCTCCTCTCTCGTCCGCCCCAGAGCGCACGACTAGATTTAATCAATATTATACCCCCTGTCCAGCACCATTGCAAGAGCGATCCTCTTCTCCTTATACGGTCTGCCGACTAAAGCCTTCCGATCTTTTTTACCCGTGAAATTGTATGAATGTGCGTCGTATTTTTTACACTGATTGACATGTTGTAAAAAACGTGGTAAAATTGCAGACAATTACAGATTGTAAAACTATCTTTCAGGAGGGGTTCGCATGTCTTTTGCTGTTTTTGCAGACGGCAGCGCCAATTTGCCCAAGAAAATGCTGGAGGGGATACAGGTTCTCCCCTGTGAATATACGCTGGATGGGAAGCCCCAGACCTATCTGGGGGACGTGGAACAGTTTGACGCCCGCGCCTTTTACGACGGGCTCAGAAGCGGCCATACCGTCAAGACCAGCCTTTTGAACACGCAGCTCTTTATCACGCACTTCACGCCCCTGATGACTGCGGGTCAGGACGTGATCTATGTGTCCTCCAGCTCCGGCATCAGCGGGACCTGCAATGCCGCCCGCCTCGCCGCGCAGGAGCTGATGGAGCAGTACCCCGAGCGCTTTGTGCACGTGGTGGACTCGCTCGGCTGCGGCTTCGGCAACGGCCTGCTTGCCGTCCACGCGGCGGAGCTGTCGCGCCAGGGCACAGACGCCAGAAAGGCAGCCCAGATCCTCGACGCGGAGGTGCCGCATATCTGCCAGTACTTCACGGTTGACGATCTCAACTTCCTCAAAAAGACCGGCCGCGTCAGCGGGGCGACCGCCAAGATCGCGACCGTGCTGAACATCAAGCCCATCCTCTTCGGCGACGCCACCGGCCACATCGTCTCCTGCGAGAAGGTGCGCGGCCGCAAACGCTCCATCGAGGCGCTTGTGAAGAAGTATGAGGAGAAGCGCCTGCAGCTGCCGTATGCGGACGTGTGCATCTCCCACGGCGACTGCCTGGAGGACGCCGAGACCCTGGCCGCCCTTGTGCGTCAGGTCACGCCCGGTGCCAGCATCACCATCTGCCAGCATGAGCCCTACTCCGGCGCGCACGTCGGCCCCGGCATGCTGGGCCTCTTCTTCCGCGGAAAAGAGCGGTAAGCAAAACAGAACGATCAAA
>CADAAM010000167.1 GCA_902785905.1 Oscillospiraceae bacterium | reverse complement strand
GGCGTCGCCGCAGACGAAGACGTTCGCCGGATACTGCGGGTGCTCGGGCTTCAGGAAGCCCATGGCCAGGAGACAGAGCTCGGCCTTGATGACGAAGGGCTCGCCCTTGGGAACCATGATAGGACGACCGCCGGCGGGGTTGGGCTGCCAGTCGATTTCCTGGACGCGGACGCCGGTCAAGTGGCCGTTCTCGCCGAGGAATTCGAGGGAGTTGATATTCCAGCGGCGGGTGCAGCCTTCCTCATGGCTTGATGTGTTCTTCAGCGTGCGCGGGTAGTTGGGCCAAGGGTTCTGCGGGTCATCGGGGCCCTCGACGGGGCGGGGCATGATCTCTATCTGTGTGACGGAGCGGGCTCCCTGGCGATGGGCGGTGCCGATGCAGTCGGAGCCGGTGTCGCCACCACCAATGACCAGCACATCCTTGCCCCGGGCGCTGATGCGCTCGGCCTTCGGGAACTCGATGCCGGCGAGGATGCGGTTCTGCTGCGACAGGAGTTCGAGGGCGAAGTGGACGCCGCGAAGCTCGCGTCCCGGGATGCGGAGGTCGCGGGCTACGGGTGTACCGGTGGCGAGGACGACGGCGTCGAACTGAGTATCGAGCATTGCTGGCTGGCCATTGCCGTCAGCCGAACCATGATCCATTGTCAATTGTCCATTGTCCATTGTCAATTGTCCGTTCTCCATTGCTACCGTGCAGCCGTAGCGGAACTCGATGCCTTCCTGCTCCATGAGGCGGAGGCGGCGGTCGATGATGGCCTTGTTGAGCTTGAAGTTGGGGATGCCGTAGCGCAGCAGTCCGCCTGCGGCCTCGGCTTTCTCGAAGACGGTGACGGCGTAGCCCATCTGGTTGAGGGCATCGGCACAGGCGAGTCCGGCGGGACCGGCGCCGATGACGGCTACCTTCTTGCCATTCCTCTCCGCAGGCACGCAGGGCTGGATGTAGCCCTCACGGAAGGCGGCCTCGACGATAGCACACTCGTCTTCGCGGTTGGTCGTTGGCTCGTGGTTGAAGCGGTTTAGCACGCAGGCCTTCTCGCAGAGCGCGGGGCAGATCCGGCCGGTGAACTCGGGGAAGGGGTTGGTCGCCCTGAGCAGTCGGAAGGCCAGTTCCCAGTCGCCCCGGTAGAGGGCGTCGTTCCATTCGGGCGCCTTGTTGCCCAGGGGGCAGGCCCAGTGGCAGAAGGGCACGCCACAGTCCATGCAGCGCGATGCCTGTAACTTGCGTTCGCGCGTCGAGAGTGTCTGTTCCACCTCGCCGAAGTCGTGGATTCTATCGTGAATCGGACGGTATCCCGCCTCTTGACGGTGTATCTCTAAAAAAGCTTTTGGATTTCCCATTATATCTTATTTTTATCTGTCTTACAATTCTTCAATTTTAATAGTCACGTTGGATGTCAGCAATCTTCTCATGCAGACGCGCCATTTTCTCCTCTTCGAGCACCCGCTTGTACTCGATTGGGATCACCTGGATGAAGTCCTCGATGTAGCGGTGCCAGTCGTCGAGCATCCGTCCGGCCAGGGCGCTGCCGGTGTGCAGGTAATGCTGGCGGATGAGCTCGAGCAGTTCCTTGCGCGACACGCTGTCCTCGACTAGCGAGAGCTCCACCATGTCCATGTTGCAGAAATAGTCGAACGTGTGGTCGGGGTCATAGACGTATGCCACGCCGCCGCTCATTCCAGCGGCGAAGTTGCGCCCCGTCCGTCCGAGCACCACCACGCGACCGCCCGTCATATACTCGCAGCAGTGGTCGCCCGCGCCCTCGATGACGGCGATGGCCCCCGAGTTGCGCACGCCGAAGCGCTCGCCCACCTTGCCATTGATGTAGAGCTCGCCCGAGGTCGCACCGTACAGTCCGGTGTTGCCCGCGATGATATTCTCCTCGGCCTTGAAATCTTCGCTGCGACGGGCCGGGGGCAGGATCGAGATGCGCCCGCCCGAGAGCCCCTTGCCGAAGTAGTCGTTGGCCTCGCCCTCGAGCCTGATGTCGAGGCCGCGAACGGCGAAGGCACCGAACGACTGGCCGGCCGAGCCCTTGAATTTGATCTTGATGGTCGCGTCGGGCAGTCCAGCCTCGCCGTATCTCTTGGCAATCTCGCCCGAGAGCATGGTGCAAGCGGCGCGGTCGGTATTCTTGATAGCGTAGTCGAGTGTCACCTCCTCCTGATGGTCGATGGCCTTCTGTGCAGCGCGGATGATCTCCTCGTCCTTCACGCCCGTCACCCGAGTGAATGCCCCGCGGTCCCAGTAGAGCGCCATGCCCTGCGGGCTAGCTTGCTCACGTTCGGCAGAACTGATGCAAGCACTTTGTCTGTTTCAGGCTTATACAGCAGACGTGCAAAGTCGATGGTCGCCCACTTCTCCGCGGCCGCACTCTCCTCCCCTCGGGGAGGCCGGGAGGGGGGTCCCTCAGGCCGGGAGGGGGTTGCTTCTATCATCTCCGTCCGCCCGATGATCTCCTTCAGACTCCGCACGCCCATCTCGCTGAGATACTCCCTCACCTGCTGCGCCAGCATCGTGAAGTAATTCACCACATACTCCGCCCGACCCTCGAAGTGCTTGCGCAGCTCCGGGTTCTGCGTCGCCACCCCCATCGGACAGGTGTTCGTATTGCACTTACGCATCATCACGCAGCCTAGCACGATGAGCGGCAGCGTGCCAAACGAGAACTCGTCGGCTCCCAGCATCGCCATGATGACGACATCCTTCGCCGTCTTCAACTGACCGTCGGTCTGCAGGCGCACCTGATTCCGCAGGCCGTTGCGCACCAGCGTCTGTTGCGTCTCGGCCAGACCAATCTCCGGCGAGATGCCCGCGAACCGCATCGACGAAGCAGGCGATGCGCCCGTACCGCCCTCGGCACCACTGATGACGATGAGGTCGGCCTTCGCTTTCGCCACGCCCGCGGCAATCGTTCCCACGCCGCTCTCGGCTACCAGCTTCACGCTCACAGCAGCCTCGGGGTTGATATTCTTGAGGTCGAAGATGAGCTGCGCCAAATCCTCGATCGAGTAGATGTCGTGATGGGGCGGGGGCGATATGAGCGAGATGCCGGGGATGGCATTGCGCGTCTTGGCGATGATGTCGTTCACCTTGAAGCCTGGCAGC
>CADAAM010000166.1 GCA_902785905.1 Oscillospiraceae bacterium | reverse complement strand
GTACTCCGCCATGGCCACCGCGCAGTCGTTGGCCGAGACCACCGCGATGCACTTGAGCATGTCGCGCACGCTCATGCGCTCGCCCGCCTCGAGATAGACGCAGCTTCCCCCGAAGGAGGCGGCGCGCTCGCTGGCCACCACCACGTCGTCGGGCGTAAAGGCCCCGCTCTCCATGGCTTCGATGATGAGCAGCATGGTCATGATCTTGGTAACGCTCGCGGGAAAGCCCGGTTCGTCCGCGTTTTTCTCAAACAGGACCTCGCCGGTCTCCTTCTCCATCAGGATCGCCGAGGGGGCCGCGACGCTCAGCGCCGGCCCCTCGGCCCGCGCGGCGGGGGCGGCAGACAGGAACAGAACAAGAATCAGACTGACGATACGTTTCATGGCTCCCTCCATAGCAGAAAGAATCGGGTCTGTCAGGAGCCTATGAATGACAAATCGGTATTATGCAGCGGTTTACTGAATTATGTATAAATCGACTATTTTCGACCGGACATTTATGAAGAGAGAATGAACGGGATTGAGGCATCATGCGAGTTTTGCACACTTTCAACAGAGTTTTCAACAGGCGCGTGATGGAAAAATATTACGAATAAACGTCAATTTGTTTACATAATGAAATGACAGAACAGAGTCAGGAAAAAGACTGAGCGGAAAAAACAGCGTTCGGCGCTTGACGCGGGGAGACGCGGCGGGTACAATACAGATATCCACGGATCGGGGAGGGAAGCCCCGGGAGAGGATTGGAGAATGAGACGGTATTTTCGCTTCGATAAAAAATATATGTACTGGGGGATCACGGCCTTCTGCGTGATCGCCTGCGCCATTCTGTTCTTCATGGCGCTCAACTATATCGGCCTGGTCAGAGACGCACTGGGCACCCTGATCAAGATCCTCAGTCCCTTTATCTGGGGCCTTGTGATCTCCTATCTGCTCAACCCCCTGGTCGCCCTTCTGCAGAGGAGGGCGCTCGGCCCTGTCTGCGCCAAAATCTTTGCGCGCAAGGCGTCGAAGGGGAGCGGGCTTGCAAGGGGCCTGTCCGTTATCCTGGCGGAGATTTTCATGCTCGCCCTCATCACCGGCCTGTTTTTCCTCATTATCCCGCAGATGTACAGCAGCATTGAGACCATTGTCATCAACTCTCCGACCTACATTGAATCGCTGACCGCCTGGGTCACCCAGCTCCTGACGGACTATCCCGAGATCCGCAACTATGTCACCCAGACCATCGGCGACGTGAACACCGACATCGTGACCTGGCTGCAGTCGACGGTGCTGCCCACGCTGGGGAGCGTGCTGTCGAACGTGGGCACCGGCGTGCGCTACGTTGTGGTGGGGGTATACAATCTTGTCATCGGCATCATTGTCTCCGTCTACATCCTCGGCAATATCGAGAGCTTCAGCGCCAGCGCCAAGCGCCTGCTCTACAGCGTGATGAGCGTGGAGTCCGCCAAGCGCTTTCTGGACGCCCTGCGCTTTACCGACCGCACCTTCATCGGCTTTCTCACCGGCAAGCTCCTAGATTCGGCCATCATCGGCCTGATCTGCTATATCGTCTGCGCCCTGCTGGATATGCCCTACGCCCTGCTGGTGAGCGTCATCATCGGCGTGACCAACATCATCCCCTTCTTCGGACCGCTGCTCGGCGCGATCCCGAGCGGCATCATCATCCTGATGGTCAACCCCCTCAAGTGCCTGATTTTTGTCATCTTCGTCGTCCTGCTCCAGCAGCTTGACGGCAACTTCATCGGCCCCAAGATCCTGGGCAGCACCGTCGGCATCAACGGCTTCTGGGTCATGTTCTCCATCATCCTCGGCGCGGGACTGTTCAGCTTCTGGGGCATGCTTCTGGGCGTGCCGGTCTTCGTGGTGATTTATACCTTCATCAAGGAGGGCGTGGAAAAGCGCCTCAGACGCAGCGAGCTTCCGCTTGCGCCGGAGGACTATGTCGACCTTGAATACATCGACCCCATCACCCTCCGGCCGATACACAGCCGGAAGGACGACGGGGAAGATGACAAATAACCTGCAATCTGATTGAAAACCGTGCGGCAGATTTACCGCACGGTTTTCATCATGTGAGCCAAAAACGCAAAAGAAGAACGCGGCGAACAGCACCAGGCCCGCTTTTTGCGAAAAGTTTCGGCGTACACAGAAAAGCACTTGCACTGTACGGTGTTTTTCTTTATAATCAATAAAGCATATTATTTTGAATCATATCGACCGCACGTACAACGATTCCTGCTTTAAGAGTGAGGCTGCCATGGAGAGATATCGGTTCACAAGCGAACAGCAAAGGTCGTCACCATTGTTCTCTCGGACGGCCTGTGCAAGCTCTTCGGTTATGAGGATCGCGCGAAGGCCTGTTATGACATGGATCACGACATGTACAAGGACGTCCATCCGGACGACGCCGCGCGCATTGCCAACGCCGCCATGAAGTTTGCGATCGAGGGCGGCACCTATGAGGTCGTCTACCGCATCCGGCGGAAGGACTGCAGCGACTATACCGTCGTGCACGCGACGGGCGAGCATGTCTGGACCGAGGAGGGCGTGCGCCTGGCCCATGTCTGGTATACAAGCGAGGGGAG
This sequence comes from Oscillospiraceae bacterium, assembly GCA_902785905.1. Taxonomy (GTDB): domain Bacteria; phylum Bacillota; class Clostridia; order Oscillospirales; family Oscillospiraceae; genus Limivicinus. The sequence goes on along the minus strand of CADAAM010000166.1, from coordinate 645 downwards.
CTACCGCGAGGGCGGCGTCTATGTCGAGTCGACGCTCAATCAGGCGTTCAGCAATGCCCTGCATGAGGAGAGCCTGCTCAAGACCAGCCACTATGACTATCTCACCGGTCTGCCGAACATGAGCTATTTCTTCAAGCTGACCGAGCTCGGCCGCGAGGCGATGATAAAAGAGGGCGGCAAGCCCGTGCTGCTGTACATCGACCTGAGCGGCATGAAGTATTATAATTACAAGCACGGCTTCGCCGAGGGCGACAAGCTGCTGCGCTCGTTTGCAAAGCTGCTCAGCGGCACTTTCAACAACGAAAACTGCTGCCACATCGGCGGGGATCACTTCGCCGCCTTTACGGACGAAGAGGGACTGGGCAGCAGGCTCAGAGCATTTTTCACCCAATGGAGCGAGCTGCACGGCAGCGCGCTTCCGGTTCGCGTCGGCGTCTATCCCGACCGCATGGGCTCCGTGCCCGTCAGCTCCGCCTGTGACTTTGCGAAGATCGCGTGCGACGATCTCAAGGGCAGCTATTCCTCAGCCTTCAACTACTACCGCAGGGAGCTGAGCGAGGAGGCGGTGCGCCATCAGTACATCCTCGAAAATCTGAACAGGGCCCTCAGCGAGCGCTGGATTCAGGTCTACTATCAGCCCATCAT
>CADAAM010000165.1 GCA_902785905.1 Oscillospiraceae bacterium | reverse complement strand
CCGCCGCCACCGCGCGGCGCTCGACGCTGGCTTTCCCCGCCTTGTACTTCTGCAGAATCCGCGTAAACTCCGCCAGCCGCTTCTCGTCGACCGGCAGGCCTGTGTCTTTGTCCATCGTTGCTCCTCTCCTATAGCTTGTTCTTCGTAGGGGCGACACTTGTGGTCGCCCGGCGGCACTATGTTACTGTTACCTCTCATCCCGGTCGCAGCGGTCCGACAGATCGACTGCATGCGGGCGACCGCAAGGGTCGCCCCTACTTTCTCAGCGGGTCGATCATCAGCTCCCGCTTCGGCACTTCCCGCAGCGGCGTCACCGGCCTTGCCATGCACAGATAGCGCCACTCGTCCGCCGCGTGGTCCTCCTGCTCCGTGTCCAGATCCTCCGGCTCGGTTTTGGAAAACTGCAAAAGCGGGATGGTGCGCAGAAACGCCCTGCAGTTGTCGAACACGTACATGCGGCTGCGCCCCTCGTCGTCGAACTGCAGGCGATAATGGCACTGCATCCAGCCGGGAATGCGCTTGTTGTCCCCCGGCACGAAGTACACCCCGCACCTGGCCGCCGTCTCCGCGACGCTCTCGCCGCGGCTTGCGTCCCAGATGGCGGGGTCGGCCACGCCCTCGATCCGCCGCCCCCTGAGCCAGGGGTGTTCCCGCTCGATGCGGGCGATCTCCTGAAACTGTCGGTCCGGCGTCCAGCGCAGACCCTCGTTCGGTGTTCCCGTGCAGCCGTAGAGCTCCAGTACGCGGTAGATCACGCCCTCGTAATCCACCGCCCACCAGGCGCAGGAGAAGGGCTTGCCGTAGCCGAAGTCGTAGCTTCTCAGAATCGTCCAGCCCCTTCTCGGCCCCGCCGCCAGATCGAAGGGTGCGATCACATGGCACCATCTCCCCTGCTCCTTCATCTCCTCGCGGCTCAGCGTACAGCCGTGCTCCGCCGCTGCCTTGAGATCGGGCTCGATGCGGAAGTCCTCGAAGAACTGCCCCTCGAAGATCTCCCAGTTGCCGTAGAGCCAGGCGTCGCGCAGCTTGGGCGGCAGGCTCTCGAGCTGTTTGATGTAGTCGGGGTTTTTCTCCATCAGCGCCCGGTTGTCGGTGATCAGCGCCTGGATGAAGCTGTGCTCCTCCGGCTCTTCCCCCTCGCGGAAATGCCGGTCGATGAATAATCTCTTGACCCAGCCGTGGCCCTCCCCGCCGGGGTTGCAGGTGAAGTAAATGCGCTTGGGAAAGTCGTTCGTCCCTCGCACGCAGGCCCGCAGCTTTTCCATCCGGCTCTCGCTCTGCTGGGTGGCCTCGTCGACGAACAGCACGTCCACCTCGGTGCCCTGAAAACGCATAGCGTCCTTCTCGTTTTCGAGATAGCGGAACAAAATCCGGCTCCCGTTCGGAAAGCTGATGTGCTTCTTCCCGTCGTTGTAATCCGCGATCTTCTCGTCCCCGCCGAGAAAGCAGCCCAGCATCTCACACAGGGGAATGATGTGATTTTCCTGCAATTCCGGATAGGTCTTTCTCACGATCATGACCTTGATCCCCGGATAGCGCAGGCACAGCAGCACCGCTTTGACCCGTACGGCCCAGCTCTTTCCGCCGCCTCTTGCCCCGCCGTAGCCTATGTATTTATGCCTGTCTCTCAGAAACAGCTTCTGCTTCTCGCTGGGCTCCGGCAATATAAGCTCCGCCATCTCTCACACCCCCGCCCTCGCTTTCCATTCCAACCCGTCCGCGCAGCGGACACCATAACTCCACACTCCACTCTGACCTACCGGCTCATCTCCTCCGCCTCGCCCAGGAATCGCACCGTCAGCGCACCGCCGCGCTCTGCGTCCTTCTCCTCCTGCAGGCCCTGCAATTCCTTGAGCGCCCCGGTCACGGTCTTGAGCTCCTTGAGGTCGATCTCCTTGCCCTCGTCCAGACAGCTCTCGATCCGATTTAAGAGCTTCCGCCCGACCCGCACCAGCTCCGTCTGTCCCAGGGTCTGCCCGGCCTCAAGCCCCCGCTGTGCCTTCCAGCCCTCGCGACCGGCGCGGCCTCGTATCGTGGCGAGCGGAATGCCGAAACGCTCCGAAAGGCTCTTCTGGCTCTCGCCCTCCAGGTAAGCGCGCCTGATCTCGTCCCAGTCTCTCATCATTCCGCGTACTTGCTGCTGTAGACGCAGCGATAGACCGGGCAGTCCTCATAGCGCCCCACGCAGTAGCGGCCCATATGCCTGTCCTTCAGGGTGAGGCTCCGAAAGCGGCTGATCATGTCGACCCCCGTGTCATAGCCCTCACAGCAGATCTTGCACGCCGTCCTGTCGCTGAACATATAAAAGGGGCAGCGCACATCCGCATCCGTCCATAAGATTTTCTTAACGTTGTTCACCGCCCGGTGTACTCTTCCGCGCCCCGGAAAAACCAGGGCGGGTATCCGCGCCGCTCCATGCAGCGCACAATCGGATCATCCAAAATCTCCCGCAGCAAACCCGCCTCCCTTCTTCTCTGCACAGCTTTCTGCAAGCGAAATTGTCGCGGCTCTCTGCTCCGCCGGGCCCGCCGCTTGTGTGTCGGCTTTTTCTCTTATTAAATTAAGACCATCCCTCTTGACAATTTGCGCTTTATCCCGTACAATAGAGATAGCTGCAGACCGCTTTCTCATTTCTTTAAGAGATGTCTGCATTATATCCCATCATTTTCAGAATTTCAAGTGTGAGCTCAGTCTTTTTTCAGATTTGGTTGCTTTGCACAAGAATGGGGTGAGCATTTTGTTCCAATATGACAGATTTGAAGCGCTGCGTGTAAAACGCGGCGTCACCAAGACCTTCATTGCCCATACTCTCGGCCGCAGTGCCACGCTCTGCCAGGACTGGAAGCAGCGGAAGTCGCAGCCGAACGATCAGCAGCTGCGCGAGGTGGCGCGCATTCTCGGCACCACACCCGCGTACTTACGCGGCGAGATGGACGATCCCGATCCCTCCCCCGCTCCGGACGCGGAGATGGAGGCGCTTCTCACCTCCCTGCGCGAGCGGGAGGATATGCGCATGCTCTTTAAGCTCGCGCAGGACGCCTCGCCCGAGGACGTACGCCAGGCGGTAAAAATCATCGAGGCGCTCCGCCGCCATGACTGACACATATATCCGCCTCGTCTCTCTGCCCCCCAAGGTGGAGGGTGTGACCGTCCCGAACGACGACGGGAGCTTTGATGTCTATATCAATTCCCGTCTCTCGCCGACGCGCCAGCAGGAGACGCTGGAGCATGAGCTGCGCCACATCCGGCACGAGCATTTTTATCTCGACATGCCC
>CADAAM010000164.1 GCA_902785905.1 Oscillospiraceae bacterium | reverse complement strand
ATCATGTATTTTGACAGCTTCAACGTGGTTGAGGTCAGCGGCAGCGTCTGGCTCAAGATGGCCGACCTCGAAGCGGCCCCCACGCCGACCTTCATCCCCGTGGCATACGAGGTGGACCTTGAAAAGGAGGAGAAAAAGTGAAGCACAATATCAAAGTAATCCTTTCCCGGATGACCCTTGAGGAAAAGGCGGGGCTCTGCTCCGGCTTTGACTTCTGGCACACCAAGAACGTGGAGCGCCTGGGCGTGCCCGGCGTCATGCTCAGCGACGGCCCCCACGGCCTGCGCAAGCAGGACGACAAAGCCGATCATCTCGGCGTCAACGACAGCATCAAGGCGGTCTGCTTCCCGCCGGCGGCGCTCTCCGCCTGCTCCTTCGACCGGGAGCTGCTCAGAGAACTCGGCGACACCGTCGGCCGGGAGGCCCAGGCGGAGAATGTGGCCGTCGTGCTCGGCCCCGCCGTGAATATCAAGCGCAGCCCCCTCTGCGGCCGGAACTTCGAGTATTTCTCGGAGGACCCCTACCTCGCGGGCGAGCTCGCCGCCGCCTTTGTGGAGGGCGTGCAGAGCCACCATGTCGGCACCTCCGTCAAGCACTTCGCCGCCAACAGCCAGGAAAACCGCCGCATGACCTGTTCCTCCGACGCGGACGAGCGTACCCTGCGGGAAATCTATCTGCCAGCCTTCGAGAAAGCGGTGAAGCAGGCCGGGGCCTATACCCTCATGTGCTCCTACAACCGCATCAACGGGGTCTACGCCTCGGAAAACGACTGGCTTCTCAACAAGGTCCTGCGGGACGAGTGGGGGTTTGAGGGCCTTGTCATGTCCGACTGGGGCGCGGTGAATGAGCGCGTCAAGGGCCTGGCGGCGGGCCTCGACCTTGAGATGCCCGCCTCCGGGGGCTTTACCGACGCGCAGATCGTCGCGGCGGTAAAGGACGGCAGCCTGGACGAGGCCGTCCTCGACCGCGCGGCGGAGCGTATTCTGACGCTCGTCTTCCGCTGGGCGGAAAACCGCGAGGCACAGAGCTTCACCTATGAGGCCGACCACGCCTTCGCCCGCCGCGCGGCGGAGGAGTCCATGGTCCTGCTAAAAAACGAAAACGTCCTGCCTCTGGGGCGGGACGAGAACATCCTCTTTGTGGGCGAGTACGCCGAAAAGCCCCGCTATCAGGGCGGCGGCAGCTCCCACATCAACAGCTTCAAGGTCTCCGCCGCTCTCACGGCGGCGGGGGAATACGCCTCCGTGCGCTACGCGAAGGGCTTTCCCGCCCAGGAGGACGCATACGACGAAGCCCTGGCCGCAGAGGCTCTGCGGGAGGCGAGGGGCGCGGACAAGGTCGTGGTTTTCGCTGGCCTGCCCGACAGCTTTGAGTCTGAAGGCTACGACCGCGCGCACATGGATCTGCCGCTCTGCCAGAACCGCCTGATCGCGGAGCTTGCGGCGGTCAATCCCAATCTCATCGTTGTGCTGCACAACGGCTCGCCCGTGACCATGCCGTGGCTCGGTCAGGCGAAGGGCGTGCTGGAGGCCTATCTCGGCGGTCAGGCCGGGGGAGAGGCTGTCGCCGAGATCCTCTTCGGCGCGGTGAACCCCTCCGGCAAGCTGGCCGAGACCCACCCGGTCAAGCTGTCGGACAACCCGTCCTATCTCAGCTTCGGAGGCAAGGACAAGGTAACATACAGCGAGGGCGTCTTCGTCGGCTACCGCTATTACGACAAGAAGGAGATGGCGGTCAGCTTCCCCTTCGGCCACGGCCTGAGCTATACGAGCTTTTCTTACGCCAATCTCCGCCTTGACCGGGACACAATGACCGACGGAGGCCGCCTCACGGTCAGCGTGGACGTGACGAATACCGGCGTTCAGCGCCCCCTGCGGGAGCTCAAGGGCTTTGAAAAGCTCAGCCTCAGGCCGGGCGAGACGAAAACCGCCGTCATGGTCCTGGACGACCGGGCCTTCTCCTGGTATTCGGAAGAGCTCGGGGACTGGTATGCCGCCCCCGGCAGCTATGAGATCGCAGTCGGCGCGTCCTCGCGCGATCTGCGCCTCTTCGCCCCCGTGCGCTATGAGACGAAGCGCCGTCTCCCCGTCCATATCGGCCTCAACACCCCGGTGGGCGAGCTGTTGGAAAATGAGCGGACAAAGCCCTTCGCCATGCAGATTATCTCGAAAGCGGGCGACATTTTCGGCGGCGGCGATTCCCAGGGCGAGGCCGGAAAAGAGGCCATCAGCAGCGCCATGGTGGAAGCAATGGTGCTCTCCCAGCCCCTGCGCGGCCTCGTGAGCTTCGGCTACATGACACCCGACGAGCTCAACGCGGCGATCAAACAGTATACAGACTGATACTAATCTCTAATAGAATCCTTTCAGTCTTCCCGGCAAAAAATGTACCAAGCATCGTTAAGGCCCTTGGCCATATATCTCCATTATGCCCTGCGGGCTTTGCCTCGCCTGACGCAATTTTTGCTCGGAAATCCATGAAAGCTTATTATCAGAGCTTAGTATGACAAAAAACAACTGTCAAAAAATGATGAAGGATCTTTCCCACAGGACGGCAGGCGCCCGGGGAAAGATCCTTCGTTTTGTTCAGAATAATAAGTTCGTATCAGCGCTTTACGCTCACAAAGAAGCTCACCAGGCAGACCGGCAGCGCGCAGACCAGCATGAAGAGGAAGAGCGTAGCCAGACTGTTCTCGCCGGCGGCGAGGAAGCGGATGAACACCAGCGCCACGCCGAGCACCGACGCAAGCAGGTTGAGGATCAGATTGAGATTCGTCGCCATGTACATGCTGCGCCCGATGTCTGCCACGCTCGTCAGCGGGGGCAGACCCTCGTTGCAGAGGATGGCGGCGATGCGTTCATCCTTGGCGTTGTCAGACGGCTCGGACAGGCGGAAGCGCTCCACATAGGGCGGGAAGTCGTAGCCGTCGGTGGCGAGGTCGAAGGTGTTGTGCAGCATCTCGGGATTGATGTTGAAGTCGCGGATGGCGAACACCGGCGGGTGGGAGGTGCGTACTAAGTCCACAAGCGCGCGGCGGATCTGCGGCTGGCCCTCGTACTTAAGAGAGAAGATGCCGTAGAGGATGCCGTCGATGGCGAGCAGCACGGTCGTCTTGTCGGTCAGGCGGAAGGGGATGCGCACGTTCATCAGACGCATCAGATCCGTGCTGCCGCAGAGGACAACGTGCCCCTCAATGACGCCCTTCATCCCACCGCCGGGCATGACCTCAAAGCCGTCGATGGAGCGGGCGGGGGAGTCGGTCTCGCGCATGAGCTCCCCGAAGCAGCCCGCCGCGCAGCAGCCCGAGGCCTGCATCATCGAGCCCGCGTAGGAGATGACCTTCTGCGCGTCCTCATCGGCAAAGATGCGGACGCTGTCGATGGATACGGCGCTCTCCGGGAAGAGGTCGCGGTCGGTGACGATGAGGTTCTTGCTGGTGCCCACATCGCAGAGGCCGGACCAGCCGGCGATGGCCGCGCCGAACTTGAATATGCGGCTCGAGCCGAGGAAGAAGGGCAGGGAGAAGGACAGCATCGCCCCGAAGGGGACGGCCATCGCGAGATGGGCGGAAAAGATGTACAGAAACTCGGGATAGGCCTTTTTAATGACCATCACGACCAGCGAGAGCAGCAGCGAGAGCACGAAGAGCACGGGGGCGAGGCGGGTATAGAGCGTCTCGTCCGGCCCGGCTTCCTCGGTCCGGCGGACAAAGCCGTGCACCGAGCGCAGGGACTTGAGCAGCGTGATCTGGTCCTTTTCCAGCGTGTTCTCGCCCGTGACGGCGAAGAAGTGCTTGCCGATGGCGGGCACGCGGGTGGCCTTGCGCAGCCCGCGGGCCGAGAGATAGGACGCGAGCAGCAGGCCCACCACCGAGAACGAGGACAGGGCGCACAGCGGCATGTGCAGGGCGGCCGTGTCCGATATCGCCACAACCAGCGCGTCTATGCCGGTAAAGAAGCAGGCGACGACGGCGAGACTGTCTGCGCCGAAGCGCAGACGCACGGCGTTTGAGACCCCGTTTGCCGCTACGTCCAGCGCCAGTAGCAGGATCACCGCCTGCAGGCCGAAGCAGAAGGCCGCGGCCACGGGCAGGGACTTCATCATGCCGGGAATGGGCATCTCCATGGATATGTACAGCAGCAGGGCCAGTACCCCGGCACTGATGCGGAGACGGTATTTCATCGAGCGCAGGAAGGAACCGTAGTACTTGGAGGCCTCGGCGGGCGTGAGCTCGGCGCCGAGATCCTCCTCCGTGTCGCTCATGGTCTCGGCGGTGCGGCCGCGCACGGTGCCGCGCAGCTTGAGCCAGACGGACGCCAGGATGGACAGCAGATACTCCTTGAAGCTGGGCGG
>CADAAM010000163.1 GCA_902785905.1 Oscillospiraceae bacterium | reverse complement strand
CCTGGACCCCCTCACGGTCTGTGAGGCGGAGAACAGCGGCGTGCGCTGGTTTACCCTGGACGGCGCGCTGAAAGCCTCCACCGAGCCCTGGTTTGTCAAGCGCATCTACGGCAAGCTCAACGAGAAGCTGCGCGCGGGCAATCAATCTTCGGCGATATGATCCTTAACAAAAAAGACAATACTTCTTTTTCATTACTGTGGTATACTCTCGTGGTTTCAGGAGGTTTATCATGAGCATGAAAGAAGTTTTATATCTCGCTGTCGAATATGTCGCGCGCATCCATGACTGGATCTTGACGCTCAACGACAGCTATTCCACCGCGCTGAGCGACAAGCAGCTCCACTTTCTGGTGGTCGGTCTGTTCGGAATGTGCCTGTTTTTCTTCATCCATCCGATCTTTAAGGCCCTGACCAGGCACGGACATGTGATCGTTGTCTCCTGGTTTTATGTTTTTACGCTGATCATTGTCGTCACCTTCGCCATAGAGATCGGTCAGAAGATCAGCAATACCGGCACCATGTCCTTCTACGACATCGTATACGGCATCGGCGGCTTTCTGTGGATGTTTGCCGTTTTCGCCATTCTGCGCGGCATTCTGCTGCTGATTGCCCACCTGATCGCCAGAAAGAAAAAAGCTGCGGAAAAAGAGCGGTCGGTCCCCGCACAGTCGGCTTCCGCAGCGCCCGCCCCTGAAGAGCTGCCGGACGGACAGCACATGAAGGGAAAACATCTAATTGGAGAATAACAGTGAATCAAAAAGAACTCGGTGAGATCCGCCGCCGCTTTCGTCCGGATCACAACAACATTCAGCATATCTACGGCTGCTATGTAAACACAAACAAGGAAATCATCGCGAGCTTTGACGAATCCCTCGGCCTTTTGAGCCAGACGGAGACGGAGAAGTATCTGACGCTCTTAAAGAAAGCGCTATCGGGCGCGCTCGGCAAAAATCTGCTGGATATCAGCTTTGCCACCAGGCAGGTCATGGACGGGGAGGAATACCGCCTGCTGTCCCAGCTTCGCAGGACGGAGCTGCAGGACGCCGCGCTGCGCGAGGAATTCTGCCGCAGCATCATCGAAAACCTCGACATGGAGGACCGCAATTACCTCATTCTCATGGCCTATGACGTGTACGACGTGCCGCACTACGCCAAGGACGGCCAGCGCAGCGACGAGGGCGGAGAGCTCTATCAGTATTTCGTCTGCTCGGTCTGCCCGGTGAAGGAGGGCAAGGCGGAGCTCGGCTACGCGCCGGAGGAGAAGCGCTTCCACTCGGCGGCCCTGGGCCAGACTGTGGGCGCGCCGGAGCTCGGCTTCCTGTTCCCGAGCTTTGACGACCGCGCCGCGAACATCTACAGCGCCCTGTTTTACAGCAAGGACAGCGGCAAGAGCCATCAGGACTTTGTGGACGCCGTCTTCCACGCCGAGGCCCCCATCCCCGCCGGGCGGCAGAAGGAGCTCTTCGGGGAGATACTGAGCCAGAGTCTGGAGTCCGACTGCAGCTTTGACGTGGTCCAGTCCGTGCATGAGCAGCTCTCCGAGCGCCTGACCCTCCACAAGGAGAGCAAGGACCCCGAGCCGCTGACCCTCACGGATGAGGAGATGGGCGACATTCTGGAAGACAGCGGCGTGAGTCCCGAGCACGCGGAGGCTTTCTGCCGCCGCTGCGCCGAGGAGCTGGGCGAGGACACGCCCCTGCGCCCGGCGAACATCTCCAGTGCCAGCCGCATGGAGATTCAGACCCCCGAGGTCAGGATCAGCGTCGACCCCAAGTACAGCTATCTGATCCAGAGCCGCGTCATCGACGGCCACAAGTACATCCTCATCTCCGCCGACGCGGGCGTCGAGCTCAACGGCCTGGCCGTGGAGATCAAAGAGTCGTAAAGCAAAACCGAATACCGTGAAAAACGAGGGGCTGCGGCAAAACAGGCAGAATACCCATTTTTCTCCCAAAAGGCAGAACGCCATCGTAGGGGCGGCCCTTGTGGCCGCCCGGCGGAATAAAACTAAAATTTGATGAAATGTGCGGCGAAATCGAAGAATCAGCGATTTCACCGCACATTTGTTTTGTATTATTTATTAAACTGCCGGGCGACCGCGAGGGTCGCCCCTACGGTGATGACTGACATATTGCTATTAAACTGACTTTTGCTAAAGCCTCTTTTGCGCTGCGGTGATGTCCCGATATTATCTGTCCGGCAGATTGCCTACAGCTATATCTTGCAATCCCATTTTCTGCTTGCTATAATCAAATTGCCACACAAGCGAATATTGTGTACGGCATGTATATATTGTTACCAATTTCGGTAAAAATACATGCTCCTTTCGCATCCGCAAGCACATGGTGATCCTCAACGGCGTTTTCAAAGAAGCTGTGATGATGGATGAGCTGACCTACAATCCCTGCGCGAACATCACCGTGAAGGACATTCAGGAGGAACACTTCGAGGGTACGGCCTACGAGATCGACACGGCAAAGAAGCTGCTGGAAGCGGTCAAGGGCGATCCCATCGAACCGGCGGTCTATCT
>CADAAM010000162.1 GCA_902785905.1 Oscillospiraceae bacterium | reverse complement strand
GTCATGGCCGCCGCGCTTGTGGTGATGATGATCCTGCCCCTGCTGTTCACCGGCCTGAACGCCAGGGCCGAGGAGCCGGAGAAGCACATGATCCCCTATCCGGAGGACTATCCCACGACAATGGACGAGGACGGCGCGGACTCCTACGGCGGCGAGCTGGACCATCCCCATTCGCGCTACTATGTGATCAACGACTATTACAATATGGAAAGCGGCGATACGCTGCATATCCTCAGCCATTTTGACACCTACCAGCAGACCACGGAGTACTCCTGCGGCGCGGCCAGCGCTCTGATGGTCCTGCACTATTATGGCGTGGACGATTATGACGAGCTCCAGATCGGCGATCTGGTGCACATTGACCTGGTCACAGGGACCAGCGTCGAGGGACTGGCTGACTTCTATACAGACCTCGGCTGGAATGTGGACGCCCACGCCGATGTCAATCCGCGCTTTGACAGCCTCGAGGAGGCGGAGGCCTGGCTGATCGAAAAGCTGGACGCGGGCGTCCCGGTCATGGTGGACTGGGTGGACTGGACCGGACACTGGCAGGTCGTGATCGGTCTGGACGAGTGCGGCAACGACAACCCCGATGACGACGTGCTGATCCTGGCCGACCCCTACGATGTCACCGACCACTATCAGGACGGCTACTACACCTTCCCCTACAGCCGATTCTTTGAGATGTGGCGCGAGGGCGTATGCGCGCAGAAGGACGTGCCCTATGAGCAGCCCTTCGTCGCCGCCTGGCCGCAGGGCTGAACAAAGCAAATACGAAAACGGTACGACGAATCCGACCGGAATCGCCGTACCGTTTTTTTGCACCGTGCGGGAATGCCTGCACATATTTTCGCATTGCGGCGGGAGGAAAAGGATGGTATACTGAAAGCAAAGCAGAGACAGAACGCTGAATTTGAATAAAGGAGTACGAACATGAGAAAGACCAAGATCATCTGCACCATCGGACCGTCCAGCGAAGACCCCGCCGTTTTCCGGGCCATGTGCCTGCAAGGGCTGAACGTCGCCCGGCTCAACTTCTCCCACGGCACCCATGAGGAGCACCAGAAGAAGATCGACATGATCAAGGCCGTGCGCGCGGAGCTGGGTCTGCCCATCGCGATCATGCTCGACACCAAGGGCCCCGAATACCGCATCAAGACCTTCCGCGACGGGAAGATCACCCTGTCCGACGGCGCGGACTTCACCTTCACCACCCGCGACGTAGTGGGCGACGAGACCATCGTCTCCGTCAGCTACAAGGGCCTGGCCGACGATTTGAACGTGGGCGACCGGGTGCTGGTCAACAACGGCCTTGTGATCTTCGAGGTCAAGGCTATCGAAGGCACCGAGATCCGCTGCACTGTCGTCACCGGCGGCGTCCTCTCCGACCGCAAGAGCATGAGCTTCCCGGGCAAGGTCATGCGCCAGGCGTACATGAGCGACCAGGACCGCGAGGACCTGCTCTTCGGCATCCGCAACGGCGTGGACTTCGTCGCGGCGTCCTTCGTCTCCTGCAAGCAGGATGTGGTGGATCTCAAGACCTTCCTCGCTGCAAACGGCGGCGGGGACATCGACGTTATCGCCAAGATCGAGAACCAGTCGGGCGTCGACAACATCGACGAAATCTGCTCCGCCTGCGAGGGCGTCATGGTGGCACGCGGCGACCTCGGCGTGGAGGTGCCGTTTACCGAGCTGCCCGCCATTCAGAAATATCTCATCACCAAGTGCCGTATGCTCGGCAAGCGCGTCATCACCGCGACCGAAATGCTTGAGAGCATGATCACCAATCCCCGTCCCACCCGCGCCGAGATCAGCGACGTGGCCAACGCCGTCTATGACGGGACCAGCGCCGTCATGCTCTCGGGCGAGTCCGCCGCGGGCAAGTATCCCGTGGACGCCCTGCGCGTCATGGGTGAGATTGCCGAGGAGACCGAGCGGCACATCGACTACCGCCGCCTCTCACCATGGCCATCGACCTTGACGCCAAGGCCATCGTCGTCACCTCCATCAGCGGCATGACCGTCCGCATGGTCTCCCGCTTCCGCGCGCCCATCACCATCGTGGGCCTTGCCACCGGGGAGCGCGCCTGGTACAAGCTGGCGCTCTCCTGGGGCGTGCTGCCGCTTCTGACCGAGCAGTTTCCCAGCATGGACGTGCTGAACTTCTTCGCTCTGCGGGAGGCCAAGCGCGTTCTGAATCTCGAGGCGGGCGACACCGTCGTGATGACCGGCGGCAACACCAGCGGCGAGAGCGGGAATACGAACGTGATCCGGATCGAGAATATAAGGTAAAACCCTGCTCGCGAGGGGGCCGACACCCTCATCGGCGCACGCAGGAAAAATTCAAACCAGAACAATACCGGGCGGATACGTACAGCTTTTGCACGTATTCGCCCGGTGTTTTCATATGATTGCATTTGCTGCCGTCGGGACGCCGAGGGCGTCGTCCCCCCCGCGGTGAAAACGCCTGCATTTGTTTCGTAGGGGCAGATGCCCTCAATGGCCCGCAGACCTTGCAGCGCTTCCGAGGGTTCGGGTCGATCAGCTGATCAACCCTCTTGCACCTTACCCGATTTGTGATATGATAAAACAAAAAACGACCGGAGGTTTTATCCATGGCTTTCGATACCGACCGCAGCCTGCAGACGCAGGTGCTGTATTCCGTCTATGTCCGCGCCCACACGCCCGAGGGGACTTTTCGGGCCGTCATCCCCGACCTGGATCGCATCCGCTCCCTCGGGACGGACATTGTCTGGTTCATGCCCATCCACCCCATCGGGGTTGAGGGGCGCAAGGGCAGTCTCGGCTGCCCCTACGCAAACCGCGACTACCGCACGGTAAATCCCGCCTACGGGACGCTGGACGACTTTAAGGCGCTCGTGAACGAGATTCACGCGCGGGGGATGAAGGTCATCATCGACGTGGTGTACAACCACACCTCGCCCGACTCCGTGCTCTATGCTGAGCACCCGGAGTTTTTCTACCACGATGCCGAGGGCAGGCCCGGCAACCGCTACGGCGACTGGGCCGACGTCATCGACCTTGACTACGCCAACCGCGCGCTCTGGGACTATCAGATCGAGTCCCTGTGCTATTGGGCCTCCATCGTGGACGGCTTCCGCTGCGATGTGGCGAGTCTCGTCCCCCTCAACTTCTGGAGGGAAGCGCGGAAGGCCGTGAAGGAGGTCCGACCCGACTGCATCTGGCTGGCCGAGACCGTGCACCTCAGCTTCAACTGCGAAGCCCGCAGACTCGGCTTCTCCGCCATGCGTGACACCGAGGGCTATGAGGCCTTCGACATGGAATACTCCTACGACATCCGCGAGGTCTTTGACGAGATGGTGCGCGGCCGCCGCTCCCTGTCGGAGTATGTCAATCTGCTGAACCTCCAGGAGGCCCTGTACCCCGACAATTACAACAAGCTGCGCTGCCTGGAAAACCACGATCAGCCGCGCATCGCCTCCGTTGTCACAGATATGGAGGCCCTGGTCAACTGGACGGCCATGCTCTACTTCCTCAAGGGCACGACCATGATCTATGCGGGGCAGGAGTGGGCCGACACCCATGTGCCGAGCCTCTTTGAGCGCGAGCCTATCGACCGCGAGACGGGCCGCTCCCTCATGCCGCTGATGAAGAAGCTGGCGGCGATCAAGAAGACCCTCTTTACGGGGGAGGATCACTTCTGGGGCACGGCCGACGATCAGCGCCGCGTCGCGGTTCTGGAGCGCTTCGGCCCCGAAAAGCACTGCGTCGGCGTCTTCTCCCTCAACGGGGAAAACGCCCGGGTCAAGGTCAAGCTCCCCGACGGGACATACGAAAACCACATCGGCGGCAACCTCGTCAAGGTCGAGGACGGCGAGCTTCTCTGTGACGGCACGCCCCTGATCCTCGCGGAGGACAGATGAGCGCCGTCGGACGCTTCGCGCCGAGTCCGTCGGGCTACATGCACCTTGGCAATCTGCTGGCCATGCTGCTGGCGTGGCTGGACTGCCGCGCCCTCGGCGGGGAGATGGTCTTCCGCATGGAGGATCTGGACCCCGCGCGCTCCAAAAGGGTCTACGCCGAGGCCATGGCGAACGATCTGCGCTGGCTGGGGCTCGACTGGGACCGCGGCTGGCCTGATCCGGACTACGCGCAGTCAAAGCGCGGCGCTGTCTATGAGACGTATTTTCAACAACTGAAAGACCGCGATCTCGTCTATCCCTGCTGGTGCACCCGGAGCGAGCGCCTGGCTGCCGCCTCCGCCCCGCACCCGGGGGAGAAGGAGCACGACAGCGGCTGCCGCTGCGCCCGTCTGAGCCGGGACGAGCGGGAGGCTCTGCTGCGCGGCGGCTCGCGGTGAGCGTGGACGACATGCTCATGGGTGTGACGCGCGTGGTGCGCGGGCGCGATCTGCTCTCCTCCGCGCCGCGGCAGAAGTGGCTGATCGAAACCCTGGGCGGGACCGCGCCGGACTACTGCCACTGTCCGCTGCTCACCGGCGGGGCGGGCAAGCTCTCCAAGCGCCTCGGCAGTCTCAGCACTCAGGTTTTGCGGCAGGAATACCGGCCCGAGGAAGTGGTCGGCCGCCTCGCACATCTCTGCGGTCTGGCGGACACCGACGCCCCCGTCGCGGCGCGGGAGCTGATCCCGGGCTTTTCGTGGGAGAAGATCGTAAAAGGAGATGTTCCCCTAAACGAAGAATAAAAAAGAGCCTTGACATGCGACCGTCCGTTCTCTGTTATGATTCGACCCGAATGCTGCTGATCTTCCGGCGGCAAAACCCGGCGCTGGGCGTCAGCATGGGGCTGTGAATAGGCGCGGCCTTCGGCTTGCTTGAGTAAAAGGACGGTGCTGAGATGAAAGAGAAAATCATAGGCGGACTTGTTTTGTGCGTCATGGACCCGGGGCTTTTCTTCATGTCTCCGGTGTGGCTCTGGACGCTGACGGAGAAGTGGAAAACAAAAGGCGGCACCGGGCCGCCGAAGAGCTACGGTATTCTGCTCAAGGCGCTGGGACTCGTCTTCGCCGCGGCGGCCTGCTCCCTCGCCATATAGGGGGGTGAGCGCGTGGCACGAGAAGTAAACCCGCAGGATACGACGAGAGCCGCGGCCTTCGCGCTCTGGATGAAGGCGCCGAACCCGATGGTGACGTTTTTCAAAACCCTGGATGTCACCGATCTGGTCAAAGTCAGCAAGCGGAAGGGCCTCAAATTCAACATGCTGCTGTGCTGGTGCATCGGGAGAGCCGCCTCATCTATTCGGGAGTTCTATCTGCTCCCGGTGGGCGGCAGGCTGATGCGGTATGAGTCCCTCGCGGTCAACACCATTGTGAAGAACAGGCGCGGGGAAGTCAGCTCCTGCGATATTCTGTACGCGGACGATCTGGACGTCTTCAACCGGGACTATCTTCAGTTCACCGCACAGGTCGCCGAGAGCTGCGCGGACCGCGACCTCTCCGACGAGTGCATGGTGATCGGCACCTCGGCGATTGTCGAGACGGAGCTTGACGGCGCGGTCGGCATGAACAGCGGAATTTTCAACAACCCCTTTCTGATCTGGGGCCGATACCGGAAAGGGCTGCTGCGCTGCACGCTACCCGTCTCATTCCAGTTCCACCACACGCAGATGGACGGAGCCCACGCGGGGCGCTTTCTGGAAAACCTGCAAAGGGAGATCAACAGCCTGCGGTGATGGCAGGTCATTTGAAAGAAGGTTTCAGCATGGGCTATATCCGCATCACGGAGGAAAACATCGACAGAGAGCATATCTGCTGCGCCATGTCGAACAACCAGAGCGTGCGGAAAAAGGAATGGCTCAAGGAGCGCTTCCGGGAGGGTCTGGTCTTTTACCGCAGCGAGCTGCGCGGGAAGTGCTTCATCGAGTACATCCCCGCCGAAAACGCCTGGCAGCCGCTGGACGCGGAGGGATATACGCACATCAACTGTCTGTGGGTGTCCGGCTCACTCAAGGGCCACGGCTATTCAAGCGAGCTTCTGGGCGAGTGCATACGGGACGCGAGAGAACAGGGGCGTAAAGGATTGACCATCCTGTCCTCCGCAAAAAAGAAGGGCTTTCTGGCGGACCCGAAGTATCTCGCGTACAAGGGCTTCCGGGTCGCGGACGAGTCCGACAGCGGCATACAGCTCTGGGTCCTGCCTCTTGAGGAAGGGACTGAGCCGCCAAAGTTCAAGGCTTGCGCGAAGCATCCGCGAGTGGAAGACAGCGGCTTTGTACTGTATTATTCCGATCAGTGCCCCTTCACCTACTACTGGGTGCCTCGCCTTACCGCCGCCGCGGAGGAATACAGAATGCCGCTGAAGGCAGTCCACATCGACACGAGGGAGAAGGCGCAGAACGCCCCCTCGCCGGTGACGAATTTCTCCCTGTTCAGGGACGGGACGTTCATCACGCATGAGATCCTGAACGAAAAGAAGTTCCTCGCACTGGCGGGGATCAAAACGGAATAACGCAAGGCCCACAGTGAAACCGTCCCCACTGTGGGCCTTGCGTTTATTTATACTAATCCTTGATAGAAAGCTGATTTGGGATTCTGAGCAGAAATTGCGCCAGACGAGGCGAAGTCCGCAGAGCATAATGGACATATATGGTCAAGGACTTCAACGAAGTATGGCACAATTTCTGCCAGAAGAACTGTCCGGTTTATATCAAGGGTTAGTATTATACCCGGATGGCGCGGCCGGTGGTTTTCAGGGCCTGCTCGTTGAGCTGGCCGCGGTCCAGCACCAGTGTGCCGTTGATGAAGAGCTTCAAATAGCCCTCCTTCAGATAGCCCCTCTCCGGGAGCATGAAGCGGTCGGCGATCGCGCCGGTCATGCGGCGGACAGTGTTGGGCATGGTGTCACCCGTACCCAGCAGGGAGTCGCGCAGGAACTTGGGATAGCAGTCGTAGATCGCAGGGTTCTGCACGCCGTGATCCTCCACCCAGGCGTCCGTCATATACAGGCAGTGCTCGTCATGCTCAAAGTCGGAGATGATCTCCTTTGTGGAATACGGGCCCATGTTGACGCGGCCCTTGAAGTCGGAGG
The DNA here is from genome assembly GCA_902785905.1 of Oscillospiraceae bacterium. Classification (GTDB taxonomy): domain Bacteria; phylum Bacillota; class Clostridia; order Oscillospirales; family Oscillospiraceae; genus Limivicinus. Next base: position 3,761 of record CADAAM010000162.1, on the reverse strand, counting down.
CCTCGCAGAGCATGAGGTAGGCGTTGATGTCGCTCATGCCCTCCTCCCTGGCAATCTGGTGGACGGATTTGCCCTCAAAGCGCTCATAGCCCGGCCCGATATAGGCCACCACGATATCCTTAAAGCCGAAGCCAAGCAACAGGCTCGTAGCCTTGACCAGCGCCGCCAGCTTGAGCCGGTTGAAGGGCTTTCGCTTCTCCTCAACGCTCATGCCCTGATACCAGCCCGGAAGGATGACCGTGATCACCGAGACGCCGAGGCACTCATTGTAGATATCAAAAGTCACATCCGTGCCGGTTTTGCGCAGCTCGTCCATCAGCCGCAGCAGCTCCGCCTTATCCTTGAAGGAACTGCGGCCCACGAAGATCGCGTGGGAGTAGTGGAGCTTGAGCGGCGTGTTTTTGGAAATCTCCACCAGCTCGTCAAAGGCGCGCAGGAGATGGGAACGTCCAAACAGCTGGGGATAGGCCATCGAGACCTTGGACTCCGCCCGGGGATGGACCGTCAGGGGCTTATTGTACTTGACGCAGAGCTCGGCGACCTTGCGCTGCTCCTCCACGTCGGCGTAGAGCCCCGGCTCGTACATCATGCCGAGAGAGAGGCCCGCCGCGCCCTGCTGCAAAGCCTTCTCCAAAATAGCCAGCATCCCGGCCTCCTCCTCCGGCGTCAGCTTCCGGTTGGCAAAACCGGAGACGGCGGCGCGGGCGGAGCAGTGAATAGGTAAACAGGCCGCCGCCCAGCTTGTCCGCATGGGGCGAGTCCGGCTCAAAGCCGATGGTCGAGACGCCGCAGTTGCCGGCCACAAAGGTGGCGATACCCTGGCGGATAAAGGGTTCAAAATAGGGAAGCGGCTCCTTTTTGATCGCAAACCAGTCGTTGTGCGAGTGGCCGTCGATAAAACCGGGGGAGAGCGACTTGCCGCTGAGATCATACACGACGTCGGCCTCGTCCGAGAGAGCGGGGCCGACCTTTGCGATACGGTCGCCGTCGATCAGCACGTCGCCTATAATAGGCTGCGCGCCCGTTCCGTCATAGAGCTTTGCGTTCTTCAAGAGCTGTTTCATGGGGATTCCTCCACTTTTGTGTAGCGTTATTTCCGGCTGATTTGGATGTTTATGTCGGACGACCGGCTGTCCGTTTGGCTTTTTCAGGATTTAAGCGTGAACTCGTTCAAATCAAGAACCACTTCCGACATCATGTTTGCGCCGTAGGCGAGAAGAGACGAGGGCGCGGGGAGTCTCATAAGATGCGAAAAGCCCGCGTTTTTCGCCGTTTGCACCGCGCGGTCCATATGATAATTGCTGCTGATCAGAACAACGCTCTCCTCAGCCGGAAGCATCCTTGCGATGTTTGCAAAGTTCTCCTTTGTAGTTTTGGCCTGGTCTTCGAGAATGAGCTGATTCTCCGGCACGCCGCGCTCCATCAGCAGATCACGCATGACGTCGGCCTCCGTACGGCCAGACTCGTCCGCGTTGCCGCCGGTCAGGATCAGCTGCGCCTCCGGGTATGCCTCCAGATACGCCTGGGCCGTGTCCAGCCTTGCGAGCAGATCGTCTGTCGGTTTCCCGTTTTCCAGTGCCAGGCCGAGAACAATGACATGCTCCGCCTGCCCCGCAGTGTTGATCAGGCTGCCGCTGATCACTTTCCCGCAGAAGAAAACGATCACCGCACTGAGCAGAATAAGCACAATGCGCAGAACCCATCCGATGATACGGGCGATTGTATGCTTTGAGCGTGTGAAAAGATCGAAGCGGATGTCCAGCGCAAACAGCAAAAGGACCGCGCAGAGGATACGCTCATACAGAAAAACCTCCTGATAATCCGCTTTCAGGACAACCGCGTTGATCCTGCGGAGCATGACGACGACAACGTCCACGGTGAGAAGAAAACTCAGCGCGAGCAGACCGTCGCCGATGATCCGCCTGGCGCGGGAAATGTGATTCTCTGATTTCATAGCTTGCTCCCCTGTCAATTGATTTGACGCGGCTGCCTCTTATCCCTGCCTGTCGATGACCGTCAGGGTGTGCATCATGTTGCGGAAGCGGTTGCCAAAGCCCTCAGATTCCACAATGAATGATATACACCAGCTGCAGGTGATCCGGCATGGTCAGACCGCCCTTGTCCGCGGAGGCGTCGATGCGTATGCAGCGGCCCGCGCCTTCAAGCATGAACGCATCATCCCGGTAGATTTCGTAGTCCCGCGAAAGCGTCTCGGCAATGGCCGCGGCGACGGTCTCGGCGCTGTCCGGGCTGCTTGTCACCTCAAGATAGTTCTCGGGATTGTCGGGATCGTCCCAGTCCGAGATAAAGCATTCGCGGCCCGGCTCGCTGCGCCGCTTGAAGTTTTCATACTCATAGCCCATCTCGATGCCGACCGTGTCGTTTCGGATCTGCTCGTAGTGGACCGTCTCCTCCATGCCCTCGATCATAATGACCCTGTCATAGCGCTCGCCGACCTGTCTTCGGGGCACAGTCGGCGCGGCCGTCCCGGCCGGGGTGAGCGCGGGCGAGGCGGGTTCGGACGTGTCTTTCTTCGCTCCGTTAATGATGAGCACCGCCATCAGCAGCACCAGCGTGAGAAGCACGGTTGTCAATTGAATGGCGCTTTTCTTCATGTTCTGACTCCTTTGTCTTTTGTTATGGGTTTGGGGAAGGCGGTTTGTCTGCCGGCTTTCCTTCTTGCTCACCCTGCGGCGCGGCCCAGGACAGGGTATAGCTCTCCGCCGAGACGTCGAGGATCGCCTCCGCGCCCATCAGAAGGGGATAATTGACGTCCCCGTGCCCCGCGGGAAAACCGAAGGCGACCGGTATATCCAGATCGGAGAGAAACTGCCGGGAGATCATATCCGCCGCCGATTCAAACAGGCTGCCTCTCGCCGCGCCGTAGTTGCCCAGCCCGTCCGCCGGCAGGCCTATCCACTCGCCGAAGACGATCCCCGCGGCCCGGTCGAGTATGCCCCGGTGCTTGAGTATGGTGAGAAAGCGATGTATGTGCTGCATGTTTTCGCCGGTCTCTTCCAGAAAGAGAATGAACGGCCGATCCTGTGCCGTGCTGTCATACGCGGTGTCCAGCGAGGCGGCAAGGGTTGCCAGATTGCCCCCGATGAGGATGCCCTCCGCGCGGCCCTCTCTGCAATAAGCGCTGGCTTCGCAGCGATAGGCGGGGAGCTCGCCCTTCATCATGCGCTTTTCCGCCTCCGCGCAGTCCGCCGGGAAATCATCGCCGAACGCGGTGCTCATGCTCGCGTGTATGGACGGCTGCCCCGCGCGGGTCCAGGCCCCGTGAAAGGCCGTGATGTCGCTGAAGCCGACGATGGGTTTGTTCGCGGAAGCGATCAGCTCGGGCGGGAGCGCGTCGAGAACCTCCGTCGCCCCGTAGCCGCCGCGCACGCAGAAGATCGCCTTGATCTCCGGATCGGCGAGCGCCCATCTGAGGTCGTCCGCGAGCTCTTCAAGCGTCCTTGTCTCGCCGCCGACGGCGTTTCCCTCTACCGGCTCAAAGCCCCAGCTTCTGAGACCCGCAAGCGTCGTCTCGATCCGCCCCCTGTCGGGCAGAGCGGAGGGGGACAGCACCGCGATCCTGTCGCCCTCGGAGAGAAAGCTGAAACCCGGATCGCCGCCGTAGGGCGCAAAACCGGTGATTTCGACCCGGGTATCGACGCCCTCGTCGAAGGATTCGCCGCTGTCGGCCCGGGCATATACAGAGGGAAGCAGCAGGAGCAGCAGCGCGTAAATACACAAAAGATTGAATCGCTTTTTCC
>CADAAM010000161.1 GCA_902785905.1 Oscillospiraceae bacterium | reverse complement strand
ACCAGCCACTACCCGAACGACAGCGCCCTCTATGCGCTCTGCGATCAATACGGCCTGTACGTGATCGACGAGACAAATATGGAGACCCACGGCACCTGGCAGCTCGCCGCCTATAACCCTGCCTTCGCGTGCGATATCCTACCCGGCACGCATCGGGAGTACGAGCTCCTGCTTCTCGATCGCGTGGAGTCTATCTATCAGCGGGACAAGAACCACCCCTGCGTACTGATCTGGTCCTGCGGCAACGAGTCCTGGGGCGGCCCGGTCATCGACGCGATGAGCCGCCGCTTCCGCGAGCTCGACTCCCGCCGCCTTGTCCACTACGAGGGCGTCTTCCATGACCGGAGCTGCCCCGATATCAGCGACATGGAGAGCCAGATGTATACCCCCGCCGCCCAGATAGAAGCGTGGCTGCGCAACAATCCGGGCAAGCCCTTTATATGCTGTGAATACAGCCACGCCATGGGCAACTCCTGCGGCGCGCTGCACAAGTACACGGAGCTTGCAGAGCGCGAGCCCCGCTATCAGGGCGGCTTCCTCTGGGACTGGGCCGATCAGTCCCTCGAATGGCAGGACGCCGCCGGACAACGCTTCCAGGCCTACGGCGGCGACTTCGGCGACCGCCCCACAGACTGGGAGTTCAGCGGCAACGGCCTGGTCTGCGGCGGCGATCACGCTCCCTCTCCCAAACTGCAGGAGGTAAAATACGACTATCAGAATATCGCTGTCAGCTTCGGCGCGGATTCTTTCACCGTCAAAAACCGCTTCCTCTTTACCAATACCGAGCGCTTCGCTGCCTCACTCATTCTTCTGAGCGAGGGTCGGGAGCGGCAGCGTCTGCCCCTCTCCGTCGCCGTCCCGCCGCTCGGCGAGGCGACCTGTCCCTTCCCGGAGCCTTTGAAGCGGGAGATCGCCGCACTGCGTGAGACCGCGCCGGGGAATGAGCTCAGCGTCATCGTCTCCTTTGCGCTCCGTGAGGACACATCCTCTGTACCCTCCCGCTGGAGATCACGCAGGGGACCTTCAACCTCGGCGTCCGGGGCGAGGGCTTCTCCGTCCTCTTCTCCTCGCTGCGCCCCGGGCTGACGTCCTATGTCTATGCCGGACGGGAGCTGATCGAACAGGCCCCCATGCCGAACTTCTGGCGCGCCCCGACCGACAATGACCGCGGCAGCGCCATGCCGCAGCGCTATGCCCAATGGAAGCTGGCAAGCCTCTATGCCGCGGCAGAGAACGTGCCCGCGATCGAGCCGCGTGAGCACAGTATCCGCGTGACCTACCGCTGCAAGCTGCCCACCTCGCCGGAGGCCGCCTGTACTGTGCGCTATGAGGTCTTCGGGGACGGCCGGGTCAAGACAGAGCTGGACTATAAGGCCGTGGAGGGACTTTCGGATATGCCGGAGTTTTCCATGCTCTTTCGTCTTCCGGCGGAGCTTGACCGTATACGGTGGTACGGCCTCGGCCCGGAGGAGACCTACGTCGATCGCCAGCGCGGCGGGAAGCTCGGCGTCTGGGAGGGCATGGTCAAAGATCAGCTTGCCCGCTATCTCAGACCGCAGGAGAGCGGCAACCATGTCGGCGTGCGCTGGCTCCGCGTCACCGACGCAAAGGGGAGAGGCATCGCGTTTTCCGGGGACGAGCTCTCCGTGAATGTCCTGCCCTGGACGCCGCATGAGCTGGAAAATGCCCTCCATGCCCATGAGCTGCCGCCGGTCACGAAGACGGTTGCCCGTATAGGCCGTATGCAGATGGGCGTCGGCGGAGACGACAGCTGGGGCGCGCGCATCCATCCCGAATACCTCCTGCCTGCCGGAGAAGACTTGCACCTCAGTTTCACCTTCCGAGGCATATAAATGCAAAAAACATGCGGAGAATCTGAGGATTCTTCGCATGTTTTTTGCAGTTTTGCAGGGCTCAGTCGACGCGCTCGCGTCCCCAGAAAAAGAGGGCCACGGTGCCGGGGCCGGTGTGGGAGCCGATCAGACCGCCGATATTGTTGATGAGCACCTTCCCATTGAGCTTCGGGAACCTGGCCTCCACAAGCCTTGCCACCTCCTCGGCGTCCTCACGGCAGGCAGACATGGAGATGTAGCATTTTCCGTCATAGTCAGTGCCTTTATCGGCGTTTTCGACCATTTTCTGCACAATTTCCTTGATGACGTTCTTCTTCGTGCGGATCTTGGAGATGCGCCCGCCGCGGACATAGCTGGACAGGTCGGTGGAGAAAAACCAGTGGTGCAGCTTGAGCCGGTTTTCCGTGATCCAATCGGCCAGTTCCTTCGCACTGAGTCCGCTGTCGCGCATGGCGGCGGCGGTATCCAGAATCAGGCCGTAGCCGGAGGAGGCGCCGAGAGAGTCGATGACGTAGATCTCCCGCTCCGGGAAGCGCTCCTTGACGATGAGGGCCGCGCTGCAGGCGGAGTTGTAGGTGCCGGAGATGCCGGAGGAGAGAGTGACGTGTACGATGTCCTTGCCCTCTTCGCACATGGCACTGAAATAGTCCACATACTCCGAGATGTTGACCTGGGAGGTCTTGGTCATGGCGCCCTTTGCCATGCGGGCGTAGAACACGTCGGCAGACATGGTCTGCCCCAGGTCGTCGGGATAGAGCACGTCGTCCATCATATAGTGGAAACAGATATAGCGGACGCCGATGCGCTCAAAGTGTTCCTTGCTCAGGTCGGCGGCGGAGCAGCCGCTCAGAATATAATCAGCCATTGCGGTGTTTCCTTTCCAGATGATGGGCCTATTGTACCCGAAAAGGCGCCGACAGGCAAGCAAAACGTGCTCTACGAAATCGGAAAGCCGACTCTACAATTTGTAGAGTCGGCCTGTATCAAGGCTTTGCAGGCTTTTGCCGCTTGGGCTTTTTCCGGATGTTGCACCCCAGGAAGACCAGCACCTCCGCCGGGACGGCGATCAGAAAGAGCTGCCAGTTGTTGCCGAAGGGCAGCGTCAGCACGTAGATCAGGATAAACACGCTCAGCACCAGGGCGGCCAGCATATACTGCAGATGCTTCAATCTGTGAAAGTACAGGCTCAGTCCGAGATAAACCAGGGTCGACGCGGTCAACGCAACGAAGAAAACCTGCCACAGAAAGTGACCCAGCCACCACAGCACCACAAAGCCGGTCAGAGCCATGGTCCACACGCCGACGATGGCCACCGCGTAGATCATCTCCCTGCTGTACTGCGGCCCCTCGTCCTCCTCCTGTTCGGGCGGAACCCAGGCGTCGTGAGAGGAGAGAATGTAGTCCACGCTCACACCGAAGATCTCCGCCAGGCGGGTGAGGACCCAGGCGTCGGGGATGGCCTCGCCCCGTTCCCATTTGGAGATGGACTTGTCCGAGTAGTTCAGCTTTGCGCCGAGCTCGGCCTGCGTCATCCCGGCGGCGCTGCGCAGGCGGATCAGGTTGCTTGCGCAGATGAGCTTGAGTTCCGAAAGCTCGATGGGGTTCGACCTCCTTCCTCAAATGGAATAATTTGTATTATTGTATCACAAACAAAGGCAAATTCAAGAGCGCTCAGCACAGATGAGGTTTCCGGCCGGACTCCAGCTCGGCCCAGAGGGGAGAGAGGGAGCGCAGCTCGCGGACGGCCCTCGGCACGACCTCAAGGATGTGGTCAATCTCCTCCATGCTGTTGAATTCGCCCACCGACAGGCGCAGTGAGCCGCGGGCCAGCTCGTGCGGGACGCCGAGACTCAGCAGCACATGGCTGGGGTCGAGGGAACCGGAGGCGCAGGCGCTGCCGGAGGAGGCGCAGATCCCCTCCCGGTCCAGATACAGAAGCAGGGTTTCGCCTTCCACGCCCTCAAAGCAGATATTCACCGTGCCGGGGACGCGGCTTGTCAGGCTGCCGTTGAGGCGGCTGTGGGGGATTTTCCCCAGACCCTCGATGAGCCGGTCCCGCATGGCGATGACCTTTTCGGCATTTTCCCCCATGCGCGCGCAGCTCTCTTCCAGCGCAGCCGCCAGCGCCGCCGCGCCCGCGACGTTCTCGGTCCCCGCTCTCTTGCCGCGCTCCTGCGCGCCGCCCTCCAAAAAGGAGTAGAGCGGGATGTTTTTCCGGCAGTACAGCACACCGACGCCCTTCGGCGCGTGAAACTTGTGGCCGGACAGACTGAGCAGGTCGATGTTCATCGCCTCCACATCGACCGGGACGTGGCCGACCGCCTGCACGGCGTCACAGTGGAAGGGGATAGCCTTCTCACGGCAGAGAGCCCCGATCTCCGCGACTGGCTGGAGCGTGCCGACCTCGTTGTTGGCGAACATGACGGATACACAGCAGGTGTCCGGGCGCAGCGCACGTTCAAGGTCCTCCGCGCGCACGACGCCGTCCTCGTGCACGTCCAGCAGCGTCACTTCAAAACCCTCCCTTTGCAGGGCCTTGAGCGTATGCAGGACGGCGTGATGCTCAAAGCGGGTGGAGATCAGGTGCTTTTTGCCCTTTCGCGCTCCGGCGCGCGCGCAGGAGACGAGGGCCTGGTTGTCGCTCTCGGTGCCGCAGGAGGTGAAGTAGATCTCCTTCGGACTCTTTGCCCCCAGAAGCCGCGCCACGGTTTTGCGCGATTCTTCCAGCGATTCCCGCGCTTTCTGCCCGAAGGCGTAGAGGCTGGAGGGGTTGCCCCAGTCCTCCGTCAGAAAGGGCAGCATGGCGTCCAGGGCGGCCCTGCAAACATGGCGAATCCTCCCTTGGCATAAAGTCGGCGCTTGCTTACCCTATTTTACAACATCTCTCCCGGAAAGAAAAGCGGCAGGCTTCACAAAGCTGTGTCCAGCCTTTTGTGAGTGGACTTTCACAAAGGACAAAAAAGACAGACAGAAAACGAAGATTTACAAATTGGAAACAAAACTGACGTATCCTTTGAAACAATTTCGCGGTACTATAATCCTGCAAGCAGCGAATAAATCTTCTCCTTAAAAATGAGAAAAGCAAAAGGCAGAGTGGTCAGGCACTCCGCCTTTTGCTTTTTTCATCCTGCCTGCATAAAAAAGGGAGGGGCTTTTTCCCTCCCGTGAGTAATCGTCAGTTTCCTTCCACGCGGCTGCGGATGTAGTTCTCGACATCCTTGACCTCCAGGCCCAGGGCGATGGAGAGCTCTCCGTGCAGGATGTCCTTGGCACGCTTCATGGTGGATTCCGCCCGGCTGCTCTTGGTCTTTTTCTCGCTCATACGCAGGCGCAGACCCTTCACGATGGCGACCAGAGCCTCACAGCTGTGCTGGCGGAACAGCTCCTTATAAAAGGCGTCCACATGGTTGAAGCGATTGTCGCGGCAGATGGCCGGCTCGATCGAGGGGATCGCATCGATCAGCGCTTCCGCCTCCTCGCGACTGATGACGGGACGCATAAAGGCCCCGGAGTCAACCGGCGCGAAATAGACGCCGGTGCCGATCAGGGGTTCCAGATGATAAAACAGCTTGTCCGACGCGCCGGAAGACTCCAGAGGCGCGACCTTGGCCACGGTGCAGACGCCATTTTCCCCGTAAATGATTTTTTCTCCGACCAAATACATATATTCACCCTCACATATCAAAAAGCCATACTTTTTTTTACTAAAATTTTTTCAATCATTGGCTTTTCATGCGGGTTTCCAGAATTATTTCCAGGTTTTGGAGCAACTCAATCTCGCCGGATCGGAGATTGATATTCTATAGAAGTCATGTTATAATCATAAAAACAGCAGCGCATAATTCGGCAAGAGCAGATTTCAAGAAAAAGTGACAAAATCAGAGCGCAATATTTCCGAAAGATGCCTAAGACGTAGTGCGAGGTGCTGCCTTCATAAACCTTATCGGCCTTTGCTCGAGGAGAGAAAGATGAAGCTCTATCTGTACGGACACGATTATAAATACGCCGTGGAGCAGATGCTCCTGACACTTTTCCCGAGCGAGAGGCCGGAATACCCCAACGTCCCGCCGGAGGGGGAGCGCATGGAGATCCGCATCAGCCGCGGTGAGAAAATGACCGGCGCGGCCTGTGCTCTGTACCGGGGAAAGGGCGTCTGGCGCGGGGCGGCGCGCGTTCGCAGCGAGACGCTGGACGATCCGCTGCAGCGGGATCGAATCTGCCAGCGGCTCATCAAAAACGCCATGTACCGCGCGGCGCTCAAGTCCGGCGTGTCAAAGCCCGCCTGGGGCGCGCTCACGGGCGTGCGGCCCGGCAAGCTGATGGCGGGCCTGATCGGCAAAGGGCTGGACGAAAAGACGGCTCTGCGGCAGTTTATTGCCGAATACGATGTGAGCCCCGAGCGCGCAGGGCTCTGCCTCGCCACGACGCGCGAGACGATACGGGCGGCAGCCTCGCTTGAGGAGCGGGACGTCTGCCTCTACGTCGGCATCCCTTTCTGCCCGACCCGCTGCGCCTATTGCAGCTTTGTCAGCCAGTCGGTGGAGAAGAGCATGAAGCTCGTTTCCCCCTTCCTCGAAGCTCTGGAAAAAGAGATCGCGGCGACGGCGGCGGAGGTGCGTGCGCTCGGCCTGCGGCCCGTGTCGATCTACATGGGCGGCGGCACCCCGACCACGCTGACGGCGGAGCAGCTTGACAGGCTCTGCACGGTGATGGAGGAGAGCTTCGACCTCTCAGCCCTGCGCGAGTACACGGTGGAGGCGGGCAGACCAGACACCATCACGGAGGAGAAGCTCCGCGTCCTGCGCGCGCACAACGTGGACCGGGTCAGCGTCAATCCCCAGACCATGAGCGACCGGGTGCTCGAGCTCATCGGCCGGCGGCACACGGCGGCGGACATTGTAACGGCACTGGAAAAGGTGCGCACGGTGGGCGGCTTCGACGTGAACATGGATCTGATCGCGGGGCTGCCGGGCGACAGCGTGGGCGGCTTTCGCGAGACGCTCGAAAAGGTGCTGACCCTGGGGGCGGAGAACGTCACAGTGCATACGCTCTCGCTCAAAAAGGGCTCGCAAATTACGCTGGATCAGACGCCGCTGCCCGGGGCCAGGGAGGTCGCGGCCATGCTGGACTACGCGTCCCGGCGGCTGAATGCGGCGGGCTACGCGCCCTATTACCTCTACCGGCAGAAATTCATGTCCGGCGGCTTTGAGAATGTCGGCTGGGCGCGAAACGGCCGCGTCAATCTCTACAACATCTGTATCATGGAGGAACTGCGGAGTATACTCGCTATGGGGGGCGGCGGCTCCACCAAGCTGATCCGGACCGACGGCGGGCGCAATATCCGCCTGATGGCGCCGAAATACCCGCTGGAATACATTGAAAGCATTGACAAAACCTGCGCGGAAAAAGGAAAAATCGGTGAGTTTTATCGGACATTTTTGAAGAGGGAGGAAGAATAATGGCCTACGATCTCAGTGAAATCACGAAGAATGCGACGCGCGCTACCGTCAGCGGGTCGACGAGGCGGTCGAGCTCATCCTGGAGAACAAGAAGAACAGCCCCATCATCCTGCTGTCCGGCCCTTCCGGCTCGGGCAAGACCACGACCTCGATGAAAATCGCCGAGGCCTTGGAAAAACGCGGCGTGCGCACCTACTACATAGGCATGGACGACTATTTCAAGACCGTCGACCACAACACCCCCCGCACGCCCGAGGGGGAACTTGATCTTGAGTCGCCGCTGTGCCTGGATATGGATCTTCTCAACCGCCACTTCACGCAGCTTGCGAACAAGGAGCGCATCTATGTCCCGAAGTATGAGTTCTCGCGCCGCATGCGGATTCAGGCGCCGTCCAAGTCCATCCGTCTGAGCGGAGAGGAGATGGTCATTTTCGAGGGAATCCATGCTCTTAACAGCATGATCACCGACAAACACCCCGAGGCCTTCAAGCTCTATATCTCCGCCCGCAGCGACGTGGAGTTTCAGGGGCGGCTGGTCTTCAAGCGAACCTGGTTCCGCCTTGTGCGGCGCATGGTGCGCGACTACAAGTTCCGCGGCTCCGACCCGCAGGAGACCATGTCCATGTGGGGCAACGTCCGCCGCGGAGAGTTGAGCTACATTTCTCCTTTCAAAGACAAGGCAAATTTCCGCTTCGACACCTCCTTCGCCTACGAGCTGCCGGTCTTCAACCACACGGCCACCAAGCTCTTCCAGTCCGTGCCGGAAGGGATCGAGCGCTTCGACGAGCTCAGACGGGTCCTGCCGGCCCTGCAGATGTTTGGCCACATCTCCGAGGATCTGGTCGCGGACGACGCCCTCATCCGCGAGTTCATCGGCGGCGGCATTTACGAATACTGAACACAACAGGAGCCCACCGCCTCGACGGTGGGCTCCTGTTGTCATGTATCTTTCAGATCATACGCTTCGATCGGCAGGCAGCCGGCAAGGCCGGTGAGGATCGTGTCGTAGTCCCGGTTAAATTCGGGCTCCGCGGCCTGCAGCGGCGTAAACGGGCGGGGGGAGCGGTTCAGGGAGACGCGCACCGCCGTGCCCACGTTCTCGCGGCTTTCCAGCAGCAGCGTCCCGCCGTGGAGCCGGGCGATATGCCGCACCGCCGTGAGTCCGAAGCCCGGCCCGCGCTCCAGATCGCGCAGACATTCATTGAAGCGGTAGCGCTCCAGCACGGTGTGGAGCCTGTCGCCCGGGATGCCGCAGCCGTCGTCGTCCACGGAGAGGATGACGTGTTCGCCCGCGCTGTGCAGGTGCATGCGGATGCGGGTACAGCCCTCGGCGTGGCGGAGGCAGTTGGACAGCAGATTGAGCGTCAGCGTCTCCAGAAGCTCGGGGTCGCCCTGAACCGGCATCTCGCCGGAGGCGCTGAAGCAAATCTCCGGCTTCGGGAGGTTCATGCGCACCGAGTCAAGAAGATCGCGCAGCAGGCAAGACAGCTCCAGCGGCTGCGGGCGAAAGAGCAGACTGTCGCTCTCCGCGCCGCGGATGATCGAGAGGTTCTGCAGCGTGCGGTTGACGCGGTAGAGGCTCAGGATAACGCCGCGCAGAGCGGAGCGGGACGCCGTGTCCTCCGGCCTTAAACCGGCGCGAAGCATGGAGATGTTGACGCCGAGCTGCATCAGCTCGCTGCGCAGCGCGTAGAGAAAGGCGTCGCCCAGCAGCTCACCCGTCGGGGCGGTGGAGGAGAGAAAAACCACGCGCATCCCATCCAGGGCCTTGATGCGCAGCAGCACGCGTTTGCCTGCTGCCTCCGTCTCGCCGACGAAGAAGGGGGCCTGCATACCGGCGATGTTCTTTCCGAACAGCGCGGCAAAGCTCTTCTGCGTGATCGTTGTGCCAAGCAGGGAACAGGCGGCGTCGTTGGCGAACAGAATCTTCCCGCCTTTGACGATCAGGGCGGGCTCGGAGGAGAGGGCGAGAAGCTCGGCGGATAACTGGATCATGGCGTGTCCTCCAATCCATTTTCAGACCGCACCGGGAAAATTACGGTGCGGGTCGCCATATTATAACAAATTAGGACATAATGAACAAGACCCCGCGGAAAGCGTCGTGACATCCCGGCAAATTTTCGGCATATTAGGCGGCAAATTCCTGGCGGTTGAGCTTGATTTTTATGAATAGTATATGTTATTATTGTTGAGCTATGACAACGGGGTGCAGAGCGCCTCGTTTCAAAGAAAAAGCAATATTATAAAAATTGGAGGATACACACATGATTAAAGTTGGCATCAATGGTTTCGGCCGCATCGGCTCCCTCGCTTTCAGAGCCGCCATCAAGTCCGACGACATTGAGGTCGTCGCCATCAGCGCCCCCGGCCATCCCGCTTCCCATGTCGCTTACTGCGTGAAGTTTGACTCCGTTCACGGCAAATTCGACGGCGAAGTCACCGGCAACGATGAGGACAGCACCATCACCGTTAACGGCAAGGTCGTCAAGATTCTCTCCGACAAGGCTTACCGCGACGCCACCCAGATCCCCTGGGGTGAGCTCGGCGTTGAGTACGTTCTCGAGTGCACCGGCGTGTACCTGACCAAGGAGAAGGCCCAGGCTCACATCGACGCCGGCGCCAAGGTCGTCGTCATG
>CADAAM010000160.1 GCA_902785905.1 Oscillospiraceae bacterium | reverse complement strand
CCGCACAGAGGACTCGTCGGATCGACGGACTTGATGAAGTTGTCTTCCATGATCCTGTTCCTCCCAGAGTCTGATCTTTCGATAAACGACCACATGAGCCACAGGGAAGCGCTGAGCAAAGCGGCGTGCACAGACCGGCGAGCAGATTTTTCGTCTGACGAAGACCGGAAAGTGAAGGCATACTTTGTGTATGTCGAACTTTTCGGGCAAAGTCAGGCGGGAAATATGCCGACGGGATGCGTGCGGCGATTTGATCAGCGTTTCCCAAAGAAAAATGCAAAAGGAGGAAGGGCTTCACACCTTTCCTCCTCAAGCAGCTTTACTTGCTCTCTTCAACAGCGATGACTGTCCGGCCCTTGTACTGACCGCAAGCCTTGCAGACACGATGGGGCATGCAGAAAGCGGAAGAACGCCTCTTGTCACGTCTCTGTCTCGATACTTTTCCTTTTGGGACTGCCATGTTGACACCTCCTGTTGACAGCTGTTCTGAGCAGCTTCATAATTCAAATCATTTATCCAAAAGCTGCTCAAGCACAGCAAATCTTGGATCAAGGGATTTCCGGCACCCGCAGGGGCCGAGGTTGAGATTTTTCCCGCATTTCGGACACAGGCCCCTGCAGTCCTCACGGCAGAGGAACTTGGTCTCCATGTCCAGAATGAAGCAGGTGCTGAGGAGAGCGCTGAGGTCGAGCTCGTTTCCCTCCAGCGTGAAGAGCGCGGGATCGTCCTCGGGGTTTTCCTCCACGATCGTGGCGTCAAGCGGCATCTCCTTGAGGCTTTCAAACTCCTCGCCGCAGCGGTCGCAGACACAGATCATCTCTGCCGTCAGCGTCCCCACCAGCCGAAGGATGCCGGCCTCGTTATAGATGCGGCCTTCCGCGTGGGGCCTGCTCGGATACGCCCTCACCGAGGGAAAATCCAAATTGTCGGTTTCCAGCTCACATTCAAAGGGAAGAGAGCTCCCCGGCATTTCGATGATTGCACTCAGATTCAGACGCATAATAAGCACCTCGCCACAGTCGCTTAAGTATTATAGATTACTTGACAGGACTTGTCAACAGTTATTTCTTATAGTATAATGCAAAAAAACGGGTTACATAAAGGGGATTTTTTGTTCAAATGAAGGAGTTTTCCATCCGGGACAACGATGCGGGGCAGCGTTTGGACCGCTTTGTGGGCAAGGCCGTGCCGCTTCTGCCGGAGTCCCTGCTGCAGAAATACATCCGCCTCAAGCGCATCAAGCTCAACGGCAAGGGCGCCAAACGCGACACGAGACTTGAAACGGGCGACCTCGTCCGGCTCTACATCAACGACGAGTTTTTTGAAAAGCCGCGCGAGGAAAACTCATACCTCAAGGTCGGCACCCCGCGGCTGAACATCGTGTACGAGGACGAAAACCTCCTCCTGCTCGACAAGAAGCCGGGCGTCCTCTGTCACAGCGCGGGGGTCTGGGACTACAACACCCTGATCGCAAACGTACAGGCCTACATGGCGCAGAAAGGGGAGTGGCGCCCCAAAGAGGAAAACGCCTTCGCCCCGGCCCTCTGCAACCGCATCGACCGCAACACCGGCGGCATCGTCATCGCGGCGAAAAACGCGGAGGCCCTGCGCATCCTCAACGACAAGATCCGAGACCGGGAGATCGAAAAATTCTATCTCTGCGCCGTGCAGGGAAAGCCGAAGCCCGCGTCGGGGCGGCTTGAAAACTTTCTCTTCAAGGACGCGAAGAAAAACCAGGTCTTCGTCAAGGACAGGCCCGAGCCCGGCGCGAAGACCGCCGTCACGGAGTACCGCACGCTTTTAAGCCGCGGCCCGCTCTCTCTGGTGGAGTGCCGCCTGCTGACGGGCCGGACCCACCAGATCCGTGTCCAGATGGCCCACGCGGGCTGGCCGCTCCTGGGCGACGGGAAGTACGGCAGCGAGCGCTTCAACAAGGGCTTCGAGGAAAAGGGGCAGGCCCTGTATTCCTACCGCCTGCGCTTCGATTTCCCCACCGGCGCCGGAAGTCTCGAATATCTGCGCGGAAAGGAATTTCGCGTGGAGAAGGTGGACTTTGCGGAAAAGTATTTCGGCGTGACGGAACTTGATTTTGACAGATGACGAAACAGCGGGAGGCTTTCGGCCTCCCGCGCAGACCGTAGACAAACTGGTCTTGTAAGGGGGATCTGTGAAGGGGGACGGGGAGTCCCCCTTCACGTACAATCCACGCAAAAATGGGAACTTTTTTGGAAGTTCCCATTTTTGCCGCTCAAGCTGTCAACACTTTGTCGACAGCTTGAGCGGGAGGCTTTCGGCCTTCCGCTGTTTGTTTCGTTCAGAGGGTCAGCAGGTCCCCTCGTTCAGGGTATTGCCGTTGACGGTGATGTTGCGGCAGCTGTAGACCTGATAGAAATAGCTGCCGTAATAGCTGCCGATGTCGTGGATGTTGCAGTCGGTCAGCGCGATGTCGCGGCTGTCATAGAAGTAGCAGGCCCCGTCGGAGCAGTCGTGGATCTCGGTGCGCACGACCTCGCCGCCGAAGCAGCCCATGCAGGAGACGCCCACAATGCCGCAGCCGAAGAGGGAGCAGTCCTCCACCCTGAAGTCCCGGCAGTTTGAAAAGCTCAGCACGCCGCCCGCGCAGCCCTGGTCCGCAATCACGGGATTGTGTCCCGCCGTAAAGCCGCTGAGGGTGATGGCGCTGCAGTCCTCAAAGTACAGCACTTCGCTGTAGCGCGGCACGGCCACAATGCGCGCGCGGTGCGGTCCCGCCGCCTTGATCGTGAGATTCTCCACGCCCCGGATCGCAAGCTGCGGGCCGTCGAAGCCGCTCACCCAGCTGAAATAATCGCTGCTGCCCGTGCCGTAGGCGCTCGCGGTGCTCAAATCATAGACCCCGTCTTCAAGATAGATGGTCCTGTCGGGGCCGATGGCGCTGAGCAGCTCGTCCACGGTTTTGACGTGGATCATGCCGTCCTCGCTCGTCTCGACGGGCGAGGAGCTGAACTTGATTTCCTCGGGCGCGGTCCAGCTCACGTTCTCTTTAAGCGTAAGGGTCTCAAAATCCCCGTCGCCGTAGACCTTGCCCTCGGGATCGACGACGCGCTCGCTCTGCTGCCAGGAGTCGTTGTACCAGCCGTAGGCGCTGCTGTTGCCCTTGAAGACGCAGCCCTCCAGCACCAGCGGGTAGGGGGCGCAGAAAAACGTGCCGTCAAAGCTGTTGCGGCTGATCTCGCAGCCCGCCATGTAGATGTCCCGCGCGGAGTGGAGCTCCGCCAGGGACGGAATGGTGCAGCTGCGCACCATGGAGTTGATGACGGCGCAGTCGTGGCAGGAATAGAAGTTGAAGACTCCGCCGTAGCCCTCGATGCCGTGAACGGCGCAGTCGTCCAGCAGCACGTCGGAGCAGGCATTGGCGTAGAGCGCGCCGTAGCTGCAGTCGCGGATGGTGGTGCCGAGGGCGTGGACGCCGCGGCACTTGTCAAGCTCCAGTCCGTAGGTGCCGCAGCCGTAGAGGTCGCAGCCCGTGACGCTCATATCCCGACAGCCGAGCATGTGCAGCACCGCGCCCGTGCAGAAGCCGGGGCCGTCGGTGTGGCCGGCGATAAAGCCGTCAAGCGTGACGTTCTCGCAGTTGACAAAGGCCAGTACACAGGCGTAGCGCGGGGCGGTGACGATCTCGGCCCCGGCGCGCGCGGCGCGGACGGTGAGGTTTTGAACACCCGAGATCTCAAGCTCCCAGCCGTCGTCATAGACCTCGTTCCAGCCGTAGTACTTGCTGCCGTAGACGCCGTAGCCCGTGGCCCCGGTGAGGTCATAGCTGCGCCCGGTCAGGTTGATGACGGTGTTCGGGGCGATGGCCTTCAAAAACTCGTCCACCGTCGCGGCGTCGACCGTCCTGAGCTCCGGCGCCGGTTCCTCCGCCAGGGCGGGGGAGGCGGTCACAAAGCTCAGACACAGCAGCGCCGCCGTCAGCAGCGCGATGACAATGCTTCTGCCATACTTGTTTTTCATGAAAGGGTCTCCTTTCTGCTTTTTATGAATCCTTATATCATGACGCGCGGGCCGGCAAAAAGTTCCTGCCCCCGCGTTTTTTCTTTTGCGGAGCGCTCAGATTCCGTGCTCGTGAAAAAAATCCTTTTGTTTTTTTCAGGAATTGACGAAATTCTTTTGACAAATTCCATAGCATGGTTTACAATAATCTGCGTATACAGATCGCTGTGTATAATAACGATATGAAAGAGGAAGCAAATATGAAAAACAGGATCATTGCGCTGGCCCTTGTTATAGTCATGCTGTTCGCCATGTCTGCCTGCAGTAAGAAGCAGGAGCCCGCGCCTGCGCCCGCACCCACCGAGGCGCCTGTTGTGGAGACCACGCCGGAGCCCACGCCCGAGCCCACGCCGGAGCCCACACCCGAGCCCACTCCGGAGCCCACGCCTGCCGGCATCGAGCCCGACAGCGGCGTCTATCCCATCACCAGTAGCAAGGGCTTCAGCGTCAACTACGACAGCAAGTATGTCGCCAATGAGCTTCCCGGCGGCGCTGTGATTATCAACGCCGGCATGGATGAGGGCATCCCCTACGTCACCGTCAGCCTGGTGGAGAAAGAAGTCATGGGCATGGAGAACGCCGCCGACGCCGGCAGCTATCTCTTCTCTCTGGCCCAGTCCGCCAAGGAAGAGCTGGGCGAGGCCATGCTCTCCGAGCCCGCGTCTCTCCCCTCCCCGTTTGAGGGCCGCGACCTGATCGGCTTCTACTACAGCTATGCCAGCGAAGAGGCCGGCGGCAACGTCATCGCGACAAGCAGATCGTGGTCTACAGCTCCTCCGCTCTGGAGCAGGACAACGCGACCGTCCAGCCCATTCTCCAGCTCGCCATCGAGAGCTTCAAGCTGGCCGAGTAATCATCAAAACAGAAGACTCCAAAACGCCGCTCGTCTTGAGCGGCGTTTTTCTCAGCCTCTGACGCCGCTCTCCAGATCGCTGATGTGCATGTATTCGTCGTAGGTGCAGCGGCGGTCGATGATCCCGTCGTCGGTGATCTCAATGATGCGGTTGGCCACCGTCTGGGTGAGCTGGTGGTCATGGCAGGAGAAGATGATGTTGTACTTGAAGGCCTCAAGGCCGTTGTTCAGCGCCGCGATGCTCTCCAGGTCGAGATGGTTCGTCGGCTGGTCGAGCAGGAGAAAGTTTGCGCCCGAGAGCATCATGCGGCTGAGCATGCATCTGACCTTTTCGCCGCCGGAGAGGACGCGCACGCTCTTGTACACGTCGTCGCCGGAGAAGAGCATGCGGCCCAGAAAGCCGCGCAGATAGCTCTCGCGTTTGTCCTCGGAGAACTGGCGCATCCAGTCGATGAGATCGTAATCGCAGTCGAAGAAGCTGTTGTGGTCCTTGGGAAAGTAGCTGGGCTCAATGCTCGCGCCCCACTTGACCGTGCCGCTGTCCGGCTCCTCCTCGCCCATGAGGATCTTATAGAGCATCGTCACGGCGAGCTCGTTTTTCCCGACGAGGGCGATCCTGTCGTCCTTGCCGACAAGGAAGCTCACGTTGTTGAGGAGCTTCACGCCGTCCACGGTCTTGGATACCTCGGTGACGAAGAGGCGGTCCTTGCCCGGCTCGCGGTTGGCCTTGAAGCCGACCCAGGGGTAGCGGCGGTTGGAGGCGGGCAGCTCCTCCACGGTGATCTTGTCCAGCAGCTTCCGGCGCGAGGTCGCCTGCCGGGATTTGGATTTGTTGGCGGAGAAGCGGGCGATGAAGGTCTGCAGCTCCTGAATCTTCTGCTCGGCCTTTTTGTTCTGGTCCTTGATGAGCTTCTGGATGAGCT
This sequence comes from Oscillospiraceae bacterium, assembly GCA_902785905.1. Lineage (GTDB taxonomy): Bacteria > Bacillota > Clostridia > Oscillospirales > Oscillospiraceae > Limivicinus. Next base: position 122 of record CADAAM010000160.1, on the reverse strand, counting down.
GGCTGGATTCGTACCAGAAGTCATAGTTGCCGACGTACATCTTGATCTTGCCGTAGTCGATGTCCACGATGTGCGTGCAGACGTTGTTGAGAAAATAGCGGTCGTGGCTCACGACGAGGACG
>CADAAM010000159.1 GCA_902785905.1 Oscillospiraceae bacterium | reverse complement strand
CGGGTAGATCGCCGCTACCTCGGTAAACGCATACGATACATGGGCGGCCGCGTTATTGCCGTCCATGGTCTTGTAGTGTCTCTCCATAAACTCATCTCCGTGTCATTAAATTTTGCCTTGGGAATCCTCCCGACAATCAAATAAATTGTATCTCATTTTTCAGCTTTTGTAAAGCCTTTGTAAGAATTGCGTTCTATTTTTGTGTAGTCTCAACGCATTTGCAGCGCAAAAATTGTACACTTTTCTTTGTCAGCGTGTTATAATTCAATTACTATCTGCGTGGTAAAGATATAAACGTCAACGGAGGTGTTTCCATGGCTGCCGGACCGGGCCCGCGCGGGCCGATCAAGTTCCTCTCCGAAGAGGAAAAACAGAGCATGCCGAAGGTGACAAAGGAGCTTCTGCTGCGCATCCTGTCCTATCTCCGGCCCTACTGGCTCCAGCTTCTGCTGGTGCTTGTTGCCATTGTCCTGTCCGCCACCGTGGGCCTGCTGCCCTCGATCATCACGGGCCGCATCGTGGACGAGGCGCTGGTCGGCCGGGACATGAAGCTGCTTGTGCAGCTCCTGCTCATGGCCTTCTTCACGCTGGCCCTCTCGCAGGTCATCAGCGTGCTTGAGAGCTACATCAACGCCTGGATCTCCCAGCGCATCATCTTCGACATGAAAAACCAGATGTACGACCATCTGCAGCACATGCCGCATTCCTTCTTCGCCACCGAGAAGCAGGGCGACATCATCACCCGTATGAACACCGACATTTCGGGCGTGAGCTCCGTTATCTCGGGCACACTCTCAAGTATTGTGAGCAATATTGCCACGGTGGTGACGACGCTTGTCGCGCTGTTTTCTATGAGCTGGCAGCTCGCCATTGTGGGGATCATGGTCATTCCCCTGCTCATTCTCCCGACCCGCAGCGTCGGCCGCACCCGCTGGCAGCTTCTCAACGAGAGCCAGACCAAGAGCGACGAGATGAATCAGCTCATCAACGAGACGCTGTCCGTCTCCGGCTCCCTGCTGGTCAAGCTGTTCACGCGCGAGAAACGAGAGTATGAGCGCTTCGTCGCCGTCAATGAGGAGGTCACGCGCCTCGCGCTCAAGGAGCAGCGCAGCGGCAAGTGGTTTCGCGTGGTGATGGGCATGTTCACCCAGGTCGGTCCCCTGCTGATCTACTTTGCGGGCGGCTGGCTCATGATCTCCAACGCCGACCCTGCGCTCACCGTCGGCACGATCACGGCCTCCGTCGCGCTCATCAATCGCCTCTACCGTCCGGTGGAGTCCCTGCTGAACATTCAGGTGGACTTCACCCGCTCTCTCGCCCTGTTCACGCGCATCTTTGACTACTTTGACCGGGAGCTCGCCATCGTGTCTCCGCCCCACGGGCGCCGGGCCTCGATGGAGGACGAGTGCGTCATCCGCTTCGAGCACGCGAAGTTCTCCTATCTGCCGGAAAAGCCCCTCCTGCGCGACATCTGTTTCACCATCCCCACCGGAAAGATGTACGCCATCGTCGGCCCCTCCGGCTCCGGCAAGTCCACTCTCGTCAACCTCATCCCCCGCCTCTACGACGTGACCGGCGGTGAGGTCTCCATCAACGGCATCAACGTCAAGAGCTATGACCTGAGCTTTCTGCGCTCCAACATCGGCGTCGTGACGCAGGAGAGCTATCTCTTCAACGGCACCATCCGCGACAATCTGCTCTACGCCAAGGAGGATGCGTCGGAGGAGGAACTGGAAGCCGCCTGCCGCATCGCGAACATCCACAACTTTATTGTCAATCAGCCCGACGGCTACGACACCGAAGTCGGCAACCGCGGCTTAAAACTCTCCGGCGGCGAGAAGCAGCGCCTGTCCATCGCGCGCGTGGTGCTCAAGGACCCGCGCATCCTGATCCTGGACGAGGCCACGTCGGCCCTCGACTCGATCTCGGAAAATGCGATCCAGGATGCGCTGGAGACCATCATGCAGGGCCGCACCAACATCGTGATCGCGCACCGGCTCTCGACCATCCTCAAGGCCGACAGCATCCTCGTCGTCAAGGACGGCGTCATCGCCGAGCAGGGCACGCATGACGAGCTGCTCGCGCGCGGCGGCGTCTACCGCGAGCTCTACGAGACCCAGTTCCGCCAGGTGCTCGACTACGAGTCGGAGCACGGCGAGGCGGGAGAAAAGGACGCGCCCGCAGAGAAAACATGAAATTTCCAAAAAGTGAAAAATAACTATTGACAAAGGCCCTTCTCCGTGATATTATATCTAAGCTCTTAGGAGCAAAGCTAAATATCGCGGGGTAGAGCAGCTGGTAGCTCGTCGGGCTCATAACCCGGAGGTCGTTGGTTCGAATCCTTCCCCCGCAACCACCATGTCCGCCCGAAAAAGATATCGGGCGGACAAACCTTAGAGCCGCAAGGCTTCTAAGGTTTTTTTATGTCCAAAATTCAAGTACAGGAAAAAAGATATCCGAGGGTGTTGGTATGGATTCGGTACATGGAGGAGTTTGAAAAATGACGACGGAAAGCCTGATAAACCTGATATTGCTGTTTTTCGCCTATGCCTTTTTTGGCTGGTGCATCGAGGTCACACTGAAATATTTTCAGTTTCACCGCTTCATCAACTGTGATAAAAGGCCTGGCCCCGCTGGAATTTTCCGTCGGCACGACCTTTGCGGTGTCGTTCCTTCTGTGCGGCTTCCTGGAATATATGACGAGCTATGTACTGGAGAAACGCTTCCATGCCCGTTGGTGGGATTATAGCCAGAAGCCCATGAACCTGCACGGCAGGGTCTGGATCGGAAACCTGATCCTCTTCGGGCTGGGCGGCGTGGTGATTGTGGATCTGATCAATCCGCTGCTGCTTCGCCTTTCCGAACATATGAGCTTTCCTCTCCGGGAGATTATGGCGCTCTCCCTATCAGTGGTTTTTATCGCGGACTACGTGATGTCCCACTTTGTGCTGAAGCTTGTCAAGACAAGCGTTGAGCTCAGTGAGGCGGACGACACCGAGGCAATCAGCAAAGAGGTGCGGCATATCCGGAGGTCATTTATAGAACGGAACGAATCGCTGCGCGCATGGAGGAGATCCGGGCAGAGACAGAGAGGCTGCGGCAGGAAGCGGAAGAACATGTTGCCCAGATGCGGCAAGAGGTTGCGGAAAACCTTGAACCCACAAGAAGCGTAAAAAATGAGATTATCGAAAAACAGGACGCACTGATCCGGCTGCTCTATCGGGAAGAAGACGCCAGCCCTGAAATCAGGGAATTGAAGCAGGAAGTCGAGTCAAAAAAGGCTGTGCTGCAGAAGCGGCGCGCACGGTTTCCCAAGCTATAAAAGGCGTAGCAGAGTAGTGATGAGGAAATAGGAGCAGTGATATTTACTGCAGCAGATTGAGTAAAACAAGATGTCGGCCAGAATCTCGGAGCAATTCTTATATAAGAATGTTCACAAATTGTTCACGCGGAAATTAGCACTCGCCTCTTGACAGTGCTAAAACTGGTGCTATAATCATAATCGAACAGAGGAACGAAGATCGAATAGATGACCTCCATCCCCCTTGCTCGGGTAACATGAAATGCAATGCAGGAGAGAGTTTGTTTGATGACTGGATGGGCTTCCCGTTCAGAGGCTTTGAATCCGACGTGGATCGCAAGCTGTATGGCAAACATGCGGCTCATGTGATGAAGACGGATCTGAAGGAACACGATGAAGGCTATGAGCTGAAAGTGGACCTGCCGGGCTTCAAGAAAGATCAGATCGAATTGCAGCTGCAGAATGGCTACCTGACGATCACCGCTTCCAAGGGCATCGAAGAGGAGGGCAAAGATAAGAAGGGTAAGATCGTCCATCAGGAACGCTACGAGGGCTCTATGACCAGAAGCTTCTATATTGGCGAGAATGTCAAGGAAGAAGATGTCCAGGCCAAGTTTGAGGATGGCGTCCTGACGCTTGATTTCCCGAAGGAGAAGCCGGTGGCGCTTCCGGAGCGTAAGACCATTCAGATCCAAGGCTGATTC
>CADAAM010000158.1 GCA_902785905.1 Oscillospiraceae bacterium | reverse complement strand
CTATGAGACGTGTTTTGTGCCCGAGGGCACAAAACTGGCAGCGCGCTTTGCGCGATGCCTTTTCGTTAAAACGAGCCGTTTTAACGAAAAATAGTATGAGACGGCCGGCCGCCTCTTAACACCTCTGAATAAAGCAAGAAGGTCTGCCGGGAGCGTATGGATGCACTCCCGGCAGACCTGTCTTCGGGATCAGTACATGACCTTGACCTGCTGCCCGGCCTTGAGGGCGTCAGGATTGGTGATGCTGTTCCACTTCATCAGCTGTTCCTTTGTGACATGGTACTTGTCGGCGATGGACTGGACAGTGTCGCCGGGCTGAACGAGATAGCGCAGAATGGTGCCGCCGGAGACCTGCTCCAGAGCGTCGTCGGCGAGTTTGGTCATAGACATAGTAGTTACCTCCATAAAATTGTTTATTTGTTTGATTTGTTTGTTTTCCCTGCTTGCGGGATCATCTTATCACAGCTTCTGTCACAGAAGTGTCACACAGTTGTCAGAGCCAGTGGCCGCACACGGGGCACTGTTCCATGGCCAGCGAGACCTCCGCGCCGCACTCCGGGCACCACACGGCCTCATAGGTGCTGCCGTCAAGGTTGTAGGAGACGTGCGTGCCAAGATAGCCGTCGCTCTGGGAGAGAACGTAATTGTCCGTCTCGTAGCCGTAGACGCTTATGGCCGTGGCGAGCTCGTTCTCCCAGTAGTTGGAGCCTGCCCAGCCGCCCATATTGTCGTAGTAGTTGGAACCGGCCCAGCCGCCCTGATCGTAGCTGCCGTAGATGTCGACCTGGTAGATGTTGGCGTTGCTCAGACTGCCGTTGTAGTATACGGTGCAGCGGCTGCCGTCGACGAAGGTGCCGCTCACATTGCAGAGCCAGCTGTCGGCAAAGACCTGCACGCCGTTGTCACAGTTGATTGCGTATCCGCCGCCGCCCTCGTAGGCGGTGCCGCTCACCGATCCGGAGCTCGGCTGCTCGTAGCCGTACACGTCGATCTGGTACACCGTGGACTCGCTCGGGTAACCGCTGTAGTACACCGTGCAGCTCGCACCGTCAAGCACACTGCCGGTGACCCAGTTGACGAGCCAGGCGCTCAGGTGCAGGCCTGTGCCGTTTTGCAGAACCACATACACGGTGGAGGCTGTGTCGCTGTAGATCGTACCGCTCATTGCGCCGCTGCTCGGCTGCGGGGCGGCCTTGTTGCCCTGAATGTAGCAGTAGGTGATGTTGCTGCCGTTCCAGGTGACCCAGGCGGGCGCGCCGTAGTAGAGGTCGCCCACCACGTCGCAGATGTCCCAGGAGATCGTGGCGTTGACACCCTCAATACTGAGCGTCACGGTGCTGAAGGCCCAGTCGACAACGGTGCCGGAGTAGGTGCCGCTGGGGATGGTCTTGGGCTGCGCCTTGCCGCTGACATACATGTAAGCCGTGGAGGTGCGCGCGGTCTGACCCTTGTAGTAGAAGGTGCAGTAGGCGCCCCAGTTGTTCATGTCCTTATCCACATTGCCGATGGTAAGCGTGGTGCTGTACTCACCGCTGATGTTGGCGCGCGGGAAGACATTGCGGAAATTCGCCACTGTGTACTCGCCGCCGTTGGGCGCGACCAGGGTCCAGTTCAGGGACTCAAAGGCGTTGGCGCAGGAGACGAAGACTGCGGTGCCGCCCTCGTTCTTGCTCTCATTGGTGGGGTTCTTCGTGACACTGAGGTAGAGGGGCTGGGTGTTCTGCGCGGGCGCCGCCGCGGAGGCGGGCGTCAGCGTCGGGACGGGCTCCGCGGGGGCCGCGGGCGCTGCGGGCTGATCTACGACTTCAATCTTCGGAACGGGGAAGACCTCAGTCGGCTCTTTTCGTCCGGTGAACACCGCGTAGCTGTCGGCCAGGCGGGACAGCTGTCCCAGGTCCTCGGCCTTGATCCAGTCAAAGCTGGTATTGCTTCTCTCGGCTCCGGCAAAGGCCTCAACACCGGCGGCATTGTACTGCTCGGGGGAGATGGTGATGCCGTTTGCGTCCGTGTGAGAGACGTTTCTCACGCCGTTTTCGGAGACGGTGTGTTCCACAGCGTAGGCCGCGTAGCCGACGACGCCGTCCTTGAGGTGGTAGGCGCTCTTGCTGGTGTAGACCTCACGCGGTGAGAGCATGATGTTGTCATAGAACATATACGACCAGGTGTCGGTCACGGGGTCGTGATAGGTGTCGGTGCTGTCCGTGAGGATGTCGGGGAAGGACTCCTCGGGGTCCTTGTCAAGCTGCCGTCCGCGCTGACCTCCCAGACCTTGAGGTTGGCCGAGCGGTCGATCTTATGCTGGTGCGCCGCGATGAACTCCAGGCAGCCGTTGTGGTTGAGGTCTGCAACGGTGTAGTACCAGGTGCCGCCGTCGTTCTGCTTGAGGGTATCCAGCTTCGACTGGATGAGGCCCAGCTGCGCGTCGATGTCGGGCGTATCCGCCCAGGCTGCGCCGCATCCGCAGACGGTCAGAGAGAACAGCATTGCCGCCGTCAGCAGAAGGCACAGTAAGCTCTTCTTGTTCATGATTTTCTCCTCCTCTCAGATTTTTACTTCATGCGAGTCTGCCGGGGGCGGTCATGCTCCCGGCAAACGCCTGTAAAATTCAATCCCATTCCTTCTTGTACTTGAGGACGTTGCCGTTGCCCGCGTCGATGTCGAACTCGTACTCGAAGCCGTCCTTATAGAACGAGATTTCAAAAATCTGCCTGCCGTGCTCGAAATCGGGCTCGATCTTTTTGATGAAGTCAAGCTGCTCTTTCTTGAGACCGGCCTTCTCCAGCGCCTTTGCCAGCGCCTGATCCTGCGTGATGGTGCCGCCTGCCACGGTTTCCAGTTCCTGATCGTTAATCTTGTCGATGCTGCTCATGATGAAATCTCCTTTCAAATATCGTAAATTTCTATGTTTTCTCTTGCTTACGGGCCTATCATAACACAGCTTTTCTCACACAACTGTCACACAGTCACTCCTCCATGGCGTAGCTGATTTCATCCAGCTCCGCATGCATATACTCCGGCCAGCTGTACTGGTTCATATAGTCGCCGAGGTAGTGATATTTGGAGTCGCCCTTGTTTTCCAGCCAGTCATAGAGATCGCATTCGATCCTGTCCGCGGCGATCGCGAGACTGCCGCGCTGCTTGAGGATGATCCCGTTCAGGCGCAGGCGGGTGAAGGTGTTCTGCAGGTCCTGGCGCAGGTTGCTGAGATAGGAGGCTTTTTTTTCCGGGTCGCCGTCGTCCTCCCAGAGGCAGGCGATGATCTCGCCGTTGGTGGTCTGCGCGCCCCGGTTGTTGACCAGTACGGCCACAAGCTCCTTGGTGCGCGAATACTTGAAGGCCACGGGCTTGCCGTCCACAAAGAGCTCAAAGTTGCCGAAGGTCTGAGCAAAGACGCGCTTCTGTTTCTTCTGTACCGCCGGATGGCGGAGATCCTCCAGCTCCCGCTGCATAAGAGCCTGCGTCGGCGGGGCGATCAGATAGCCGCTCGCATGCTGGCGCATGGCGTCATAGCTTCTGTCCGTGTTCTCCGACAGATAGATCAGGTTGACGAGAGGGTAGAGCTCCTGGAGGTACTGGCCGAGATCAAGCCCGTTCAGCTCCGGCAGCTCCGTCTCGAGCACCGCGACGTCGATCTCCTTTTCACGGGCCGCCGCCAGAGCGGGCAGGCCGTTTTCAAAGGACAGCAGCTCCGCCTCCGGGACCAGGCCAGTCACCATCCGGCCGACGTTCTGCAGCGACCGGGCGTCCTTGAGCACGTTCAGAATGGTCATGTCTCGTCTCCTCTGACGGGCAGGGCGGAATCGGACACCCTGCGGACCTTTTGGTGCTGCCGCTCCTCACTGCTCATCATCAGGGGGTTGAGTTCCCCGACGAGGAGCATCTCGTCCCCGTTCGCGGCGGCCTCATGCAGGGGCCCGGCGCGCAGATCCGCAATGACCAGGGCGGCAAAGCGATCGTAGTTGTCCTCGTCGATCACGGGGAAGTGGTGCTGCATACGGTACCAGTGTTTGGGGTCGAAGCGGAGCTCCCCGACATAGAGGCGGTCGGCGGTGGCGGCCACGTCCTCGGGGCTCGCCTTCTGGCCCGCCACCGCGCCGATGTCGTCGCAGAAGAGCATGGCGTAGGCGCGCAGGATCTGGTCGCGGACGGTGTAGGTCTTGCCGTTTCGCTCCACGGACGTGTCCATAATTTTATAGTAAGTATCCTGCGCCTCGTCGCTCTCCTCAAATCGGAGGATGGCCTCATAAAAGCGCCGGTCGATCAATGACTGTGTCATGGTAAATCTCCTTGCTGTGTGCTGCGCTCATTATAACACATTATTTTCCGGGCTCATACCCATTTAAGAAAAATTAAGGCAATACCGCATAATGCGGCAAGAGCAGATTCCGAGAAAAACCGGGTTCTGATGAAGGCAGTTTTTCGCTGGAATACTTTGTGTATTGCAAGAAAAAGTGACGAGATCAGGGCACGGTTTTTCCGGAAGATGCCGCAGGCGTATTGTGCGGTGTTGCCTTAAGCATCATTCGGCGAGAGCAAATGTCCGGCATTGTCTTACTGCCCCGCCAGCCGCTTCGCGTAGCGCCCGTCCCCTTGCGGGACAAAGCCCATTTTTTCAAGATACTGCGCGTGCTCCGGACTGCCGCCGGGGCAGGAGAGCTCACTGATCCCGAGGGCGGGAAGCTGCGCGTAGAGAAAAGTGCCGACGGAGCTGTCCCGAAAGTCGGGGGAGGTATAGTCCAGGATCGCGTCAAAACGCCCGCCGTCCCGTCGGCCCAGGAGCAGGCCCGCGGCCCGGTTGTCATAGAAGACGGCCCAGCCCTCCGCGGCCTGTGCGCCTTCGGGCGTGAGGGCGGGGAAGTAGCGCTCAATGTCGTGCCGGTACTTGGCGACAAACCAGGCGGTGAAGCCCTCCCCGACGCCGAGCGGGTGGATCTCGTAGCTTTTTCGGCGGAGCTTGAGCAGGTGGTAGAGGTTGACACACACCAGACAGCCGTTGAGCAGGGCCGTCGGATAGGAGCGGATCAGGATCGCGTAGGTCGAGAAGATGGCGCTGCCGATCAGGTTGATCACGCGCAGCCGCACCACCGAGGTCATGAGCATGGATACCAGAACCAGAAAGGAGCCCAGATATCCGAACAGCTCCAGCATCATGGCATTGCTCATTACGTCGCCTCCTTGTCATAGTGCGTTAATTATAAAAATTATATCATACTTGTCCGGTGAGCGCCAGCCCTGTTGTAAAAAGTTTCGGGCTGAATGTTAAGGGAGGGCGCGGGCGCTTGTGTTTTGCCGCGAAGTGTGTTATACTGCGCCGCGCGCTTTCCGGTGGAGCCGGAAACGCGGAATGATTACGGAGAAGAGGGGAGAACGGGATGAACGGAGCACCCGAACGAAAAGGCCTGCTGGCGGCCACGATCTGCCAGTTCCTCTGGGGCCTGAGCTTTATGGCCTCGCGCATCGCCCTGAATACAGCGCCGGTGATCGTGCTTCTCAGTCACCGTTTTCTCACGGCCTTTCTCGTGATGAGTCTCTTTGTCGTGACACACATCGCCGACTGCCGTCTGCGGGAAAAGCCGATCCGGCCGCTGCTGATCCTGGGGCTCATGGAGCCGGTGATCTACTTCTTCGGTGAGCAGTACGGCATCCTCCATTCGACGACGATCTTCTCCGGCGTCATGATCTCCATGATTCCGATCTTCAGCATCCTGGCCGCCGTGCCGGTTTTAAAAGAGAAGCCCACCATGGGGCAGACGCTGTTCAGCCTGCTGTCCCTGTGCGGCGTGATCGGCATCGGCCTTCTCAACCGCAGCAGCGGGACGCTGGACTGGATCGGCGTGCTGGCACTGCTGGTGGCGGTCTTCTCCGCCGTGATCTATACGCTGCTCAACCGCGGCATCTCCCGGAGCTATACGTCCTTTGAACGCAGCTACAGCATGCTCGGGATCGGGGCTGTCGTCTTCACCGCTCTGGCGCTTATCTCCGTGCGCGGGGATATGGCGGCCTATGTCCGGCCTCTGGGCTCGCCGGACTACACGGCGGCTGTGCTGTATCTGGCAATTTTGTGCTCCGTGGTCTGCTACTTCCTGTCGAGCTACAGCCTGTCCGTGCTCAGTGTGGCACGGGCGACGGTCTTTGCCAATCTCACCACCGCGGTATCGGTTCTCGCCGGGGCGCTCATCCTGCATGAGCCTCTGCCTCCGCTCGGTGCGCTGTGCTGCGTGCTGATCCTGATCGGCATCTACGGCGTGCAGCGCACGGCAAATAAATAAAACCGCTTGAACCGGATGTGTATTCATGGTATTATTAGTAAAAATTGAAACATTTTTCCGCTTCCTTTCGTCAGATGAATGAATCGAACAATCGAGGTGATACCATGAATACGAAACGCTTTCTCTGCATTCTTTTAATCGCGGGTCTGGCGTTCTCGCTCTGCGGCTGCCGGGAGAAAACCGTAACGCCCGTGCCTGTGGGTATTTCCCAGACACCGGCCCCTGCGCAGCCGACGCCGGTGGATGCCTTTCTGACCACGCCGGAGCCGACGCCTGCCGTCGTCCTGACGCCCGCCCCGATTCAAACCGCCGCGCCGGTGCAGACCGCCGCCCCGATCCAGACCGCGGCACCGGTACAGACGGCCGCCCCGGTGCAGACGGCCGCGCCTTTCCAGATACCGGTATCGACGCCCTCACAGACCCAGACGAGAACCAACCTGCCGGTCGTGACCAAGAACCCCACGGACGAGATCGTGGAGGCGGGCGGCTCCTGCTGGTTCGTGGCCAAGTATGACAATGCCAAGTGGGCGGTCTGGCACTTCGTCAGCCCCAGCGGGACGGACTATACATATGAACAGATCAACACGATTTTCCCGTGGCTGGAGGTTACCAAGGGCTACGCCAGCACGACGCAGCTCAAGAACATCCCCGCGGATATGAACGGCTGGCGGGCCTACTGCCGCTTCAGCAACGACTTCGGCTCGGTCGATACGAGCTCCGCCACCATCACCATCAAGGGCTCAAGCGCGCCGGCGGGCTTTGCGGCAGCCCCGGCGAACACCGCGGCAGCGGCGTCCGTGCCCGGCGCGCCCACCGTGACCAAGAGCCCCACGGATGAGACTGTGGAGCCGGGCGGCTCCTGCTGGTTCGTGGCCAAGTATGAAAACGCCGTCTATGCCGAGTGGCACTTCGTCAGTGGAGGTCACCAAGGGCTACGCCAGCACGACGCAGCTCAAGAACATCCCGGCCGACATGAACGGCTGGAAGGCCTACTGCCTGTTCACCAACAATATCGGCTCCACCAAGAGCGGCGCGGCGACCATCTATGTCAGGAAGGCGGCAGCGACGGCCCAGACCCAGATCCCGCCAAACCTGATACAGACCCAGACCGGCACGGGCCAGATGCAGACCGCCTATAACCAGCCCCAGCCCATGACGACAAGCACCGACCCCTATGCAGGCACCTATGTCTGCGGCCGCGCCAGCATGATCATACGGGGCGGCCCGCAGGTCTACAGCGTGGAAGTCAACTGGGGCAGCACTTCGGCTCCAACGGCGTTATGAACTACACCGGCGCCAGCCGTATCAACGTCCTGTATACCGACCAGACCCACCACAGCGACACCCTGGTCTACAGCGACGGCAGCGGCAGCCTGGTCTGGTCCAACGGCGTGATCGTCTGGCTGGACAACAAGGAGAACGCCGCGGACGGAATGAGCTTTACCAAGACCTGAGACAGGAGCGCTGTGATGCTTCTGTGACATTGCGTATGCTATGCTTGCCACACAAAGCGTGAGACAACAAGCTGTAATAACAATATGAAAAGGGAGGATTTAACATGTGGACTATTGCAGAAATCAAAGAGAGAGGAAAGAGAGCCTTTAAGGGAAACTACTGGCTGTGCGTACTGGTGGCATTCCTGATGGCGATTTTCACTACCGGCGCCTCCGCCGCGACCTCGCGCAAGACCCAGGAGATCGACGTCGAGGGAACCTTCGGCAGCATGAGCCCGGAGGATCAGCTCGCTGCTGCGCTGGTCGTCCTCGGCGTGATCGGCGTCGTTCTGGTGATCGGCCTGCTGATCCGTGTTTTTCTGGCAAACCCCATCAACGTCGGCGGCAACGCCTTCTTCATGAGCAACGTCGATGAGACCCCCGCGCCTTTCGGGATGATCAAGCTCGGCTTTCAGCACTACTGGCACAACTTCGCGACGCTGTTCCTCCGCGACCTCTACCTCTGCCTGTGGACGCTGCTGCTCATTGTCCCCGGCATCATCAAGGGCTACTCCTACCGCATGGTGCCCTTCATCCTGGCGGATGAACCCGAGCTCTCCGCCAACGAGGTCATCACCAGATCACGTCAGATGATGGACGGCAACAAGTGGCATGCCTTCCTGCTGGATCTCTCCTTCATCGGCTGGATACTGCTCGGCATCCTGACCCTCGGCATCGGCCTAACCTTCTGGACGGCCCCCTACATGCACAACGCCAACGCCGCCCTCTACCTCAAGCTGAGAGACGAGGCATAAGCACAAATCGGCAGATGCCCCAAACCGGCCCGCGCTCCGCTGCTTGGAACGCGGGCCGGCTTTTCGGCGCTTGTAATACTGTTTTTCGTTTTAACGAAAAGGCATCGCGCAAAGCGCGCTGCCAGTTTTGTGCCCTTGGGCACAAAACACGTCTCATAGGTCTCCGACGCGCCTTTGGCGCTATAAAACAGCTTTAAGCCGTTTTATGGGAGACCAGTATAAAAGGAACGGAAGGTATGCGCTTGAAATATATGCTCATCTGCCTGCTTGCGGCCGTGCTGTGCATGGCGGTCGGGTGGGGCCTGTCCTGCCTGCTTGTCAGGCTTCCCGCTTTCCGGTCGGCAAAGAAGGGGATTGCGGCCGCCGCGATCGGCCTGCTGCTGATGGCGGCTGTGAGCTTTGGGTATCTTGAAAACTACTACCATGCCGACGATGAGGCCGCGGCCTGCCTCGCGGGCGGTGAATCCGTACATGTTGCGCAGGTTGACGGCGTCTTCTTCTTCGACGGACCGGGGACAGAACGGGCAATCGTGTTTTTCCCGGGTGCCAGGGTCGAGGAGACCGCGTACGCACCTCTGCTTTTTGAGCTGGCCGAGCGGGGGACGGACTGCTTCCTCCTCAGCCCGCCTTTTCACATGGCAATATTTGACGGCAGCGCGCCGGATGAACTGATTGCCATGTATGACTATGACAGCTGGTATCTGATGGGCCATTCTCTCGGCGGCATCATGGCCGCCAGATATGCTGCCCTGCACAGCGAAGAGACGGACGGTGTGATCCTGCTCGCCGCCTATGCGGACAGAGAGCTTGCGCCGACGGCCGGACTGCTCAGCATTTACGGGAGCAGGGACTGCGTTCTGAACCGGGAAATCTACGAGCAAAACAAGCAATACTGGCCCGAGCACAGCCGCGAGCTCATCATCGAGGGCGGCAGCCATGCCGGCTTCGGCTGCTACGGCGCACAGAGGGGAGACGGGCAGGCGGCGATCAGCGCGGCGGAGCAGCAGGCCCGGACCGTGGAAGCGATCGTGAGCTTCCTGGATACTGCTTCTTGACTTATTCTATAAAGCATACAGCGAAAGCACCCATCCATCGGATTGGTGCTTTCGCTGCCGGTTGATCGACAGTTGCCTGTCATACTAGAGGTTCTTGTATGAGACGTGTTTTCAGCGTTTCACGCTGAAAACGCCGCGGGAACTGCGGCTTTCTTGATTAAAGAATTTAATCAAGAAATAGTATCAGTATTCAAAACCGAGGATGCTTCCCTTGATCCAGCCATACATCGGGTAGTTGATCTCTGCCCAGTTGCGGCCGTCCACGCGCGTGAATCTTCCCGTCGTATTCGCCACGGTGCCGTTCGGCAGCGAGCCGATGATCTCGGTATTCAGACCCGGCGCGATTCTGATTGCGGCGTTTCTGGAGTCTCCGGTATTGACGGTGCAGTACATACCGCCGTTTACGTTCTCAAGCTCCTGATCGTTGACAGTTGTTTTTTCAGACATGATGTTGTCTCCCTTCGTTTTTGATGGCTGAAGTATAGCACAGGAACTGTCACAAAAGCAACACACAGCTGTCTTTCGCCCGCTGCGGTGTCCCACGATATAATGATCTAATGGTTAAAAAACTTGAAAAAGTAACTGCTGTTGATATGACAATATTTGTTGACGAGATAAAAAGCATTAAGGTTAAAAGCGTTCAAGATTTAGCTGAAATATGCGATCACACAGATGGAAACAATCACATTAGAGCCGCCTTTCAAGAGCGGCTTTCTCATGCTCAAGACGGTGATTTGGGGGCGAGTTGAATTATTGTTGAATTATCTTGAAGACAGCAAAAACAAATTTGCTCAGAAAATGCAGAAAAGAGGCCAATTCGCATTGAATCAGCCTCTTTTATTGTCTTGTGCGCCCGAAAAAGATATCAAGTGGTTTCTCTCTTTCTGCTCAGGTCATGCATTTGACCCTCGGCCAAGGCCGACTATCATCCAGAAAAGAGATGCTTTGTCAAATTGCCTCTGGTCATAAATTCGTAACAACCGAAGCATATTGCAGAAATCAAGGAATATCAATGTTTTTTTGCTTGCGACCGTTTGAGCGAGTCTATGAAAACTTCATTTTTATCTATGATTTTCAATAATCCGAGATTAGGCAAAAGGAAACTGGTATAATGAGGATGGCCAGTACGGCAGACCTCTTATTTCCCTAGGTTGGAGAACCAGTTTTTCAACTCCTCGCTCTTCTGGGCGACCGTTTCTTTAAAGGTTTCGGACCTTTCCGCACGCAGCTTTTCTCTGGCCTCTTTGGCCATCTGCTTCTCAATCTCACGGGCATGCTCGACTTCCGCCGCAACCTCCGCCGCGTCGAATCTGGTGATCGACACGTAAAAGTTGTTGAGCTTTGCCGTCAGCGCGGTTTCATACTCC
>CADAAM010000157.1 GCA_902785905.1 Oscillospiraceae bacterium | reverse complement strand
GGGGAAGCTCTGCCGCCACTTCCATCTCTCCCTGCAGTCCGGCTGCGACCGCACGCTCAAGGCCATGAACCGCAAATATGACTGCGCAACCTTCTATGAGAAGACCGCGCTTTTGCGCCAATATTTCCCCGGCTGCGCCTTGACCGGCGACCTCATCACAGGCTTCCCCGGCGAGACGGACGGGGACCAGGCCGACACCCTCACTTTTTTGGAAAAGTGCCGCTTTGCCGCCATGCACGTCTTTCCCTATTCCCGCCGCCCCGGTACGCCCGCCGACAAAATGCCGGATCAGTGCCCGAAAGCGCTCAAGGAAAAGCGGGCGCATGAGGCGCAGAGACTGTGCAACGCCATGCACCGGGACTTTCTCGCCGCCTGTGCGGGACAGGTTTTGCCTGTCCTCTTCGAGTCCGAAGAGGACGGCTTCTGCACCGGCCACAGCGACACCTATATGCCGGTCAAGGTAAAAGGAACGGGCCTGCGAGGCGAGCTCCGCGACGTGCTGATTGAAGCCGTCGAGGGCGAATTTCTGGTCGGCAGAATGATAAGGCAACACCGCACAATCCGCCTTCGGCATCTTCCGGAAAATTTGCGCCCTGATTTCGTCACTTTTTCTTGAGGTACACAAAGTACATCTGCGAAAAAGTGCCTTTATCAGAACTCAATTTTTCTCAGAATCTGCTCTTGCCGAATTGTGCGGTATTGCCCTAAACATATTGCTGATCTTCATATCCCGTGTTACACTGAAAACAGGCATTTTCAGAAAATAACAAGGAGGAATCCGCATGAAAAAACTCATTTCCGTACTGCTGGCAGCACTGCTGCTCCTCTCCACGGCCTCGTTCGCATATGCTGACGCTGAGAACTGGAAGGATCTGATCGACGAGGAGCGCTATGAAGAGGCGCTGCCGCTGGTACAGGCGGACGCCGAGGCCGGGGATCCTAAGGCGGTCTACGTCCTGGGAAGGTTCTATTTCTATGGCTGGGCGCTTGAACAGGATTACGACAAGGCCATGGAGCTTTTCCTCAAGGCTTCGGAGATGGACTACGCACCGTCGATGCAGATGATCGGCTATATGTACGACGCGGGAGTCGGCGTCGAGCAGGATTACGTCAAGGCGCTGGACTGGTATCGGAAAGCGGCGGACCTCGGTGAATATTACACAATGTATAACCTTGCCCTGATGTATCAGTACGGCAAAGGCGTCGAGCAGGATTACGCCAAGGCCAACGAATGGCTGCTCAAGGCGGCGGAGCTCGGAAACGAGGGCGCTTATACCGCCCTGGGCTACAACGCCATGATGGGTCTGGGCTTTGAGCAGGATGGCAAAAAGGCGCTTGATTGGTATCAGAAGGGCGCGGAGCTCGGAGATCCCACAGCCATGTTCAGCATTGCCAACATATATGACGAGGGTCTGGGCGTCGAACAGGACTACGGCAAGGCCAGAGAGTGGCTCGAAAAGGCGGCGGAACTCAACTACCCCTGGGCAATGGCCGCTCTGGGCGCTTACTATCAGGTGGGCAGAGGCGTCGACCGGGACGAGGAGAAGGCGCAGGAGTGGCTCCGGAAGGCCGCGGAGCTCGGCGTAAGCGTCGACGATGAGGCAATCCGGGAGATGATGGGCGAGGACGGAGACGATGTCATCCTCTCCGACGACGCCTCCGACTTTGTGCTGCTGAGTGAGGCTGTCCCAGACGCCATTCTGGAAATCCGCTATTATTCCACCTATAATTTCGTCGGGGATCGGATCGACGGCTATGAGGAGCCGCTGGCTTTTCTGACCAAGGAGGCGGCCGCAGCCCTGAGGGAGGTCAGCGACGAGCTGACTGCCAAGGGCTATCGCCTGAAAATCTACGACGCCTACCGCCCGCAGCGGGCTGTGACCAACTTCATGAACTGGGCGCTGGACACCGAGGACACCCGCATGAAGGAATACTTCTATCCCGAACTCGAGAAGGACGTACTTTTCCCGCAGGGCTACATCGCGGAGCATTCCGGGCACAGCCGCGGCAGCACGGTGGATCTCACGCTCTTTGACATGAAGACCGAAAAAGAGGTCGACATGGGCGGCACCTTCGATTACTTCGGCGAGCTGAGCCACCCGGACTATACCGGCATCACGGACGAGCAGTATCAGAACCGCATGCTCCTGCGCGAGGCTATGCTGGGCCACGGCTTCAAGCCGCTGGCGGAGGAGTGGTGGCACTTCACGCTCGAGGATGAGCCCTATCCCGACACCTATTTCACCTTCCCGGTCAACAGCGATTCCCTTGTGAACCCGGAGGCGCAGGCAGCATAAGTTTAGCACTTTAGCACAAAAAAGAGAAACTCTCTTTTGCAAACTTGCACAGAGTGGAAGAAAATTCATTTCGACCTTGACAAACGGGGCCGGGGCATTTATCATCTGAACCAAGATAGAGGCGCGGGGTTCATCAGTAAGCTCCTGCTGGAAAGCAGCTTTTGCGGGAGACGAAAGGGGACGCCGCCGAAGCGGGGAAGACACAGCTGCGTGTCGCACCGCTGGGCCGTCGGATAAGATCCGCCGGACTGTCACGCGAGTGGAGCGCTATCGAGTGCAGAATCTTTGGCCGGGGCCCCGGCTGGATAAGAATTCATGTGCCGTAGACGCGAGACCGCGTCTGCGGCATTTTTCATGCGCCCCTGTCAAATATGAATTTAAGGAGAAAAACCATGAACAACCTGAGAAGACTTGCGGCAGTCCTGCTGTCCCTGATGATGCTCCTCTCCCTGTGCGCGACGGCCAGCGCCGAGAGCGCCGCCCCCTATGAGGAGCTCAAGTACCTCAACGGCCAGCTCCGTGTCGGCATGGAGTGCGCCTACGCCCCCAACAACTGGCAGGAGTCCGAGGCCAGCGACACCAACGTCCCCATCGAGAACGTGCCCGGCGCATACGCCGAGGGCTACGACGTGCAGTGGGCGAAGATCATCGCCGACTACCTGGGCCTTGAGCTCGTCATCGTCAAGATGGACTGGGACGGCCTGATCCCCGCTCTGAATGAGGGCCAGATCGACGCGATCATCGCCGGTATGATGGACACCGCCGCGAGACGCGAGGCCATCAACTTCACCACCCCCTACCACGCCACCGAGTACGGCATGATGGTCAACGCGGGCTCCCCCTTTGAGGGCGCCAAGACCATCCAGGACTTCAGCGGCGCGAGCGTCCTGGGCCAGAAGGACACGGCCCTCGACACCGTCATCGACCAGATCAACGGTGTTGAGCACCTCAACCCCGTCTCCAGCATCCCCGACATGGTCGCGAGACTCCAGCAGGGCGCCTGCGACGCCATCGTCGTCAACGTGGAGAACGCCCCCGCCTACATGACCTCCAACCCCGACTTCCGCCTCATCACCTTCGCCGAGGGCGACGGCTTTGAGCTGCCCGCCAAGGGCTCCTGCGTCGGCATCCGCTA
>CADAAM010000156.1 GCA_902785905.1 Oscillospiraceae bacterium | reverse complement strand
GAAGGGGCCGGCAGCCTCTTCCTTCTTTGCGCCGCCTCCGCAGGCGGCGAGAGCGAAGATCATGCACAGGGCAAGCGCGAACGCAAGGATCTTTTTCATAGGTATTTCCTCCTTAAAATTGTCTGGGACCCCGGTTCCCGGGTGCCTCAGAAATCAAACGGAGCCTCTCTTCGTCTCCGAATTACAAAGACAATATACCATGTTTTTGCGTACGATTCAAGCGTCTTTTCTAATTTAACGTAAAGAATTACGAGTATTTTTTATATATTTTGCACAATTAAAATGCCTGCTTTCTGTGGATAAAACACAGGAAACAGGCTTTTGTCTTTACAGATCGCACAACTCCCCCACCACATACTGACAGAGAAGCATACCGGCGCTGGCGGGCACCCAGATCAGCGAGCCGGGAACCGAGCGGCGGCCGGGAGGCGGAGCCTCGAACTGTGCGGGCGTCATCGGCTCCTCCGGACTGTAGACCACCGGATGGTGCTCCACGCCTCTCGCCCGCAGTTCTTTGCGGATGACGCGGGCGAAGGTGCAGCCGTAAGTTTTGGAGATATCGTCAAGGCGCAGCTGCGCGGCGTCCCGCTTGTTGCCGGTGCCGAGGGCGGAGACGACGGGGATGCCCCGCTCGCGGCAGCTCAGGATGAGGTCGATTTTGCAGGCGACAAGGTCGATGCAGTCCACCACAAAGTCGTAGTCGGCGAAAAAGCGCTCGCGCTCGGCGGCCTCGTAGTGGCCGGTGATGCAGCGAAGCTCAATGTCGGGGTTTATATCCCGCAGACGCTCCGCCATGACCTCGGTCTTGGGAAGGCCCACGGTGGACGTGACGGCGCAGAGCTGGCGGTTGATGTTGCTCTCGCCCACGGTGTCCCGGTCAATCAGCGTCATGCGCCCGACGCCGGAGCGCGCCAGCGCCTCCGCGCACCAGGAGCCGACGCCGCCCAGACCGATCACGGCGACATGGCTTCGCCGCAGCTTCTCCATCGCCTCATGCCCCAGCAGCATCTCGGCGCGTATCGTTCTCTCGTTCATTTGGGTCTCCTTTTAAAAACCCCGCCGGTTTCCCGGCGGGGTAACGTGCAATTTCTTTTATCCGACAAACTTCATGCCGAAGCCGTCCTTGGTGGGATTGGCCGCCTCGGCCTCCTCGATCCAGGCGCTCACAGCCTCGTCGCGCAGGGCGTCCTCCGCAAGATGGAGGCTGTAGACCTCACCCTCGCCCACGTAGTACATGACGTGGTAACCGGCGTAGCTGCCGCTCTCGCCGTAGACGATGCCCGTGTCGCCGCTCTTGTGGCCGGCGAAGCAGAAGTCGTTGAACTCCTGAACCATCTGGCCCTTGGCGACGTTCTCATACAGGCCGCCGTTTGAGTTGGACCCGGTGTCCTCGGAGTACTGCTCGGCCAGGGCCGCGAAGCTCTCCTCGGTCTTGTCGCCGCTCTCATACTCGGCCAGGATCTCCTCGGCCTTGGCCTTGGCGGCTTCCTTGGCCTCATCGGTGTAGTTGCCGTCGGCGTCGGCCTCGGCCTTTACAAGGATGTGGCGGACATTCGCGGTCTTGTAGCTGTTGTCGTCGCGGGAGAGGAAGACCACCACATAGCAGCCGTTGTCGTTGGGTTCAACAGTGACATCGCCGGCCTTGCGGCTCTCGTCGCGCATCCATTCGGACGCGGGCACGCCGCTGCCCTGCACGCGGGTCTGCTTGCTGGAGGACTGATCCTCTGCAGCGGCCGCGTTATTCAGACGGACGGCGGGATCGTCGCCCTCGGCGGTCTTGTAGGTCTCGGCGACAGCCTCAGCTTTCGCCTTGGCGGCGGCCAGGGTCTCCTCGGTGGGCGCGGAGCTGGTCTCGCCGTCCTCGCCGGTGGTCTCGACGGTCTCGGCGCTGACGTAGCAGTAGGCGTAGTCGAAGTAATCCTTCTCACCGTTGAAGCTCTTATACTTCTCCTGGAGCTCCTCCTCGGTGTAGGTGAAGCTGGCGGTCAGGGCGTCGGCCGCTTTGCCGGCCAGGAGGGACTGCTCATAGGCTTTGCGGATGAGCGCCTGGTTGACGCCGTCGCCGTAGTTTGCGGCGAGCATTTTGTCACCGCTGCCGTAGCCGTAATTTCTGGCCTGCTCTTCGAGGCCCTCAAACGCCCCGTCGATCGTGGCGAGGTCGTCCTCGTCCAGGGTGATGCCGTTATCGGCGGCGTACTTGCCGAAAATGGTGGCCTGAATCATCTCCTGCTTCGCGGAGTCCATGAAGTAGTCCTTCCAGGTTCCGTTCTCGGTCATGGAGCAGGGCTGCTTGTCCAGGCCGCGGATGCCGTTGGAGGTATCCAGGCCGAAGAGGCTGGCGTAGCTGCCGTACTGGTTGGCAAAGTTGTAGTACTGGTTGGCGTAGCGATAGCTGACCTCGGCGGTGCTGAAGTTTTTGTCGCCCACGGTGAAAGCTGTGGCTTTTGTGATAAGGCTGGAGTTGAGCAGCAGAACGATCGCCACCACCAGCACGACGGCGATGGTGCCGAGGGTCCAGCGGCGCTTGCTCTTGGCCTGTTCTTTCAGTTCCTTTTCCTGTGCAAGGGTCTTCTTGTCGGTGCCGGCCTCACGGGCGGCCTGACGGTTTTTTCTCTCGGTTGATGCACTCATGACGATCTCATCCTTTGCGTTTGTAACATATTATAATGCGGGGAGTTTTCGCAGACTTTGGTATTATACCCCAAAGCGCGCCGCGTTTCAAGACAAATTCGCGCACTTTCGGAATAATTTCATAATTTGAAGCGTGGGATCATACAATATTTTATATTGACAGAGGGGGAACGCGAAATGGATATCGACGATCTGATTTACGGCGACGCCGATCCCGGCCCGAGCAGCCGGTGAAAAAGGGGCTGTCTCAAAATACAGCCCCTGAAGAAAGAGCAAAATAACGGCAGCCGTCCCTTGAAAAAGGGGCGGCTGTCGGCTTAATATTAGGTTGT
>CADAAM010000155.1 GCA_902785905.1 Oscillospiraceae bacterium | reverse complement strand
ATGCGCATTGCCGAGCGCATCGCCCTCGACAACGGGGCCAAGGCCATCGTGACGGGCGAAAACCTCGGCCAGGTGGCGAGCCAGACCATGGAGGCCATGGCGTCCACCCAGGCCGTGCTGAATCTGCCGGTGCTCCAGCCGCTGGTCGGAATGGACAAGGGGGAGATCGTTGCCCTCGCGCGGAAGATCGGTACCTTTGATACGTCCATTCTCCCCTATGAGGACTGCTGCACGGTCTTCACGCCGAAGCATCCGCGCACACGCCCGACGGTGAAGGAGGTTGAGGAGGCCGAAGCCGCCCTCGACGTGGAGGCGCTTGTCGGCGAGGCGCTGGCCGGACTTGAAAGGATCGAAATCTGCCATGAAGAAAGCCTTTGACACCGAGATCCTCTCCGTCGGCACGGAGCTGCTGCTCGGCCGCGTGACCAATACCGACGCGCGCGATATCTCCGAAATGCTGTCGAAGATCGGCGTAAATGTCAAATACCACACGGTCGTGGGCGACAATCCCGAGCGCCTGCGCGCCTGTGTGGAGATCGCGAAAAGCCGCGCCGATATCATCGTGACCACCGGCGGACTCGGCCCTACCTGCGACGATCTGACCAAGCAGGTCCTGGCGGAGAGCTTCGGGCTGCGTCTGGTCAAAAACGAGGATGAGGACCGGGGGCTCTTCGAGTACATCCGCACGGGGAGGGGACTCACGCCGAACGTTCACCAGCAGGCCCTGCTGCCGGAGGGCTGCACAGTGTTCCACAATCTCTGGGGCACCGCTCCCGGCTGTGCCTTTGAGGCGGAGGGTAAATATGTGCTCATGCTGCCGGGGCCGCCGAAGGAGTGCGTGCCCATGTTCGCCGCCTGCGCCGTGCCCTGGCTGAAGAAGCTCTCGGACGAGGTGATCGTGTCCCATTCGGTGTGCGTCTTCGGCATCGGGGAGAGCGCGGTGGACAATCTCTTTGCCGACGAGATGAACCGCATGACCAATCCCACCATGGCCCCCTACGCCAAGGAGTGCGACTGCCTGCTGCAGATCACGGCCAAGGCGGAGAGCGAAGAGAAGGCCGAGGCCATGATCGCCCCGGTGATGGCGCATGTTAAGGAGCGCTTGGGCGACTATGTGTACGGCACGGATCTTTCCTGCGTGGAGGAAGCCGTGATGGCGCTGCTCAAAGAGAAAAACCTGAGCTTTGCCGCCGCCGAGAGCTGCACCGGCGGGGACATTGCCAGGCGTTTTACCGAGCTGCCCGGCGCAAGCGCGTTTTTCAAGGGCGGTGTGGTGAGCTACGTCAACGAGGTCAAGGAATCCATGCTCGGTGTGGATGCGGCCGTACTCGCAGAGAAGACCGCCGTGTCGCGTGAGGTGGCCGCCGCGATGGCCGAGGGCGTCCGGGCACGGCTCAAGACAGATATGGCCGTGAGCGTCACGGGTCTCGCCGGGCCGGATGGGGACGGGGTGCACGAGGTCGGCACCGTATTTATCGGTCTCGCTGTCGAGGGGCAGACCTTCGTCCGCGAGACGCACATGGGGCAGAAGCGCACCCGCAGCTTTATCCGCCGCATGGCCGGCAACCACGCCTTCGACATGATGCGCCGCTGGATGAGAGGACTACCGGTCGAAGACATGTAAACATTAATATGGCACGAAGCCGTTCGCGCTTGACTTTTTGAACGACAGGTGATAGGCTTGTTATCATCTGATATAGGAAAGGATGGTAACACCATGAACAAGAAAAGCATTCTCGCAGTTGTTCTTGTCCTCACGCTTCTTGCGGGACTTATGACCACGGCGGCTTACGCCGACGGGGAGAGCGCAGACGCCCCTATCAAGATGGACTATCACGATATGGACAACTCCGTCTATGAGGGCGCCTGGGTAAGCACCGGGCTCGGCTTTGACCTGTATCTGCCTGTGGACTGGATCCTTGTGAATATCCCGGCGGAACAGGCGGCAGCGGGTCTGGCGTTCTAGGCCGGTGAAGAGGGCGGCGGCGCCAATGTGACCGTCACCGTGGCGGAGACGCCGAAGGGCTATGACCTCGACCAGCTCGCTCAGGAGCTTGCCGCCACCACAACGACCGCCGCGTACGCCGACCTCAACGGCATCCCCGGCGTAGTCTTCGACAACATGGATACCATGGTGTCCGGTTTCGGAATGCTGACCGACAATAACGGCCTGATCACCGGCGTTGTCAGCGCGCCGAGCGACGATCAGTACGAGGCGTACAAGCCTTACATCAAGAACATACTCCTGTCTGTCAGCCCGTCCATGCCGACGCTGAACTGGGAAGACATTGAGGCTGACGCAAAGAAGGCCGATCCGGACGGCGATTTCGTCACGTTCGATGAGATTCACCTCAAGATGTGGGTTCCCTCGATTCTGACGGCGCAGGAATTGACCGAGGAGGATGCCGAGGAGGGCTGCTATGGGTACTACTCCGACGCGGACGAGGAGTTCGGCTTCACCGTTTATTACTACGACGACCAGACGATAGCCGAGTACGCCGAGGAAATCGAGGGGTATGACAACTGCACCGCTCCGGTGCCGACCATGGTCAACGGCTACAGCACCTTTACCTACAAGAACACGGAGTTCGATACGTCCAGCGTGGTTCTCAACGCCGGTAAGGACTGCGTAGAGCTCACCTTCTGGCCTGCCTCCGACGAGGACTTCAGCCGCCTCACCACATATATGATCGCTTCCATTGTGAATAACTGATTCTGTTGCCGGTAAAAAAGGAGCTGCAGCAAAACGATAAGTTGAGCTGCAGCTCCAAAATTATGAGCAGAACAGAGAATACGAGCCGACTGAACAGCTCATCCGCAAAACCTTCAACAATTTTCAGCTGCATATTCCGCTCGCATGTGCCATGTTCTCCGTGCGTTTTTTGTCCTTCACAACTTCATTTTTTATCACATATGATACTAGAACAGGTTCTTGTATGAGACGTGTTTTCAGCGTTTCACGCTGAAAACGCCGCAGGAACTGCGGCTTTTTTGATTAAAGAATTTAATCAAAAAATAGTATGAGAAACTGGGGCGACTGTTTTCAGCCGTCTCGGTTTCTTGCTTTTTGTGTGACGGTTCTGTGATTATCCCTGTGCTATGATGTGCCCGTAAACAAGAGAGGCAAGCAAAAAGCTTCCCGCAATAAACAAAAAAACAAGATGGCCAAAATGGCCGCGAAAGGAGATCATAAGAAATGAAAAAGATCATTGCAGCACTTGTCATTGTGGTCATGCTGGCGGCACTGAGCGGATCGGCTTTCGCTTACGGCCAGCAGCTTACGGCCGCAGAGGCCGGCCAGATCGCTATGAACTATGCGGGCGTGAATGCCCAGTCCGCCATCTGCACAAAAAACCACCAGGATTACGAGAACGGTCGTCTGGTCTACGAGCTTGAGTTCTACGCCGGAGACCTCAAGTATGAGATGCATGTCGACGCGCTTACCGGTGCGATCACCGATTACGAAACAGACTACATCGGCGGCTACAACCAGCCTGCCAACGCTTACACTCAGCCCGCTCAGCCCGTTGTCAACAACTACAGCCAGCCCACGTACAATACGCCTTACTACGACGACTGGGATGACTACGACGACTGGAACGACTACGACGACTGGAACGACTGGGACGACTGAACCCGGCAAAGCCGAAACCATCCGGCAGCGTAAATAAAGAAGCGCGGCCCGCAGCGAGGAACGGATCTTCGCTGCGGGCCGAATTTTTATATCTCAGGTTTTTGCTGCGGGCCGGTATTCCCGCTCAACATATTGTGGCGTGGCGTTGACGCACATGAAGATGCGGCCGACGTATTCGCCCACCAGGCCGAGGAGCAGGAGATTTACCCCGCCGACGATGAGGATCAGCGCCGTTGTGGAGCTCCAGCCCATGGGGGCCAGGTGTACCGTGAAGAAACGGATCACAATGATGAGCGCGTAGAGAAAACCGATCAGAGCGATGGCGGCGCCGGTGTAAGTGGCGATGCGCAGGGGCTTGACCGAGAAGGAGGTAAAACCGTTCATCCAGAGGCCGAGGAGCTTGGAGAGCGTATAGCCGGAGCGGCCCTCCTCCCGTGCCCGGTGATGTACCGGGACATTGCAGATGCGCTTGGTGCTTCTGAGAACTAGGCCCATCACGTAGGGGTAGCAGTGCTCATAGCGCAGCATCTCGTCGACCAGAAAGCGGCGGGCGGCAAAATAGCTGGTGAGTTCCAGCTCCCGAGGCTTGCTCAGCATGATCTCGGTCATGCGGCGGTTGACGTTGCTGCCGAATTGCCGAAAGCCGCTCTCCTGCTTGTCGGCGTAGGAGGCGTAGGCCACGTCAAAGCCCTCCTCCAGCTTTTCAAGGAGCTTGCCCACCTCGTCGGCGGGGGTCTGGCCGTCGTCGTCAAGGCAGACCACAAAGTCGCCCCGTGACCGGCGCATCCCACACATCAGTGCCGCGTGCTGGCCGAAGTTTTTCGCCAGGTCCACTGCCGCAATGTGGGGGTCTTCTTTCGCCAGCGCGCAGATGTCCGGGGAGCAGTCGTTGACCAGGACGATCTCGTAATCGTACTGTTTAAACGCCGCCATGGCCGCGCCGATCTCCGCCGTGACAGCCCCGATCGTCTTGGCCGAGCGATAGCAGGGGATCACAAAGGATACCGTTTTCATCTCGATCACTCCAATAGTTTTTCCGCAAGCCCGCTCATGCGAAGGAGGGCCTGCATCTCATCCTGGCTATCCGCCGTCATGATGTAATAGCCGTAGCGCGTGGAGCTGTCGCGGATCTCGCGCCCGTCGAAGGGCAAAATCTCACTCACGCGGTAAAGGCAGTCGGGATTCTTGCGCTGAATTGCTTCAAGCGCCGCAAGGTCATCGGGACCGAAGATAAAGCGCACGGCGCTGATATGGGTCTCGGGGGCCTTTTCACACGCGGGCTCAATGCCGCAGGCTGCCTCGATCACCGCGCGCACATAGTCTACGCCGGTGGACAGACGCACGAGGTCTGAGCCGATGCAGTCTCCGCCCATGCGCGCGCCGCATTCGATGAGGCGGATAGTTCCGTCGGTGTCGACCTTGAGCTCTGTGTGGGACGCGCCGTACTTGACGCCGAGGCAATCCAGCACCTTCGGCACGAGGTTTTTGATCGCGGTGAGGGTTTTATCGTCCATGTGCCTGGGCGGCTGGAGATGCCCCGTCTCCACAAAGAGGGGCGCGCCGGTGGTGAACTTCTCCGTCACGGCGAGGAAGCGGTGCTCCCCGCGCCAGGAGAGGTATTCGACGCTATACTCTCGGCCCTCGGCAAACTCCTCGACCAGCACCTTCTTTTCAAACGAGGGGGCGCGGGCAAATTCCACGGCCTCGGGCAGCTCCGCCGGGTCCGTCACCTTGCGGATGCCCCGGCTGCCGGAGCGGTCGGTGGGCTTGACAATGAGGGGGTAGCGAAGCGGCAGGGCTTTCAGGTCCATGTCCTCCGTGACCAGGATACTCTTGCAGGAGGGCAGGCCCGCCTTCTCAAAGGCCAGGCGCATGAGGTGCTTGTTGGTGGCGGTGTAGGCGCTGACCATGCCGTTGCCGACAAGACCCAGCCCCTCGGCCACAAAGTTGACCGTGATGGCGGCGAGATCCGAGGCAATGGAGCATACACCGACCGGGCGGATGGCGCGGGCGATCTCCAGAATGCGCTCCTTTTCCACGATGCTGATCGGGTAGAAATAGTCCGCCGTGCGCTCGCCCACATCGCCGCACTGCCAGGCAAAAACATGGGTGGTGTAGCCCATCGCTTTGGCTTCCAGGATGAGCTGGTTTTGAAAATCATTCGCGCCGATAATGATGATGGAAGGTTTCATAAAATCTCCAATTCCTTATTGGCTCCCTTTTGAAAAGGGAGCTGTCAGCGAAGCTGACTGAGGGATCGACCCCTCCGCCCTTTGGGCGCCTCCCCTTTCAGGGGAGGCATGTTACGAGAATTCCCGCGACGATCAAGCACAGCGCCGCGAGCTTCTTTTTCGTGATTTTTTCGTGGAACACCGCCGCGCCGAAGACGGTCACGAAGATATAGGAG
>CADAAM010000154.1 GCA_902785905.1 Oscillospiraceae bacterium | reverse complement strand
TACCCCAAGTTCTGCTACTCCATCACCTCCACGCTCTCCAACCACGTCGAGGACTTCTGCCGGGAGATCAACCCCGCGATCGAGCGCGTGACCGCCGCCGTCGGCTGCCGAGAGGGCTACGCCTGGACTCAGGCCATGCTGGACGAGGACGGACACTTCTACATTCTCGAGATGGGCTACCGCCTGGACGGCGACATGATGTTCGTCCCGTTCAAGGATCTGCGCGGCTTCGACACCGTGGCCTGGCTCGTGGACTACGCCCTCGGCAAGAAGAACGATCCCTCCGAGCTGCCCCCCTCTCAGGAGAAGGCTTTCAAGCGCGTCGCCACAAGCTATATGCTCTGGTGCAACGACAAGGGCGGCACCATCGGCGCCATTGAGGGGCTTTCTGAGGTCGCTTCCTGGCCCGGCGTGACGGTGGACTCTCTCGCCGCCCTCGGCGATACAATCCGCCCCTTTGGCCCGGTCGGCTGCATCCTCTTCACCTGCGACGACGCGGACTCGACCTTCGACCTCATCCGCAGGGTCAACGACACCGTGCGCGTCACCAACACGGACGGTGAAAACGTGCTCATTTACTACGACGACTTCGACTACCTCCGCCGTGTCTATCAGGAAGGGCTGGAAGGTAAATAAGAGATTACGGAAAGAAGGTTCCCTTATGCCCGATCTCATCAATGTCACCCGCTCCGCTCTGCCCTCCTTTGAGGAGTACTGTGAGGAGATACGCCCCATCTGGGACAGCCGCTGGCTGACCAATATGGGTGAGAAGCACCAGGCGCTGGAAAAGGCGCTGCAGACTTACCTCGGAGTCCGAAATGTGAGCCTGCTCACCAACGGCCACCTTGCGCTGGAAAACATCCTCGAGAGCTTCGAGCTGCACGGGGAGATCATCACCTCCCCCTTCACCTTTGCCTCCACCACCCACGCCATTGTCCGCTGCGGCTGTACACCGGTCTTCTGCGACATCGACCCCGTGAGCTACACCATCGACCCCAACAAGGTCGAGGCCCTCATCACGGACAAGACCGTCGCCATCCTGCCCATCCACGTCTACGGCAATCTCTGCGACACGGACGCGCTTTCGATGATCGCAAAACAGCACGGCCTGCGCCTCATCTATGACGCGGCCCACAGCTTCGGCGTAAAGAAAAACGGCGTCAGCTCCGCCTGCTTCGGGGACGCCTCCATGTTCTCCTTCCACGCGACCAAGGTCTTCCACACCATCGAGGGCGGCGCGCTCTGCTACTCTGACGACAGCCTGCGCCGGAAGATCAGCGATCTCAAGAACTTCGGCATTCACGGCCCGGAGGACGTGCCTTTTGTCGGCGGCAACGCGAAGATGAACGAGTTCTGCGCCGCCATGGGCCTTTGCGAGCTGCGGCACCTGGACGAGTGGATCGCGCAGCGCAAAGAAGTCGTTGAGCACTACCGCGCCCGCTTAGAGGGCGTCGAAGGCCTCAAGCTCAACGCCCCGCAGCCGGGGGTCGAGTCCAACTACGCCTACTTCCCCGTGGTTTTCGACGGCTACAAGTACAACCGGGACGAGGTGTTTGAGCGCCTCGGCGCGCAGAACATCATCGCACGCAAGTATTTCTTCCCCATCACCAACTCCTTTGAGTGCTACCGCGGCAGACCCGGCTTCGATCCGGAGCTCACGCCCGTCGCAAAGTATATGGGTGACCGCGTGCTGACACTGCCGCTCTATCCCGAGCTTGCCCACGAGGACGTTGACCGCATCTGCGATATCATTTTAGGCTGATTTTTACCGAAAGGAGCGTTTTTAACCGTGAAAAAGTGGAAAGTAATCGCGCCGCTGGCCATGGCCGCAGTCGGGTCTCTGGCAGCTGGTGTCTCCGTGCTTTTGAAGAAGCTCCCCAAACCGGAAGTCCCTGTCAGTCAGGCAGCGCCCGCTAAGACTGCCGATCTCAAAACCGGCAGCTACAGCTTTATCTCCGGTTATCTGGACGCCGCCACGGTGGAGCTGATCCTGGACTACGACCCAGAGAAGTACAGCTTTGTCGTCGTGGAGGACGAATTTTTGAATTACTCAAGTGATTCCCACGTTGCCATCGTCTGGGGCCATGACTTCAACCTCCAGCTCGAGTACGCAGGCTATTACAGCGGAGAGGATTTCTCCGCCCACCGGGCCGCCATGGCGGAGAAGTACAAGACGGCAAACGATTTTGTCTGCGGCGCGCTCTCCGGCTTCTGGGTGCTTGACGGCGACAACGCCGCCATCCACCTCCCCATCCCCAACGACGCGCACAGCTACCTCCTCATCACGGTGCAGAAGACCGCCGACTACGACGACGAGGTCATCACCCTGCCGGACTACCCGCCGCTCAAAGAGCTGCTGGCGACGTTGCGGTTTGCGAGAAGCTGAATAGAACGATTCCGTAGGTGTCGATCCCCGGATCGCCCCGCCGATCAACGTACAGTTATACTGGTCTCCTATAAAACGGCTTAAAGTCGTTTTATAGCGCCAAAGGCGCGTCGGAGACCTATAAGACGTGTTTTGTGCCCAAGGGCACAAAACTGGCAGCGCGCTTTGCGCGGTGCCTTTTCGTTAAAACGAACCGTTTTAACGAAAAGCAGTATTACGCAAAACGGCGGGCCGATGAAGGCATCGGCCCCTACGGATTTTTATGCGCAAAAACAGCCCCTCGGGAATACCCGAGGGGCTGCTGCATGTCTCGGCTCCCCTGAAAAGGGAGCATAGCGACGCACGAGAAACGTGCGATGATCAAAGCTCTGCTGTCACGGCGGCGAGCCGCCGTGACGGAGGGGTCTTATTCGTAGAGGGCTTTGAGCTTCATCAGATGCTCGTAGCGCTTCTTGGCCTCTTCCTCGTTCTCGGTGAAGAGTCTCTCGGCTCTCTCCGGGAACTCGCGGGTCAGGCGAGAGTAACGTGCCTCGTTCATCAGGAACTCGCGGTAACCGCCCGCAGGCTCCTTGCTGTCGAGGGTGAAGGGTTTCTCGGCATCCGGGTTGAAGCGGAACAGGTTCCAGTAACCGCACTTGACCGCCTTCTCCATCTCCTTCTG
>CADAAM010000153.1 GCA_902785905.1 Oscillospiraceae bacterium | reverse complement strand
TCCGGTGAACGCGGGCGTCATCTCGGACTATGAGATCACGGCCCAGATGCTGCGCGAGCTTGTCAGCCGCATCACCTCTTTCAGCCTCTTTAAGCCCTGCGTGCTGGCCTGCGTGCCGAGCTCCATCACCGGCGTGGAGGAGCGCGCCGTGATCGACGCCTCCATCGAGGCCGGGGCGCGCAAGGTGTATCTGCTGGAAACGGCTGTCGCGACCGCAATGGGCGCGGGCGTCGATATTTCCAAGGCCGACGGACACATGGTCATCGACATCGGCGGCGGCACGACCGAGGTCGCCGTCGTCTCCGGCGGCGGCGTCGTGGAGTGCCAGTCCATCAAGATCGCGGGTACCAGCTTTGACGAATCTATTGTGAAATTCATCCGCCGCAAATATGATCTTCTCATCGGCATGAGCACGGCCGAAGAGCTCAAGCGCAGCATCGGCTGTGTGATCCAGCGCCCGGACATCAGCTTTGAGGAGGTCAAGGGCCGCGACCTCTCCAACGGCCTGCCCAAGACAGTGACATCGTGCTTGAGAGCACCCCGCCGCAGCTGGTGGGCGATCTGGACAAAAACGGCATCATCATGTCCGGCGGCGGCAGCCTCATCTACGGCATTGACCGTCTCATTGAGCGCAGCACCGGCATCCGAACCATTGTGGTAGATGATGCGGTCTCCTGCGCGGCCTACGGGGCGGGCAAGATGCTCATGCACCTGGACATGCTGCAGGACGGTATGATGAACTTTTACCGCAAGCGTCAGCTCAAAGGATAAAAGGAGGGATCGCATATGCGCTGCCCGATAAAAAAGAAAAGCGATAAACCGCCCGTCTGCTCCGCGGTCATCGTCGCCGCCGGCAGCTCCCAGCGCATGGGGACGGACAAAATCATGATGAAGCTCGGCGCGATGCCGGTGCTCGCGCGGACCATACTTGCCTTTGAAAACAGCAAGTATATCGACGAAATCATTATTGTCACCAGAACCGAGAAGCTGGAAGAGATCGCAAAGATGTGCCACGACAACGGACTGCACAAAGTCAGACAGGTCGTGAGCGGCGGCGCGACCCGCATGGAATCAGCCCTCTCCGGGGTCTCGGCCTGCCGCCACGAAGCGGAGCTGATCGCCATTCACGACGGGGCAAGACCGCTCCTCACTCAGGCCCTTATTGAGAGAACCGTTTTGGCCGCGCGCGACTACCGCGCTGCGGTGCCTGCCGTCGCGAGCACCGACACGCTCAAGACTGTGGATGAAAAGGGCTTCATTGTCGGAACCGTAGACCGCGCCAGCACCGTGCGGGTACAGACCCCGCAGGTCTTTGACGCCGATCTTATCAAGGGCGCCCTCACCAAGGCGGTTGAGCTGAATCTGCCGCTGACGGACGACTGCTCGGCCATGGACATGATGGGCGTGAAAACCTTCGTTGTCGAGGGAGAACCGGAGAACATCAAGATCACCACGCCGAGTGATTATGTCACGGCGAAGGCGATCGTGGAGGACAGAAATGACTGGAATGCGAATCGGACATGGGTATGACGTGCACCGCCTGGTCGTGGGGCGAAAGCTGATCCTCGGCGGGGTGGAGATCCCCGGGGAAAAGGGTCTGCTCGGCCACTCGGACGCAGACGTGCTGACCCATGCGCTGATGGACGCCCTGCTCGGCGCGGCGGCCCTCGGTGATATCGGCAAGCTCTTTCCGGACAGCGACGAGCGCTATGAGGGCGCGGACAGCGTGGAGCTGCTGCACACGGTGCGTCAGGTACTCAAAGGCGCGGGATACTGTGTCGTCAACGTGGACTGCACAGTTATTGCCCAGCGCCCAAAGCTCGCACCGCACATCCCTCTGATGCGTGAAAAGCTCGCTGCCGCGATGGAGGTCGAGCTTGATCAGGTCAGCGTAAAAGCGACCACCGAGGAGGGCCTTGGCTTCTCCGGAGAGGGCCTTGGGATCGCGGCCCATGCCATCGCGCTGATTGAAAAAATATAAAGGATAGCAGCATACGCCCGAGCCGCATAGGATGAATCGATCCTGTGAGAGTTTACGGCATGGATGTTGATCCGCTCCACGGGGGGAATCCCTGCGGGGCGGATCGCGTTTTTGCCTTTTCGGAGGTATGCTTGATGAAATATCTGATTTTGTGCAAATCCCTTACTAACGCGCAGAGAGCATCACTGCTGCTGGAAAGACGCGGTCTCAGTGCCGCGGTCGTGAAGGCCCCGCAGAACCTTCGCGCAAACGGCTGCGGCTATGCCCTGAGTCTCTACCGCCGTATGCCGGAGGCAGTGGAGATTCTGAAAAACGGCAATCTTCTCACCGGCAGAATCTATATCCGCATGGAGGATGGGAGTTATCGGGAGGCAGCGGCCGATGATCTATCTCGATAACGCGGCCACGACGCTGATAAAGCCCGTCTCCGTCGACCGCGCCATGCTGCGTGCCATGCAGGAATGCGCCAGTCCCGGCCGCGGCGGGCACCGCGCCGCCATGCGGGCCGCCGAAACCGTCTACCGCTGTCGGGAGACGGCGGCGGAGCTTTTTCATGTACCGGATCCGTCGCAGGTCGTCTTCACCATGAACGCGACCCACGGCCTCAATATTGCCGTCAACTCGCTTGTAAAAGAAAAGACGAGGGTGTTGATTTCCGGCTATGAGCACAATGCGGTGACCCGTCCGCTCCGACAGCACGGCGCTGAGATCATTGTCGCAGAATCACCCCTCTTTGACAGCGAAGCCTGCTTACACGCCTTTGAAGAACAAATCGGGCAAGCCGGGCTTGTCGTCTGCACCATGGTCTCCAATGTCTTCGGCTTCATTCTGCCGATCCGGGAGATTGCGGGTCTCTGTCGGGCGCAGGGTGTCCCTCTGATTGTGGACGCCTCGCAGGCGGCAGGCGTTTTGGACGTTGATTTTCGGACGCTCGGCGCGGCTTTTGTCGCCATGCCGGGGCATAAGGGCTTATTCGGCCCGCAGGGGACGGGTCTGCTGCTCTGCGGACAAGAGGGCGAGCCGCTTCTCTCCGGCGGCTCCGGCTCCGACAGCCTTCTGCAGGAGATGCCCGCCTATCTGCCGGACAGATTGGAAGCGGGTACACACAATGTTCCCGGGATCGCGGGACTGCTCGCCGGGATGGAGTATGTCAGGGAGCAGGGGACGGAGAAGATCTTGTCCCATGAGCGTGCTCTGCTCCGTACGGCCGTCGAAGAGCTGCAGGACTGCAAAGCTGCAGAGCTCTTCAACGGGCCGGAGGGTACGCAGAGCGGTGTTCTCTCACTGCGTATAAGCGGGATGGACTGCGATGAGGCGGCGAATCAGCTCTCCGAGCGCGGAATCTGCCTTCGCAGCGGCCTCCACTGCGCGCCGCTTGCCCATAAAAGCGCCGGGACGATCGAGACCGGCACCCTGCGCATGAGCTTTTCACCGTTTATCGGTGAGTCTGAGCTCAGGCGGTTCATGCGATATAATATATAGATAGGATTAAAATAGAAAAAGTATGTGTACAGATATGAGGAAAAAGCATGGAAACCATTACCAATGCGCTTAGCCGCGCAGGCAATTATATGGCGACGATAGGCATTTCGGATTTTATCGATATCATTATTGTCGCCTTTCTGATCTACCGGACAATCTGGTTCATCCGGAAATCGAGCTTTATCAACCTGGCCAAGGGTCTTTTTCTTGTCCTGATTGCTCTGTGGGCTGCGGAATTCTTTGATCTCATCATGATCAACTACATTCTGCGCAAGGCGGTCGAGTTGGGAATGATTGCGCTGGTCATCCTCTTTCAGCCGGAGCTTCGCCGTCTGCTGGAACGCATGGGCAGCACGCTCAACACCAACCTCGGCAACACCGGCACGGATATGACGCGCGCAATCAGCGAGGTGGTCCAGGCCTGCGGGGACATGTCCGCGACGAGGACCGGCGCTCTGATCGCCTTCGAGCGCAATGTCTCGCTCTCGCCGATCATCGGCACCGGCTCCGTCGTGAACGCCGACACCAATGCGGAGCTGCTCAAAAATCTCTTCTTCAAAAACGCCCCTCTGCATGACGGCGCAGTTATCCTTCGCGACAGCCGCATAGAGGCAGCGGGCTGCGTGCTTCCGCTTTCCAAAAAGCCGAACCTGAGCAAGGATCTCGGCACGCGCCACCGCGCCGGAATCGGTCTGTGCGAGGAGTCGGACGCCGTCGTCGTGATGGTCTCGGAGGAGACCGGCGCGATCTCCGTAGCGCACGGCAACTCCTTTGAGCGGCATCTCAGCACCGGCGAGCTTGCCTCTGTCCTGACGAGAGAGCTGATACGTGAAGAGAACAAGGAAGAAAAACCGGGCCTCTGGGGCGCTGTCAAACAGTTCTTCAAGCCCAATGACGATAACAGTGAGGATGAAAATGAAAGCGAATCTGAGAAAACTGTATAACAGCAAGGCCTTTTGGTTCATTATCTCACTGATCTGCTCCATGATCATCTGGGTC
>CADAAM010000152.1 GCA_902785905.1 Oscillospiraceae bacterium | reverse complement strand
CGAAAAGGGTGTCGGAGACCCAGAACTTCACGGCCTGGTCAAGGATGATGACAAGAATGCCGACGATTGAATACAGCATGGTAACTCCTATCTGCCGGATGTCTTTCCGGCGGGGGGAATGAAAAGGGAGTACGGGAAGAGCGTTGAGCGTGGAGTACTGGTGTCGCTGTGCGGCAGATTTTGAATCATCCGCGAAGCGGATACCTCAACCGCACTCTCAACTCTTCGCTCTCCGCACTCGCAGTTATTGCTCTGCAATAACTGCGGCGCATCTCGGGCAGAGCCCGGTCTCGGGATCAGCGTCAACAGAGTGCTTCCAGCAGCGCGGGCACTTAACGCCGGGGGCCTCGCTGACGGAGATTTCAAGCCCGGCGTTCTTCACGCCGCGGCCGGTGACATGCTCATCATCGGCGTTATCGTCCGCGATGAGACACCGGGACACAATGAAGAGCTCCGCAAGGTCCATGTCGGACACGGCCTCGAGGGCTTCCTTTGCGCTCTCATCTCTGGCGCGCAGGACAACGGCAGCCTCGAGGGGCTTGCCGATGCGCTTGGCGCCGCGGGCGGCCTCCAGTACGCCGTTGACGTCGTCGCGCAGGGCGACCAGCTTGTCCCACTTTGCCATCTCCCCGTCGGGGAGAGCATAGTCGGTGAAGGCGGCATTCATGCGGTTGAGCAGAATGTTGCGCGTGTCATCACCGGCGCGGTGCGGCATGGCCTGCCAGATCTCGTCGCAGGTGAAGGCGAGGATCGGGGCAAACATGCGGGTCATGGTGTCAAGGATCAGGAACAGGGCGGTCTGTGCGCTGCGGCGCTTGAGCCCGTCGCGTTCCTCGCAGTAGAGGCGGTCCTTGATGATGTCGAGGTAGAAGCTCGAAAGCTCTACCACGCAGAAGTCGTTGATTGCGTGGGAGACAGTGTGGAACTCATAGTCGTTGTAGGCCTGCTCAACCTTGGTGATCAACTCATTGAGCTTGGTGACGGCCCAGCGGTCAAGGGGCAGCATCTCCGCGGGGGAGACGAGCTTGTCCGCGTCGAAGCCTTCAAGATTGCCGAGGCAGTAGCGGGCGGTGTTGCGGAACTTGAGGTAGTTCTGGCTGAGCTGCTTGAAGATTTCCTTGGAGCAGCGCACGTCCACATGGTAATCGGCGGAACCCGCCCAGAGGCGGACCATATCTGCACCGAACTCCTTGACCATGTCGGCAGGGTCGATGCCGTTGCCGAGGGA
Source organism: Oscillospiraceae bacterium (assembly GCA_902785905.1). Classification (GTDB taxonomy): domain Bacteria; phylum Bacillota; class Clostridia; order Oscillospirales; family Oscillospiraceae; genus Limivicinus. The sequence goes on along the minus strand of CADAAM010000152.1, from coordinate 1,864 downwards.
CTTGTGCATGGCCTTGCCCTCGCCGTCGACGGTCCAGCCGTGAGTCAGGCACTCTTTATACGGCGCGCCCTGGTTCAGCGCGCCGACAGCGGTCAGCAGGGAGGACTGGAACCAGCCTCTGTACTGGTCGCCGCCCTCAATATACATGGTGGCGGGCCAGAAGCCCTGGTCGCGCTTCATGGCGGCGTAGTGGGTGGAGCCGGAGTCGAACCAGCCGTCGAGGGTGTTGGTCTCCTGGACAAAGTGGGTGCCGCCGCAGTGGGGGCAGACAAAGCCCTGGGGCAGGATCTCGGAAGCCGGGCGGTCAAACCAGGCGTTGGAGCCCTCTTTCTCGAACAGGGCGGCGACGGCCTCAATGCTCTCCTCGGTGCAGACGGGCTTCTTGCAGTCCTCGCAGTAGAACACGGGGATGGGCAGACCCCAGCGGCGCTGACGGGAGATGCACCAGTCGGCGCGCTCGCGGATCATGGCGGCCATGCGCTCCTTGCCCCAGGCGGGCAGCCACCGCACGTCCTCGCAGGCGGCGACGGCTTCCTCTTTAAAGGAGTCGACCGAGCAGAACCACTGCGGGGTGGCGCGGAAGATGATCGGGTGCTTGCAGCGCCAGCAGTGCGGGTAGGAGTGGATGATGTTCTCAGACGCAAAGAGAACACCGCTGGCCTTCATATCGGCGAGGATGACGGGGTTGGATTCCTCGGTGCCGAGCCCGGCGTACTTGCCGGCATACTCGGTGTGGCGGCCCTGATCATCCACGGGGACGACCATTTCCAGCCCGTAGCGGGTGCAGGTGTTGTAGTCGTCCGCGCCGAAGCCGGGGGCGGTGTGGACGCAGCCCGTGCCGGAGTCCATGGTGACATAGTCGGCCAGCATCAGCAGACTGGTCTTCGGCAGGAAGGGGTGGTCGGCGAGCATGTACTCGAAGAAGCGGCCCTCGTGGGTCTCGACGATCTCCCAGGACTCGACGCCGCCTGCCTTCATGACAGCGGGGATCAGCGCCTCAGCCATAATCAGCATCTCGCCGTTCGGCAGCTTCACGATCGCGTAGCTGTCGCCGGGGGAGAGCGTGATGCCGAGGTTGCCGGGCAGGGTCCAGGTCGTGGTGGTCCAGATCAGGAAGAAGAGTCTGGACTTGTCCAGATGGCTCAGCTTGCCCTTGTCGTCGTGCATCGGGAACTTGACGTAGACGGTGGTGACGGGGTCGTCCTGATACTCGATCTCGGCCTCGGCGAGAGCGGTCTCATCGTGAGCGCACCAGTAGACGGGCTTAAAGCCCTTATAGATGTGGCCGTTGCGGTACATCTTGCCGAAGATGCGCACCTCGTCCGCCTCAAAGCCCTTGTTCATGGTGAGGTAGGGGTGATCCCAGTCGGCGACGACGCCCAGGCGCTTGAAGCCGTCCATCTGGCGGTGTACATACTTCTCAGCGTACTTATGGCAGGCGGAGCGGAAATCCGCCACGCTCATGGCCTTGTGATTGAGCTTCTGCTCCTTGATGATGGCCGATTCGATGGGCATGCCGTGGTTGTCCCAGCCGGGGATGTAGGGGGTATAGTAACCGCGCATGATGTAGGAGCGGTTGATGAAGTCCTTGAGGGTCTTGTTGAGGGCGTGGCCCATATGGATGTCACCGTTGGAGAAGGGAGGCCCGTCGTGCAGAGAGAAGAGGGGCCCGCCCTCGTTCTTTTTCAGGGTCTCGTTATAGAGATCGAGCTCTTCCCATTTTTTGAGCATATCCGGCTCGCGCTTGGGAAGGCCCGCGCGCATGGGAAAGTCGGTTTTCGGCAGATTCAGTGTGGCGTTAAAGTCCTGTGACATGTGTTTACGGCTCCTGTAAAAGTATCTGTGTAACGGGATAACGGGACGC
>CADAAM010000151.1 GCA_902785905.1 Oscillospiraceae bacterium | reverse complement strand
GATGACGTTCCAGCTCATTTCGACGCCGTTGAAGAAAATCTCATACGCCGCGTGCAGGCCCATCACGACGCCGACCGCCATGACCATCTTGAGGTGACTATATTTGTCGGAGGCGTCCTGACATCCGATCTTGGAAAACAGGTCAGAACCGCTCCAGCAGAGAAGCGCGATGATTGCGAAGGTAAACCACATGTTAACGTGTCCTCTTTCTTTTCTGTACGCTGCTGCACCAAAGTATTCAAACAGCGTCTCAAAAGATTTTACCACAGCTTCACGCTTTTGACAATTATAACTTTCTTCCCCCGCGCTCCGATTGACAGAAAGCGCAGGCCGCCCGTGCTATCATGGGCGCATGAATGTGATCTACGCCGATGTGCTTTTCGCCCTGAGCGTGTTTACCGACTATCTGCTCTGCCTTGTGACGGCGCGCTTTTGTTCGCTGAAGCTCCGGCGCGGACGCTATCTCGCGGCGGCGGTGCTCGGCGGGGTCTACGCGGTGGCGGTGTTCCTGCCGGGGCTTCCGTGGCTGGCCCATCCGCTGGTGGAGCTCTGCGCCGCAGGGATGATGGGCCTCGTCGCCTTTGGGTGCGAGGAACGGCTTTTCCGCTGCCTCGTGGCCTTCCTCGCCGTGTCGGCGAGCTTCGGGGGTGCGGCCTGGGCTGTGGCTCTGCGCGGCGGGAGCATGCCCGTGCCGGACCTCCGGCTGCTGGCCGCCGTGTTTCTCGGCAGCTATGCTGTGCTGACGCTGCTGTCCCGCACCAGGCAGCGGCGTGCGCGAGAGCACCGCGTTGAAGCTGTACTCACGTTCAACGGCAAAGAGACTGCCTTCACCGTTCTGGAGGACAGCGGCAACTGCCTGAGCGACCCCGTAACCGGCAATGCGGTGATGCTGGCCTCACCCGCTGCCCTGCGCCCGCTTTTTCCGGGGCGGGAGGCGCTGCCGGAGCTTTCCGACGCGGTGGAGCTGGTGTCGCAGGCGGGGCGGCTGCCTGAGCTGCGCGGGCGCTTTCGCCTGTTAAGCTGCGGGAGCGTCGCGGGTTCGACCCTGCTCGCCGCTTTTCGTCCCGACACGGTACGCGTTGACGGAAAGGAGCGGGACGATCTGCTCTGCGCGGTCAGTGAAGCCGCAAAAGGCGACGGGTTTGAGGGAATCGTTTGAAACAGTGTGGAGAGTGAAGAGTGGAGTTGAGGTGTCCGCTTCACGGACGGATTGAATAATGCCTCCCCTCCTTGAGGGAAGTAGAACGGAGCGTTCCCCCGCAAGCGCCGTGACGTAAGGAGTCGACGTGCGTCTTTTGAGCGCTTAGAAAAAACCGACCTTGATTACTCATAGATGGAGCCATAATCAATCGTCGCCGCAGGCGACACCATAACTCCACTCTTCACTCTTCAAACTCCAATCTGACTAAATCCGGGCTCTATTAAAACGGAAGGGAGTAAAACCATGCTATCCAAGCCTCAGGTTTTCTTTTTGCGTGAGCGTATCCTTGCCATTCTCGGCATTGAGCCGCCGCCGGTTTTTTACATCGGGGGCAGCGACACCCTGCCGCCGCCCCTGGAGCGCGAGGAGGAAGCGGAAGCCCTCGCGGCGCTGGAGGCGGGGGACGACGCGGCACGCCGGACACTCATCGAGCATAACCTCCGTCTCGTGGTCTACATCGCCAAGCGCTTTGAAAACACCGGCGTGAACATCGAGGATTTGATCTCCATCGGCAGCATCGGCCTCATCAAGGCCATCAACACCTTCAACTCGTCGAAGAAGATCAAGCTCGCCACCTACGCCAGCCGCTGTATCGAAAACGAAATCCTCATGTATCTGCGCAAGACCGGCTCGCAGAAGAGCGAGGTCAGCTTTGACGAGCCGCTCAACACCGACTGGGACGGCAACGAGCTGCTGCTGTCCGACATCCTCGGCACCGAGGAGGACGAGGTCTGCCGCGCCCTCGAGGACGACGCGGAAAAGCGCGTGCTGCTCGAGGCGGTCGATCTGCTGGAGGGTCGGGAGAAGGAGATCATCCTGCTGCGCTTCGGCCTCGACGGACGGCAGGAGTACACCCAGAAGGAGGTGGCCGATATGCTCGGCATCAGCCAGAGCTACATATCCCGCCTCGAAAAGCGCATCATTGAGCGTCTCAGACGGGAGATGACCCGGCTGATGCAGGTGTGAAAAACGGCCGCCTCCGGCAAAGGAGACGGCCGTCGCTCTTGCGGCGCGGCAAAAAAGGTGCTATGATGTCCGAAACAAAGACAGAGGAGAGACGTGCTATGGACTACAAAGAGGCGCTGGCCTATATCCACGGCGTGGAGTTTTTCGGCTCCAAGCCGGGGCTGACGCGCATTGGGGAGCTGTTGGAAAAGCTGGGCAATCCCCAGAAGGGGATGCGCTTTATTCACATTGCGGGCACCAACGGCAAGGGCAGTTGCGCCGCCATGACGGCGTCGGTGCTCAAGGCGGCAGGATACAGGACGGGACTCTACAGATAAACGGCAAGGAGATTCCGGACGACGTACTGGCTGAGATCGTGACGCGGGTCAAGCCCATCGCGGAGGCGATGGCCGATCACCCCACGGAGTTCGAACTCATGACCGCGATCGCCCTGCTTTGGTATAAGCAGGAGGCCTGTGACGTGGTAGTCCTCGAAGTCGGCCTGGGCGGGCGCTTTGACGCGACCAACATCATCGACGCGCCGGAGGCGGCCGTCATCATGAACATCGGCCTCGACCACACGGCGGTGCTGGGCGACACGGTGGAGCAGATCGCCTTTGAGAAGGCAGGGATCATCAAGCCCGGCACGGAGGCGGTGATGTTTCAGCAGAGTGAGAGCGTCACCGATGTGGTGCGCGAGCGCTGCGAGGAGCTGGGCGTACCGCTGCACATTGCGGATTTCTCGAAAATCAAAAGCGAGTTTGACTCCCTCTACGGCCAGAGCTTCAGCTACAAGGGCGAGGTCTACGCCCTGCCTCTGCTCGGCGGCCATCAGCTCTCTACGCCGTACACTGGCCGGGGCGCTTTGAGCTTGTATCCGAGGAGCCGCTCTTCGTCGTAGACGGCGGGCACAACCCCCAGTGCGCCCAGACCGTGCGCGAAAACCTCCTGCACTACTTCCCGGACAAGCGCCGGATTCTGCTGCTGGGCATCCTGCGTGACAAGGACTACGCGGGCCTGACCGAGATCCTGGATGGCGCGGCGGACGAGTATATCTGCATCACGCCCGAAAGCCCCCGGGCTCTTCCGGCTTCGGAGCTGGCGGATTTCCTGAAGCGCTACAACAAGCCCGTCTTCGTCTGCGGCAGCATACGCGACGGCGTGAGCCTCGCCCTCGACCGCTCAGACGACGAGAGCGTCGTGTGCGCTGTGGGCTCGCTCTACTCCGTGGGCGAGATCAGGGCCTGTTTTGAAAAGTACTGATACTGTTGTTCCGTAAAACGCTGTGTTTTGTGGAACAGGCAGCGCGCAAGGCGCGTAGAAGATCAGTATAACAGACAAAAAAAGAGACCGCTTTCGCAGTCTCTTTTTTGTTGAGCAAGTATAAATTACTTGAGCTCGACAGTGGCACCGGCAGCCTCGAGCTGAGCCTTGACAGCCTCGGCGTCTTCCTTGGAAACGCCTTCCTTGATCTTGGCGGGAACGCCCTCGACCAGCTTCTTGGCATCGGCCAGACCCAGGCCGGTGATGCCGCGGACTTCCTTGATGACGGCGAGCTTGGCAGCGCCGAAGCTGGTCATCACAACGTCAAACTCGGTCTGCTCCTCGACGACGGGGCCGGCAGCGGCAGCGGGGCCGGCGGCGACGGCGGCGGCGGAAACGCCGAAGGTATCCTCCAGGGCGTGGACGAGCTCGGCGAGCTCAAGAACGGTAAGGCCTTTGATTTCTTCGATCATGGCAGTGATTTTTTCACTCATGGTATTATCCTCCATTTTTATTCTTTTTGGCGCCGATTATTCGGCTTCTGCGGGGGCTTCGACGGAGCCGCCCTTCTGCTCGAGAATCTGACCGAGGCAGACGGCCAGGCCGGTGATGGGAGCGATCATGGTGCCCAGGACCTTGGAGTACAGAGCGCCCTTGGAACCGAGGGTGGACATCATCTCGATCTCGCTGTCGGACAGGACCTTGCCCTCCATGAAGGCGGCCTTGACATTGAAACGATCGCCCATCTTCTTGCTGTAGTCCGCGATGATGCGGAAGGGAGCGATGGGGTCCTTCTCGGCGGTGGCCAGAGAGGTGGTGCCGTTGAGAACGTCATCCAGGGCGTTCATCCCGAGCTTGTCCAGAGCCTTTCTGGTCAGCGTGTTCTTGACGACGGAGTACTCGACCTCCTCCTTGCGCAGCTCTGCGCGCAGCTCGGTATCCTCGGCCACGGTGATAGCTTCGACGATCGCCTGCTTTTCGCTGAGAACCTTTGCGTTAGGCATGTGTGTTTTTCACCTCCACACGAATGATACCGCGCTCAAAAAGAAAGCCCCCGCGTCATCAAGACGCAAGGACACAAAAACAATCAAGGTTATTGTTGATGTCCTCGGCAGGATTTACGGGCCAAAACCCACCTGCTGTCTTCGGAGCGCCAGAACAATATAGCAGAAGGAAAGGGAATTGTCAAGAATTTTTTTGTAGGGGCGGCCCTTGCGGCCGCCCCTGCATTCACAGGAGCTTGATCTTCATGCACTTGTCTTTGCCGAAGTATTTCTCCATCTCGGTCCTGTAGCCGTCGAAGAGTTCCGTCGGCATGAGGGCCTGCACGCATCCGGCAAAGCCGCCGCCGTGGACACGCCAGGCGCCCTTGCCCTCCAGGAGCTTCCGGCTCAGCTCAAGGCCCTGCTTCAGCTTGGTGTCGCCGGTGGCGCTGGTGACAATGTTGTTCAGCAGCGTCTCGGAGGAGCGGCCCGACTCGTTCATCAGGCGCATGTATTCCTCCCCGTCGCGATTTTTCAAGGCGTCGCGCATGAGGGGGACGCGCTCGTTCTCGTCAAAGAAGTGCATGGCGCGGCGAACGGGGCGATTGGAGGCGTCCCAGCCGCGGGCGCGGAACTCCGCCGGGTCCACGTCGCCCAGCACGCCCTTGTCGAAAAGGTTCGCAATATAGACCATGTCCGCCGGGATACGCGCGTAGGAGGTGGCAAGCTCCGCATGGCTGCCGCCGGTGTCGGTAAGGCAGAGCGTCAGACCCATGCTCTCAAAGTCGGCGGTCACCGGCTCTATGCTGCCGTCGGAGAGGTCCATGTACAAGGTCTTGCCCAGGGCGCAGGTGAGCTGACTCATCAATCCGCAGGGTTTGCCGAAGAAGCGGTTTTCCGCCGACTGGGCCGCTCGGGCGATGACGATGGGCTCCACCGCGCCGCCGTTGAAGAGGGCACTTAAAATTTTGCCGATGAGTACCGAGAAGGCCGCCGAAGAGCTCAGACCCGCGCCGATGGGCAGGGTGCTGCGCACCGTCGCGTCAAAGCCGCCGACGCTGAGCCCCAGCTCGGAGAAGGCGGCCAGCATCCCGCGCACGAGCGCTACAGAGCTGCCAAACTCCGCCGTCCTGGGGGCGAGCTGGTCAATGCGCAGCTCAAAGCCGCCGTCCGCCTCTTTGATGCGCACGAGCTTTCCGCCGTTGGCCTCAAAGTCGGCGCTGATGCCGCGGTCGATGGCGGCGGCCAGAACGCGGCCGTTCTGGTGATCGGTGTGATTGCCGGCAAGTTCGGTCCTGCCAGGTGTAAAGAGCGTTTTTGTCATATCCTCGCCCCGTTTCAATTAACATATTTTAGAAAAGAATATACTACAAAGCCTTGAAAGTCAACAGCTTCCGGTTTTTTGGAAAAACATGGCCGACAAAGTTTAAAGTCCGTACATAATTGGCTTGCGTTTATTGCCCGGGGAGGATATAATAGCATTATCTCAGGCAAATAAAGCATCAAAATTTTTAAATGGAGAGAACTATGAAAAGCGCCAACGGCATCAATCTGACCATGCTTTGCGATTTTTACGAGCTGACGATGGGCAACGGCTACTTTGCCGACGGGATGAAGGACCGTATCTGCTACTTCGACATGTTCTTCCGCAATGTCCCCGACCAGGGCGGCTATGCTGTCGCGGCGGGGCTTGAGCAGATCGTGGACTATATACAAAAGCTGCACTTTGACGAGGAGGATATCGCCTACCTCCGCGGCCGCGGCATCTTCCGTGAGGACTTTCTGGACTACCTCAAAACCTTCAAGTTCACGGGCGACATCTGGGCTGTTCCGGAGGGCACGCCCATCTTCCCGATGGAGCCCGTACTCACCGTGCGCGCCCCTGCCATCCAGGCCCAGCTGCTGGAGACCTATCTGCTGCTGGAGTTCAACCACCAGAGCCTGATCGCCACCAAGGCCAGCCGCGTCTGCCGCGCGGCCCAGGGACGGGCGGTGCTGGAGTTCGGCTCCAGAAGGGCCCAGGGCATCGCGGGCGCGGTCACCGGCGCGCGGGCGGCCTTCATCGGCGGCTGCGCGGGCACGGCCTGCACCGTCTCCGATCAGATCTACGGCGTCCCCGCCGCGGGCACCATGGCTCACTCCTGGGTGCAGATGTTCGACTCGGAGCTCGACGCGTTCCGCAGCTATTGCCGCACCTATCCGAACAACGCGGTGCTGCTGGTGGACACCTTCAACACGCTCAAATCCGGCGTACCCAACGCCATCCGCGCCTTTAACGAGATCTTAAAGCCCCTCGGCATCACCAAATGCGGCATCCGTCTCGACTCCGGCGACATGGCCTATCTCACCCAGAAGGCCCGCAAGATGCTGGATGAAGCCGGTTGGACCGAGTGCACCATCACTGTCTCCAACTCCCTCGACGAGCGGCTGATCACCGAGATCATCCGCCAGGGCGCGAAGATCGACTCCTTCGGCGTGGGCGAGCGGCTCATCACCTCGAAGAGCTCCCCGGTCTTCGGCGGCGTGTACAAGCTCTGCGCCTTGGAAAACGACGCAGGCGAGATCATCCCCAAGATCAAGGTCAGTGAGAACGTCGGCAAGATCACGAACCCCGGCTTCAAAAAGGTCTACCGCTTTTTCAACCGCGAGACCGGCATGGCCGAAGCCGACTATATCTGCATGCGCGACGAGGTCGTGGACGATACGAAGCCCCTCGAAATCTGCGATCCCTCCGAAAGATGGAAGCGAAAGGTCATGGAAAATTTCCGGGCTGTGGAGCTGCAGGTCCCCATCTTCCTCGGCGGCCCGAGGTCAAGCGCTTTGACAACCCGCACCAGTACTACGTGGACCTGTCCCCAAAGCTCATGGCTCTCAAGGACGGGATGCTCGAGGCCCACGGGAGACGGTAAGGGCTGCCCCAACGGTATCATCAAAAAAGAAATAATAAAATATAAAGGAAGGAACAAAAAGATGAAACGTATGACTGTCATTCTGCTGAGCTTATGCATGCTCTTCTCCCTCTTTGCCTGCGCCACCGCCTCGGCCGAGGGCTACTCCGCCGACAGCGTGGATCAGGCAATCCGGGACGCGGAGAGCGGGAACACCGACGCCATGACTTATCTCGGCAACCTCTACTATCTCGGCAGCTACAAGCAGGGAGTCACCAGAGACTTCGGCAAAGCCCTGGAGTGGTATCTGAAAGCCGCCCCCGCGGGTGACCCGAATGTCTTTTTCAACATCGCCAGAATCTACGAGCGCGGTTCGGCCGGTGAGAAGAGTCTGGAGAAGGCGTTCGAGTGGTACACCAAGGCCGCCCAGGCGGGCAATGCGGACGCCCAGACCGCAATTGAGGATGATGCATATAAGATCCTCCGCTGGAAGGCAAACTCCGCGGTGCTCAATGGCAGCCTCGGCGAGCGGGAACAGGTCGGTACGGGATATGCCATGCCCTTCTATCTGAGCGCGCCGGTTGAAAACTGCGATATGATCTCCATGGACCTGCGCATTGTGGAAGTCAAGAACGGCTGGCCCTATGGCCGCTACGCCCTCTGGGCCCTGGATATGGACAACAAATGGACGGAAGTCAGCAGATTCCAGATCGAGAAGTTCCAGGAGAATGGCGAGCCGAGATATTATGAGTTCAGCCTGGACGCGCCCATATCTTTCAAGGCCCTGGCGATCTGCCTCTCTGAGGACGGAATGGAGTTCGGCCTCGTGCATGACGATCTGTTCTATGTGGACAGCAACTGCGTTACTGCCTACTCGGATTCCGTGCCCGCGCCCGCTTTCACGCCGGCCAGCGAGGAATATCCCTTCCTCAGTGCGCAGGTGTACTACGCCGCCTATGTGAATCCCTACGGCTGATATCTCAAATCTTATATATGGAAAACACGGTGGGAAACCAAATCCCACCGTGTTTTCCATGCTAATGTGCCAAGGTACCATAGAAAAAGACATAGCCTGTCTCGCTTCTATGAGTGACAGGATCAATATCCCAGCAGGGGGACGGAGCCGTCGTCCTTGCCCTTGGTGATGGAGCGGATCTCCGCCTCATAGCTGTATGTGTCGCTGACGTGGACGGTGATGACATCGCCCACTTTCTTCCCCAGCACGGATTTGCCGAAGGGGGACTCCTTGCTGATCAGCCCCTTGCGCGGGTCGGTGCGCACGGTGGTGACTACCTGAATGACCTGCGTCTCGTCATCCTCGGGAATGTAGATTTCCACCTTGTCGAAAAGGCCCACCTCGTCAGAGGCGGAGCGGTCGTCGATGACCCTGGCGGATTTGATCATGCCCTCCAAGTAACGGATGCGGCTGCGGTTTTTGTTCTGGGCCTGCTTGGCGGCCTTGTATTCAAAGTTCTCGCTCAAATCCCCGAAGGCGCGGGTGCGCTTGACCTCTTCGATCAGCTCGGGCATGAGCTGGAGGCGCCGGTAGTCCAGCTCCTCTTTCATTTTTTTGATGTCCTGTCTTGTCAGTTCGTCGTGCATGTTCGTTCTCCGTAAAAAAAATCGGGAGGAAGCCGTGATGAGAGTTGAGAGTGAAGAGTGGAGTTAATGTGTCCGCTTCGCGGACGATTAAAAATAAGACCTGGTTTTTTCGACGCAGGGGCGATTCGTGAGTTGCCCCTGCTGTGAACGGGCAATCCCGGATCACGCATTTTCAATCCGCCGCCGAAGGCGACACCACAACTTCAAACTTCACACTTCACTCTGAAGGGCTCCGCCCGTCAGTTGTCAATATCCACGTTGATGGCGTTCAGGCCGTTTTTCTCAAACTCGTCCATGTATTCGTCCATTCGGGCGGAGAGCTCGGTAAAATCCTCGGGGTCGCAGTCCTCGAGTCCCAGGTCGCGGCGCGCCAGCTCCTCGGCCAGAATGTTGAAGAACACCGCGTCCTCATAGTCGGCGATGGCCTCATGGATGCCGCCGTCCTCATAGGCCTGGGACGGGAAGACGTGGCCGTGCCAGCGCTGCACCAGCGAGCGCATTCCCTGCGCAGGCGCCATGGCAAAGAGTTTTTCCTGCAGGAGATCGTAATCCTCAAAACGGTCCTCACCCCTGGCCGAGTTCAGAATCCAGTTGCCGATATACACCATGTCCAGCAGCCGCTCGTGTCACTGTATTATAGCAGAACTGCCCGGCCAATTCCACAGGTAAACAATACAAATTTTTTCTTGCTATGTGGACAGGTATGCGGTATATTAATTAAGTTATTGCAGTTTAGCGCTCAGAGGAGGCGAAAGGGATGGACAATCGGCCGATCGGCATATACGATTCGGGTATCGGCGGGCTCACGGGATTGAAGGCGCTGAGAAGGCTCCTGCCCGACGAGGATTATGTGTTCTTCGGCGATTCGGGCCGTATGCCCTACGGGCCGAGACCGATGGCAGAGCTGCGGCGGATAGCCGCGCAGGATATGGATTTCCTCGCGGAATTCAACGTTAAGGCCATCCTCGCCGCCTGCGGCACCATCTCCAGCGCCGCGCGGCCTGTGCTGGCGGCGTACCCCGTCCCGGCCTTCGGCGTGGTGGACCCGGCCCTCGACGCGATGGCCGCCGTCCCCGGGGACAAGCCCCTCTGCGTCATCGCCACCGCAGCGAGCATCCACAGCGGAGAGTTCACCGACGCCCTCGCAAAGCGCTGCGGGTACAGCCGCGAGATTGTCGGCGTGCCCTGCCCGGAGTTTGCGCCCATGATCGAAGCGGGGCGCATCCGGCGCAGCGATCCGGTAGTGATGGACGCCGTTCAGCGCACCCTCGCTCCCATCAGGGGCAGAGACTTCGGGGCACTGCTGCTGGGCTGTACGCACTACGGCATCATCGAGGACGCGATCCGGGACTATCTCGGCGCGGACGTGCCGCTGCTGTCGGCCTCGGAGTGCGCGGCCACGGCGCTGCGCGATTATCTGGTACAGAACAATCTCACCGGCGGGGAAAACGGCGGGGCCCGCTTTTTCGTCAGCGGCGATCTCCGGCAGTTCGACGCCTTTGCCGAACCCTATCTCGAACGCGGCCCTGTTCACGCGGAGCAGGCGCCCATTATGGAGCTTTGAAACATATGATGAAAGATGTTGTGATCTATATCCGCAGCCTCTTCGGAGACGGAGCGGACGACAATACCATAGACTTTACCACCGACGGTCTCTACACCTATGACGGCGATACTGCTTGTCTGACCTATCAGGAGTCGGAAGTCACCGGCATGGAGGGCACGCGCACCAGCGTGATGGTCATGCCGGATCAGGTGGTTGTGGACCGTGACGGTGCGGTGACGAGCCGCATGATCTTCCGCCCCGGCGAGAAGCACGCTTTCCTGTACGACACGCCGGTCGGCTCCGCCACCATGCACATGGATACCCGCAACATGAACGCCCGCTTCAACGAGCACGGCGGACACATGGAGATCGACTATGTGCTCGATATGGAGCACGCCTTCGTCAGTCGGAACCAGTTCCATCTGACAGTGAAAGAACAAAAACAGAGGAGAGACAACAGCAATGGCTAACATGATCCAGAACGCGAAGGACAGCATCAGCGCCCTGCTTGCCGCTGCCTGCGAAAAGGCGGCCGCGAAGGGACAGCTCCCCGAGGGAGCCGCGCTCTCCGGCACGGTCGAGATCCCCAAGGACACCACCAACGGCGACTACGCCGCAAACCACGCCATGACCGGCGCCCGCGCCCTGCACATGGCCCCGAGGAAGATCGCCGAAGCCCTGGTCGAGAATCTGGACCTGGACGGCACCTGGTTTTCTTCCGTGGAAGTGGCGGGTCCCGGCTTCATCAACTTCCGCCTCGCCCCGTCCTGGTATGCGGACGTGCTCAAGTGCGTCACCGACGAGGGCGCGGACTACGGCCGCGTCGACGAGGGCCATGGCAAAAAGCTGATGGTTGAATTTGTCTCCGCCAACCCCACCGGCCCCATGCACATGGGCAACGCGCGCGGCGGCGTCCTGGGCGACGCGCTGGCGAGCGTCATGGACCGCGCGGGCTATGACGTGTGGCGCGAGTTCTATGTCAACGACGCGGGCAATCAGATTGAAAAGTTCGCCTCCTCCATCGACGCACGCTATCGTCAGCTCCTGCTGGGCGAGGACGCGGTTCAGTTTCCCGAGGACGGCTACCGGGGCGAGGACATCAAAGAGCTCGCCAAGGCATTTTATGACGAGCACGGCGACGCGTACCTCAATAAGGACGTGGCCGAGCGCCATGCCGCCATGGCCCGCTTCGGTCTCGACCGCAACATCCCGAAGATGCAGGCCGACCTGCGCCGCTACGGCGTGGAGTACGACGAGTGGTTCTTTGAAAGCTCCCTGCACAAGAGCGGCTATGTCGCCGAGACGGTGGCAAAGCTCACCGAGCACGGCTACACCTATGAGAAGGACGGCGCCCTCTGGCTCCGCACCGCGCAGATTTTGGGCGAGAATCTGCTTAAGGCGGGAAAGAAGCAGGAGGAGATCGACAAGCTCGAGCTCAAGGACGACGTGCTGAAAAGGGCCAACGGCTTCTATACCTACTTCGCCGCGGATATCGCCTACCACCGCAATAAACTGGAAAAGCGCGGCTTTGACTATGTGATCAACGTCTGGGGCGCGGACCACCACGGCCATGTCGCACGTCTCAAGGGCGCACTGGACGCCCTGGGTCTCGACGGCGAACACCGCCTGCAGATCGTCCTCATGCAGCTTGTGAAGCTGATGAGCGACGGGCACGAGGTGCGCATGTCCAAACGCACCGGCAAGGCGATCAGCCTGACAAACCTGCTCGATGACATCCCGGTGGACTCCGCCCGCTACTTCTTCAACTCCCGGCCCGAGTCTCCGGTGCTGTTCGACCTGGAGCTCGCGCAGCGTCAGGACAACGAAAACCCCGTCTACTATGTCCAGTACGCCCACGCGCGCATCTGCACCATGATCGCAAACCTCGCTGCCGAAGGGCATGAGGTCCCCGCGAGCGCCGACGCCGCCCTCCTCTCCGACGAGACGGAGAAGGAGCTCATCAAGCAGCTCGCCGCCCTGCCGGAGGAGATCCGGCTCGCGGCTCGTGATTACGACCCCAGCCGCGTCAACAAGTACGTCACGGAGCTGGCTGCCCGCTTCCACCGCTTCTACACGGTCTGTCACATCCGCGGCGCGGAGCCGGGCGTGCTTGAAGCGCGTCTTCTGCTCGCCGACTGTGTGCGCCGGGTCATCGCGATCTCCCTCGGCATCATCGGCGTCAGCGCCCCGGAGAA
>CADAAM010000150.1 GCA_902785905.1 Oscillospiraceae bacterium | reverse complement strand
CATGCCGTCCTCGGCGGGCATGGAGCCCATCATGGTGCCGCGGCGCTTGGAGTTGATGTCGCCGATGATGGCGCCCTGGAACTCATCGGGGATGGTGACGAAGAGCTGGCCGATGGGCTCAAGGATGGTGGGCTTGGCCTTGGGGATGCCGTCCTGGTACGCGAGACGCGCGGCGGTCTGGAAGGCCATATCATTGGAGTCGACGGGGTGGTAGGAGCCGTCGTACAGGGTGGCCTTGAGGCCGACCAGCGGGTAACCGGCGAGCACGCCCTTCTGAACGGCGTTGCGCAGGCCCTTTTCAACGGAGGGGAAGAAGTTCTTCGGAACGGAGCCGCCGAAGACCTCCTCGGCGAAGATCATGTCGTCCTGCTCGTCCTGGGGCTCGAAGCGGATCCACACGTCGCCGAACTGGCCGGAACCGCCGGACTGCTTCTTGTGGCGGCCGTGGGCCTCGACGCGGCCCTTGATCTTCTCACGGTAGGCGACACGGGCGGGCTTGAGCTCGGTGTCGACGTTGTAGAGGTTCTTGAGCTTGGAGCAGAGGACGCTGATCTGAATGTCGCCCGCACCGGAGATGACCATCTGGTGGGTCTCGGCGTTGTTGACGAGGGTGAAGGAGATGTCACATCGTCCTTGGAGTCGGTGAC
This sequence comes from Oscillospiraceae bacterium, assembly GCA_902785905.1. Taxonomy (GTDB): domain Bacteria; phylum Bacillota; class Clostridia; order Oscillospirales; family Oscillospiraceae; genus Limivicinus. The sequence goes on along the minus strand of CADAAM010000150.1, from coordinate 3,137 downwards.
GGTGTCGCCGGTCTTCCAGTCCATCTTGCCGATGGCCACGATGTCGCCGCAGCAGGCCTCGGTGACCTCGGTGCTCTTCTTGCCGCACATGGTGTACATGCGGCCGAGCTTATCGGTGGAGGAGGCGCGGACGTTGCGCAGGGACATGCCCGCGGCGATCTTGCCGGAGAGAACCTTGACGAAGCTGTACTTGCCGAACTTGTCGGACACGGTCTTGAACACAAAGCCGAGGACGCCGTCGTTCTTCGCCTCGGGGGCGGGGCAGTAGTCCGCAATGCCCTGGAGCATGGCGACGGTGCCGACATTGGTCATGGCGTCGGTGGCGAAGACGGGGACGACAGCGCGCTCCTTGATGCCGACCTTGAGGCCCTCGATGATGTCGGCCTCTTCGAGCTCCATGGTCTCGAAGAACTTCTCCATGAGCTCCTCGGTGGCGCCGGCGGCGGCCTCCATGAGCTCGGCGCGCAGGTCCTCAACGTGACCGGCGTCGGCGGCGGGGACGGCGACCTTGTCGACCTTCGCGCCCTTGGTGATGTAGGCGACGTTGTGCACGAGGTCGATGACGCCCTTGCCGTCGGAGGTGGGGATGGTGACGGGGCAGACGATGCCGCCGTACTTGCCCTTCAGGGTCTCAAGGGCTTTGAAGTAATCGCCGTGCTCCTCGTTGCACTTGGACACGCAGAACATCACGGGCAGCTTCGCCGCCTTGAGGTAGTTCCAGCTGCGCTGGCCGCCGACGGACAGAGACTCGGCGGTGTCCTTGGCGGAGGCGACGATGACGCCGCACTCAACCGCGCGCAGGGCGCAGAGCACGTCGCCGACGAAGTCGAAGTAGCCGGGGCAGTCGAGCACGTTGATCTTCACGCCGTTGTAGTTGACGGGCGCGATGGAGGTGGCAATGGTGATCTGGCGGCTGGTCTCCTCGGGATCGTAGTCGCAGACGGTGTTGCCCTCGGCGACCTTGCCCATACGGTCGATGGCGCCGGTGCAGAAGAGCATGCTCTCGGCGAGACTGGTCTTGCCGTTGTTGCCGTGGCCGATCAGGCAGATGTTGCGAATGTTTTTCGTTTCGTAGCTCATGTGTCGTTTCCTCTCTGTTGAAATATATGCAATAATAATGAATCAGCGATCGGTGCGATCAATTTGCAATCAATTTATTATACACTATGTCGCTTGGCAAGGCAAGCATAAAATTGGGGCGGGATGCAGAAATCTGCCGCCGGACCGCGCCGAATAAAATATGCGGCGCTGCCGCCGCATATTTCGAGCGCATGGCCGCCCTCAGCCCTGGCCGGTCAGAGCCCTGTACTCCGCGGAGGTGATGGTCTGGATGGCGGAGACGTCGGCATCGCTCTTCGCGTAGGTGGTCACAAAGTCCTGGCCCACGCGCTGAAGCGTGAACACGCCATCGCTCAAAAACTCAAAGTGCAGCATCTCATCCATGGAGAGGGTCCTGCTCTCGTCATACCAGTGCATCTGCCCGTCCTCCAGATCCCAGAGGAAGTCGTTGCCGATGCCGCCGGTGATCATGACGCCGGTCCCGTCCTCACGCAGATTGACGGAGCTGTCCTCGGTCTGGCCGAAGTCGTCCAGGCGGATGCGGTACTGCCCGTCCGATATGGCGTAGCAGTAGTAGAGGCCGGCGAGGTCTTCCTTGCTCGGCACGTATTCCTGCCGGGAGTAGAGGAGGTTAATATAGTCGTCCATGCTGATCAGCGGGATGTCGGGCAGCTTCGCGTCCGGGGCGGCGAAGAACAGGACGAAGCCCGGCTCGGACTCGACGGTCATGTAGCCGTCGACGATGGAGCCGTCAAACACCGCCACGCCCGCCTTGAACTGCAGCGCGTCGCCGTCCATGCTCCAGTAGTCGATGGGGCCCTGGTTGGCGCTGCCCCAGTAGAGGTAGCCGGTGCCGTCGGCGTTGAGGGTGATGGTATAGTCCTTCATCGTGTCGGACTGGACGTAGGTCTTCTCCACCTTGTGCGCCTTGAGCCCGTACTCGGAGAACATCCCGTCCACGTACTCGGGACTCATGTAGGTGCAGTGAAAGCTGTACTTGCCCGCGTAGGGCGAAAGAGGGGACTCCGACGCCGCCGGGGGCGCGGTCGGCGCGGGGCTTGCCTGCACCGGCGCGGGCTGCGGCATGAGGGCGCGGCCCAGGCCGCAGGCGCAGAGACTGAGCGAAAGGACCAGAGTCAGAAGCAAGAGAAGCGCGCGCGTGTAGCTTTTCATAGACGGCCTCCTGTTCGTGGCGGATCGTAAGACGGGGGGGGGTTCGACTGATATGTTATACTATAACAAAAGGTATGTAAAAAGACAAGGGCAACAGCGCGAAATTCAGCGAGGGCATGGGCGGCGTCAGTACCGAAAATAACATTGACAAACAATGTCATATTATGTAAAATAAAATTCCCCTGAACAGGGGAGAAAAGACGTTGCCGAGTGTAAAAAGGCGGTTCCGCTACACCACCCGAAAGGGGGATTGCGGGCCGCCGCTGCCGGGGGCAGAGGAAGGCGGCACGGAATCTCCGCAGCCGCACGAATAGAGGGCTTTCTCAAATGGAAGCCCTCTATTCGTATTTGCGGCAAGGCGGGACTGAAATGCCCATAACGCTGACGTTCCATATCTTCGGATATACCGTAACGATCACCGTGAAAAGCAGAAACCGCCACTCTGCCAAGTGACGGTTTCTAAGACCACTTAGAATACTGTGACGGGCGGAGCCGCTTTAGGCAACGCCTTTTCTATTCACATTATAACCGCTGGCGCCCTGCCTGTCAAGCATAAACCACGGGCCCCGGCGTCAGTACCGAGACACGGCTTGAAATCCCTCGCCGGTCGTCGGCCCCTCTCAGTCACGGCGCTTGCGTGAGACGCGCCGCGACAGCTCCCCCGGTGGGGGAGCCAAGGGCGCAGATCCGCAGTCGTGCTCTGTCCGCGAGAGAGGAGACTTGTCTGCATTTTGTTTTCTCCCGCGGGGGTTCAAGTCTCCTCACCATACCAAAAATGGGACCGTCCGGAAGGACGATCCCATTTTTGGTGCGAGAGAGGAGACTTGAACTCCCACGTCGGTTGACACACGCCCCTCAAACGTGCCTGTCTACCTGTTCCAGCACTCTCGCATATTCCTGCCTCG
>CADAAM010000149.1 GCA_902785905.1 Oscillospiraceae bacterium | reverse complement strand
AAAAAGGCCCTGGATCAGATGGACTATTTCAGCTACCGCATGGTGGCCTTCGGCTTTCTGTTTCTGACGGTGGTCATCCTCTCCGGCGCGATCTGGGCCGAGCAGGCCTGGTCCGCGTTCTGGACCTGGGACCCCAAGGAGGTCTGGGCCCTGATCACCTGGATCATCTACGCGGTGTATCTGCATCTGCGTCTGCGGATGAAAAAGCGCGGCACGGCCATGGCGTGGTTTCTCGTGATCGCGGTGCCGGTGGTTTTCTTCACCTTTGCCGGGGTCAACACCCTGATGCACGGCCTGCATACATATGGATGATCAAAAAATGGCCGCCCCTTGAGGGCGGCCATTTTTTGATCAAGATAGAATTACTGCAGCTTATCCAGATACTCAACGATCCGGCGCACCGTGTAGAGCTGGGCGGCGTCCTCATGATCAGCTCAACCACGTCGAGAGAGTCGGCGCCGAGATCATCAATGAGGTTGGTGTCCGGGGTGATGCTTTCGGGGTCAACCTCAAACTGCTGCGCAAGGGCGTCTCTGACCTGTTCAAAATTCATTGCATATTCCTCCGTGCCAATAATTGCCTCTGCATCGTACTACAAATACCGCCAGGATGCAAGAGCGGATTTGATTATTTACGGTGTTTTTACAAAGATTGATTGGATCGATGAGTGAGACCGCCCAAGGCTGTACGGCAGTCCCAGGTTTCATTGTAATCCCTCGTCCATATCAATGTGCCCGGCTTAGATGTGGACGCGGAAACGGAAGGCATGGATATGAAACATCCCCGGTTCTCAGAAACCGGGGATGTAGAATAGCGCAAGTTTCGCGTCTCGCATCCCCACCGATTCAAAGCCTCTGCTTTGAATCGGAAAGGAAGAAGGAAGCAACGGATATGCAGTTTTCGCGGCAAGCTTTGATCGTCACGCGTTTCTCGCGCGTCGCCATGCTCTTACGCGAACCGCGGAAACGGAATGGAGTTGCTTTCTTCTGACGTTATGCCCACTCGCGGCTCTTGGGTAGGAGACCACGACGCGGCGGTTGGGCTCGACGCCGGTGGAGTTGGTGGTCACGCCCTCGTAGTTCTGGAGCGCGGTGTGGATGACGTGGCGCTCATAGGAGTTCATCGGCTCCAGCGCCATGCTGCGCTTGTACTTGATGGCCTTCTCCGCCATCTTCTCGGCGAGCCTGGTGAGGGACTCCTCCCGCTTGGAGCGGTAGGCCTCGGCATCAACGGAGATGTGGAGGTGTTTGTCGCTGTCCTTGTTGACGACATAGTTGGTCAGATGTTGGATGGCGTCCAGAGTCTCGCCGCGGCGGCCGATGATCGCGCCCATGGCGGGGCCGGTGAGGTTGACGTTGACGCCGCCGTTGTCGCGGGGGCTGATCTCCATGTCGGCGCTCACGCCCATGCGCTCAAGCAGGCCGGTCAGGAAGGCGCGGATCGCGGCGTAGTCGGCGTTCTCGGCGACGACAGCGGGCTTCTCGGCGGCAGGGGCAGGCGCGGGCTTTTCGGCCTTGGGCTGCTTCTTTTCCTGCTTTGCCGGAGCGGGCTTCTCAGCCTTAACGGGAACCTTCTCGACCTTCACGGGGGCGGGTCTCTCCGCCTTCTGGGGTGCGGGCTTGACAGGCACGGGATCGGGGACCTCATAGCTCACGGAGACGCGCGCGGGAACCGCGCCGATGCCGAGAAAGCCGGTCTTGCCCATCTCGAGAATCTCCACCGACACGTCGTCACGGCTGAGACCCAGCTCCTTGAGGGCCTCCTCAATCGCCGCGTCGACCGTGCGGGCGGATTTTTCCAGTTTTTTTATCATATCTGTCAGACTCTCCTGTTTACTCTTGTTCGGTGCTCTCGCCGACGTTCTCTTCGGTTTCGGCGGCAGTCTCCTCGACGGCCTCCTCAATCGCGGCGGTCTCGACGGCGGCGCTCACATCCTCAAGCTCCTCGTCGATGGACGGGGCATCCTCGGACGCGGCGGCAGCGGCCAGGGTCGCGGCCTCGGCGTTCTCGGGATTGCTGAAGCGGTCGGGGACATAGGCGCGGCCTCTCGCGTAGCGGCGGTTGCCCACCTGAGAAGCGGGCTTCTCGGCCTCTTTGATGCCGAGGCGCTCGCGTCTGGCGGCGCGGTCGGCGCGGTCAAGGGCAGCCTTGCGCTCGTCCTGCTTCTGCTTTTCGCTGGCCTGGAGCTTTTTCTTGCTGGTGTTGGTGTTGAGGGGGGTCTTTCCCTCGGCCTTCAGGCGCTCATACTCGGCACGCTTGGCCTCCATCTCGGCTTCCTTCTCGGCGCGCTCGGCCGCGCGGACTTTGTCCTCCGCTTCCAGCTGCGCCGTGTACTTCTTGGTGAGGAAGTAGTCGCGGGCCATGCCGAAGACGGAGTTTGCAATCCAGTAGATGCCCATGGCGGCGGGCATGACAAAGCAGATCCAGACGCTCATCAGGGGCATCATCATGTTCATGCTCTTCATGGTGGCCTGAGACTGGGCGTCGCCGGTGGAGGGGCTGGAGGCGGAGCTGACCTTCATGGAGAGCCAGGACAGGCCAGCCGAAATGAACGGGATGAGGAAGAGCCCGAGGGCCGGGCCCCAGACGGAGGGATCGGACCAGTCGGTGTGGGTGAAGAAGTTCCACTCCGGCTGATCGCCGAGGTTCAGGCCGAGGAAGCTGAAATCGAGGTCGATGAGGCCGTCGATCTTCCCGGCGAGGTTGGTGGTCACGTCGCTCCAGTGCTGGTGCGCGAGGTTAGCAAGCCTGATCTCGGCATAGGCCTCGGCGCGGGCGCCGGCGTTGGCATACCAGCCCTGCGCGATCATAAACTCCTTGAGGGTGTCCACCACGGAGTCCGCGGCAAACATCATGCGGGTAATGGGTCTGCGGATGACGCTGTACAGCGCGATCAGGATCGGGAAGGGGATCAGGGACCAGAGGCAGCCGGACATGGGGTTGATGCCCTCTTCCTGATAGAGCTTCTGCATTTCGGCGTTGAGCTTCTGCTGATTGCCCTCGTGCCGCCGCTGCAGCTCCTGGATCTTGGGCTGGAGGCGGGAGGTACGCATCATGCTCTTCTTGCTCTTGGCCATGAAGGGCGTCATGATGAGGTTGACCAGCAGTGCGAACGCAATGATGGCCAGGCCGTAGTTGCCCGTCGCCTCATAGATTTTGACGAGCGGCCACGCGAAGATCCTGCAAATTAATTCGCCCATAGAGGCTTCTCCTAACTTTTTTCAGGATAGGTTTAGGGTACGGGGTCATAAAAGCCGCGCCGCCCGTGATAGAAGGGGTGGCAGCAGCAGATTCTCCGGAGAGCCATCCAGCCCCCTTTCAGGGCGCCGTATTTTTCGATGGCCTCCAGGGCGTACTGGGAACAGGTCGGTGTAAATCGGCAGCAGGGCTGGCGCAGAGGCGAAATCCCGCGCCGGTAAAAACGGATCAGAGCGAGCAGGATGGCTTTCATTCGGCATCCCCCCGCAGAAGACCCAGCTTTTCACAGGCGGTGAGATAAGCCCGCTCGAGCTTTTTATACTCCGTCCCCACCGCGCGGCTGCGCGCGACGAGCACGAGGTCGAAGCCGGGCTTCAGGGCCGCGCCGTTGAGGCGCACGATCTCCCGCAGACGGCGGCGCACGCGGTTTCTCACCACGGCGTGACCGAGCTTGGTGGATACGGTGTAACCCGCGCGGTTGTGGTCAAGCCGGTTTTTCCGGCAGTACAATACCAGATACGGCGTTGCCGCGCTCTTGCCTTTGGCATAGAGACGGCGGAAATCGCTGTTCTTTTTTAAGGTATACCTGACCTTCACCGCTGACCTCTTTTCCGCACAAGCGCCTAAGGCAAGACCGCACAATTCGGCGAGAGCGAATCCTGAGAAAAATGGGTTCTGATGAAGTCAGGTTTTCGCAGACATACTTTGTGTATTTCAAGAAAAACTGACAAAATCAGGTCACATTTTTTTCGGGAGGCGCCGAAGGCGAATTGTGCGGTATTGCCTACAGGGCGGATCACTCCGCCCTCAAACGATTTTCGATGACCTGTTCACGGTGCGCCTCAGGCGCTGAGCTGGGCTCTGCCTTTCGCTCTGCGGCGGGCAAGGACCTTGCGGCCGTTCGCGGTCTTCATTCTCTTGCGGAAGCCGTGCTCTTTCTTGCGCTGGAGCTTCTTGGGCTGATAGGTACGCAGCATGGGGTGCACTCCTTTCTCCGGGC
>CADAAM010000148.1 GCA_902785905.1 Oscillospiraceae bacterium | reverse complement strand
CCTGTCCCTCGGCATGGTCGGCGCCCTGTCTATTGTCCGCTTCCGCACCGCCATCAAGGAGCCGCTGGACATCGCCTTCCTCTTCTGGGCCATCGCGGCAGGTATTGTGCTGGCGGCGGGCCTGATTCCGCTGGCTGTCTTCGGCAGCGTCTTCATCGGCATCATCATCCTGATTTTTGCAAACCTCAAGGATATGAGCCGCCCTTATATCGTCGTCATTGACTGCGACGGCCACGACAGCGAGCAGGCCGCTCTCAGCCTTCTCGGCAAGCACAGCGCCCGCTGTACGGTCAAGAGCAAGACCGCCCGCAAGGGCCAGGTGGAGCTCAACGTCGAAGTACGGCTCAAAAACGGCAACAGCGACTTTGTCAACGATCTGGCCGACCTCAAGGGCGTACAGAGCGCGGTGCTCGTCAGCTACAACGGCGACTATATGGGATAAGGAGGGCACCGATGTCAACGCATAAGCACATCGACCTCATCTGCGTTGCCGTCCTCATCTGCACCGTCCTGATCACCGTCCTCTTTATGAACGGGGAGCGTTACGGCCTCACCCCGGTCGTCGACTGGGATTCCGAGAACAGCACCGAATCCCCCTGGTTTACGCGCAACGACCGGAACGGGGACTGGGACGCCTCCGACGCGGCGCGTATTGTCCTCAAGGGGGACACCGCTTCAATCCACGGCGGCGGGGCCTATGCCTACGACGGCGACGTGGTCATTGCTCAGGCTGGCCGCTACGTGCTCTCCGGCACGCTCACGGACGGCAGCGTCATTGTCAGCGCGGACAGCTCGTCAAAGGTCTGGATCAAGCTGGACGGGGTGGAGATCAGCTGCTCCGATGACGCCTGCATCCGTATCGACCAGGCCGATAAAGTCTTTCTGACCCTGGCGGAAGGCTCGGAAAACAGTCTCACGAGCGGCGCGGAGTATTCCGAGGCGGCCGTCGCAGACAAGCGCGGCGGCGCGGTTTTCAGCCATGACGATCTCACGGTCAACGGCAGCGGCAGCCTGCGCATCACAGCGGGCTGCAAGCACGGCTTTGACGTCAACGACGAGCTGGTCATCACCGGCGGCACGATCACGATCGACGCCCCGCAGGACGGCCTGCACGCAAACGACGGCCTGCGCATCGAGAACACTGAGCTCACTATCCGCGCCGGGGACGAGGGCTTCTGCCTCCAGGGCCCGGACGCCCTGCTGATCATCAGCTCCGGCAGCTTTGACATTCAGAGCGTCGGCGCGGGCGTCAAGTGCGCGGGGAACCTCCTTGTTGAGGGCGGCACGCTGAAGATCGAATCCGAGGGCGACGCCGTCCAGAGCGAGGGCAGCGCCGAGATCGCAAAGGCCGCGCTCACGCTGAACGCGGGGGACGAGGGAATCCGTCTGCTCGGTGCGGACAGCCGCCTCACCGTGCGCTCCGGCAGCTTTGATATTCAGAGCGTCGGCGCGGGCATCAAGTGCGCGGGCGGCCTGCGCGTCGACGGCGGCACCTTCGGCATCACCTCCGGAACAGACGCCGTCCAGTGCGAGGGCTCGGCAGACCTCTCAAGGGCCGCGTTCACGCTGAACGCAGGGGACGAGGGAATCCGGCTCCCGAACGCGGACAGCCTGCTCACGATCCACTCCGGCAGCTTTGTTATTCAGAGTACCGGCGCGGGGATCAAGTGCGAGGGTGAGCTGCTCATCCAGGGCGGCACCTTCAGACTCACGACAGAGGGAGACGCGATCCACGCGGCCGGTGCGGTCACCGTCGAAGACGGCACGTTCGGCATCAGCTCCGGCGACGACGGCATCCACGCCGATACCTCGGTCACAATCCGCGGCGGCAGCCTCCAAATCGACAAATGCTATGAGGGCATTGAGGCCAAAACCATCGAGATCGCGGGCGGGGAGATCGAAATCTACCCCACGGACGACGGCCTGAACGCCAACGGCGGCAGCTTCGGCTTTGGCCCTCCCGGCATGATGACGGGTCAGACAGAGAACACGAACGGCGCCGCGGATGAGGATTGCTGGATCCGCGTCAGCGGCGGCAGCCTCACCGTGATCAACGAGAATGCCCGCGACGCCGACGGCCTGGACTCAAACGGCGACATCTTCATCAGCGGCGGCGTCATCCGCGTCAGCCTCAACGGCGACGGCAGCAACAACGCCATCGACTACGGCAGCGAGAGCGGCGGCATCTGCGAGATCAGCGGCGGCGAGATCGTCGCCTGCGGCGGCTCCGCCATGGCCGAGGCTGTCAGCGAGAGCTCGACCCAGTGCTCTGTCATGTATAACCTCAGTACCATGGCCCCGGCGGGCACGTCCGTGCGTTTGTTGGATACGGAAGGGCGGGAAATCCTCAGCTATACCGCTCCCTGCTCCTTTACCTCCGTCACGCTCAGTTCCCCCGGGATGCAGCAGGGCGAGAGCTATTATGTGGCTGTCGGCGATCAGGGGGAGACGATCACCCTTGAAAATATCTCCGACACGTATGGAGAGAAGAAGGGCGGCAACATGGGCTGGGGCGGCCTGAGAAATCACGACGGGCGACCCGATATGATGAACGTCGAGCGGCCGGACTTTGCGAACATGGGCCAGCCTCCTGAGATGAACGGCGAGCGGCCGACGCCTGCCGATCAGGTGGCCCCGACAGAGAACCCGGAGCCCGAGCAGACGCCGACGGCGGAGGAAGCTCCGGCCGAGGAGACGGCGTTTGCCGATGAGATGCTCACCGGCCCCCGGCCCGTGAGCAAGACCGCCTGGATCGTGGTAGGCGCGTGCCTCTTCGTCCTCCTCGCGGGCATCCTGTTCGCGGTGAAATACAGGGTATAAACAAAGAAACTCTCTCCCGCCTCTGTTCTGTTCAGCGGCGGGAGAGTTTGTCTCGTCAGGGGGACAGGTCATCTGCTCGATCACATCCAGGGGATTGGTCAAACCGCCTGTCCGGAAGATTTCCCAAGCAGTGGAAACTACCGAAAACGAGGGGGAGAAACTTGCTGAAACTCGAAATCCCGGAGTGAGCGGCCTACAAGTATGGTAATTCCCGCAAAGGCTACTGGAGAATGGCGGGAACAACCACAGTTAACCATACCATTTCATACTGGTCTCCCATAAAACAGCTTATACTAGAACCTCATGAAAACCTTTAATCCCTTAAAGGTTTTCATAGCGCCATAAGGCGCGTAGAGGTTCTTGTATGAGACGTGTTTTCAGCGTT
>CADAAM010000147.1 GCA_902785905.1 Oscillospiraceae bacterium | reverse complement strand
GAGCGACGACGCCTGGGTGCTGGACTTCTTCAAGGCGCACAAGGATGACGACTGCAGGGCCCTGGCCCACGCGGTCGTGAACAACGAACAGCTCTGGGGCGGGGAGCTCGCCAAACTGCCCGGCTTTGAGGAGGCTGTCGCCGCCGATCTCGAGCGCATCGAGGCCGTCGGCATGTACAAAGCCATGGAGGAGTGCCTCGGATAAAAGAGACTATACAAAAAAACAGACTGCGAAGCAAATCGTCTTTGCAGTCTGTTTTTTCGGTATTCCGTTATTTCACAAAGTCCTCACGCATGGGGGTGAAGATGTCCAGAAGCTTCGTGTCCTCCAAAACTTCGATGCCGTGTACCGCGTTCGGCGGCACATAGTAGCTGTCGCCGGTTTCGAGTACCTTGTCCTCGCAGCCCTCCTCCTGATAGACGAGCCTTGAAATAGAGCTCCACGCTCATGAGGTTTTTACTGTAGGACAGGACCTTGCGAGTCACGCCGCCGCCGAGATCGGTGGAGGGGATGTTCTTGTTCTCTGTAACCATGGGTTCCTCCTTATGCGGCCAGCGCGCCGGTCAGCTTCGGCAGCCACAGGCTGATGGACGGGACGAAGGAGATCAGCAGCAGGGCCACGATCATGCACAGATAGAAGGGGAGCGTCGCCTTGACGACCTTCTCCATCGGGCGTTTTGCCACAGCCGAGCCGATGAACAGCACCGCGCCGACGGGCGGGGTCAGCAGGCCGATGCCGCAGTTGAGCACCATCATGATGCCGAACTGCACCGGGTGCAGGCCGACGCTCTGGGCAACGGGCAGCAGGATCGGCGTCGCGATCAGGATGATGGGGGCCATGTCCATGATCATGCCCAGCAGGAGCAGGATGACGTTGAGCAGGATGATGATGACCACGGGGCTGCTCGAGATGCTGGTGATGAAGGTGGCGGCCTTCGCGGGGACGTGCAGCAGGGTCAGGCAGTTGCCGAAGGCCGCGCTCATCGCAATGAGGATCAGCACGATGGCGAGGGTGTCGATGCACTGCTCCAGGCTCTTCCAGACGCCCTTCCAGTCCAGGCCTTTGTAGACAAATACAGACACGAGCAGGGAATAGATGACCGCGATGGCGGCGGACTCGGTCGCGGTGAAGACGCCGCCGACGACGCCCACGACCACGATCAGCACGGCCAGCAGCGCCCAGATGGACTTGCCGATCTGCTTGATGAAGTTGACAAGCGAGAAGGGATTGCCCTTGGGGTAGTTGTGCTTGACGGAGAGGATGTAGGAGCCGACCATCAGCGCGATGGCGAGCAGCGCGCCGGGCAGGTAGCCCGCCATGAACAGCGCGCCCACGGACACGCCGCCCGCTGTGGTGGCGTAGATGACCATATTGTGACTCGGCGGAACGAGCAGACCCTCGCAGGAGGAGGTGATGGTGACGGCGGTGGAGAAGTCGGCGTCATAGCCCTCGTCCACCATCATGGGGATGAGGATGGAGCCGAGGGAGGCGGTGTCCGCCGAGGCAGAGCCGGAGATGCCGCCGAAGAAGTAGGAGGCCACGATGTTCACCATCGCAAGGCCGCCGCGCATCCAGCCGACCAGCGAGTTTGCCAGCGCGATAAGCTTGTCGGAGATGCCGCCGGTGCCCATGAGAACGCCCATCGTGATGAAGAAGGGCACCGCCATCAGGGAGAAGGACCACACGCCCTTGACCATCTGCTGCGGCAGGGTGACGAGATTCTGGCCCATGGAGGCCATGCAGAGGATGGTAGAGATGCCGACGGAATAGGCGATGGGGAAGCGGAGGAAGATCATCACAAAGAAGCTCCCCAGAAGGACGATGGTGGATATGGTTTCAGGTGTCATAACTCACTTTTCCTCCTTTACAAAGAGTGCTTCGACATGCTGGAAAATCTGCTCCAGTTCAAAGATGATCATGCCCGCGCCCGCGACAGGGATGGGCAGATACTGCCAGAACTTGCTCAGGGGGAGAGAGGCATATTTGCCGCGCAGGCTCAGCGGGGAGTTGCAGAACTTCATGCCGTAGTAGACGAGCAGGACGCCGAGCACCAGCACCGCGATATCGGCCAGGATGTCGGATACGATCAGGACCTTTTTCGGCAGGTAGGTGTCAAAGGCGGTCATGCGGATATGCGCGCCGCGCCGGATGGCGAGCGTGGCGGAGAGAACGGCCATGTACACCATCAGCGTCAGCACGATCTCCTCGCTCCAGTGGGGGTCTGTGATGAAGGGGATATAGCGTCCGGCCACTGCCCAGGCGGTGATCAGAATATCGCCGATGAGCAGCAGCTTACAGATAAACATCAGTATTTTGTACGTCCAGTCATAAACGGGCTTGATTTTTTCAATGGCCCGGAAAAAAGCAGGCATACAAAAGCTCCTTTCCGTATCGAATATAGAGGCAATTGTGAAAGTCCCGGACAGGAACCCCGGAGGGAATCAGACAGGTTTTTGAGGCAGCTTTGCCGCCTCAAAAACACCCTGAGCCGAGCTTTGCAAGGCCTCGCGCCGACCAAATGCGGCGTGTCACGCACCGCCGCATGCGATAAGCGCGAGTCCTCGATTGTGAAACCTCAGTTTCGCAATCGACCAGAATCGAATATAGGGAGAGGCGCAGGGGACAACCCCTGCGCCCCATAAGCTGTTATCGGACGAAATTACTTGGCCATGTCGAGGATCTGCTGGTACACGTCAGCGAGCTTCTCGGTGTTGGCCTTGATGGTGGGCTGGCAGGCCTCAACCCAGGGACCCTTGTCCTCAACGGGGATGACGGTGGCGCCGGCCTCGGCGAGCTTATCGAAGGTCTCGCCCTCGATCTCGGCTACCTTCTCACGGCAGACGTCGGAGGCGTACTTGGCGGCCTCCATGATCCAGCCCTGCTGCTCCTCATTGAGCTTGTTCCAGCCGGTGTCGGTGATGATGATCTGCAGAGCACCGAGGGTGTGGCCGTCGAGAAGGAGGTAGGGAGCGACTTCCTGGAAGGCGTTGGAGAAGTAGTTGGCGGTGGGCTGCTCAGCGCCGTCGACAACACCGGTGTTCAGCGCGCTGTAGAGCTCGGTGAAGGGGACGCTGGTGGCGGAAGCGCCGAGGTTGGAGACCATGCCGGTCATGACGGGGTCGGAGGAGACGCGGATCTTGAGACCCTTCAGATCGTCGAGGCCCTTGACCTCATTCTTGAAGAAGAAGTGACGGAAGCCCTCTTCGCCGTAGCAGATGCCGCGCAGGGGCAGGCCGATCTCCTGGGGCTCGTTCAGGAAGTCCTGAGCCAGCTCGCTGTCGGCGAAGGCCCAGAAGTGATCCTCATTGACGAAGGTGTAGGGGATGGAGAGGAGGCTGGCCTTGTCGCAGCCGTACTGGGTCAGGGCGAAGGCGGAGATGCGGCTGATGTCGGTGATGTTGCCGCCGCCGAGCAGGTTGTCGAGAACCTGATCCTCGGAGCCGAGAACGCCGCTGGCCTGGATGTCGATCAGGACGGAGCCGCCGGAGAGCTCTTCAACCTTCTCTTTGAAGGCCTTGGCCATCGCGCCGACGATCGTGCCCTCGAGGGGGTTGACTTCCGCGTAGGTCAGGGTGATGGGTTCGTCCGCGGACGCGGAGACTGCGCAGAGCGCGAAGACCATGCACAGTGCCAGGGTGAGCGCCAGGATCTTTTTCATG
>CADAAM010000146.1 GCA_902785905.1 Oscillospiraceae bacterium | reverse complement strand
TACATCAAGAAGGGCCGGGGCACGGTGTCGGTGAATCTGGAGAGCTACCCGGTGGAGGCGGGCTGCATCGTGCCGGTGCTGCCGGGGGAGCTGCACGCCATCGACGGCGCCCCCGACGGGCCCATGGAGTATGAGAACATCATCTTCTCCCTGTCCATACTGGACAGCACCGAGACGGACGACTGGTGCCGCCACCACGTGATCCAGGCCCTCAGGCAGGGCACGCTGCTGTTCGACCGGCCCATCCGCCCGGGCACCGCCTTCCACGACGCGGCCGCCGCGGCCCTCGATGCCGCCAGCCAGCTCTTCATGTTCCTGCACGCGCTGTACTGCAACCGGCACACCGGCCCCGTGCGGCCGTTGGTGGAGGAGGCCGAATGGCTCAAGGGCGTGATCAAATATGTGAAATCCCACTACGCCGAGCACATCACGGTGGCGGACGCGGCAGCGGTGTCGGGCTACAGCCCCAGTCACTTCATGCGCATCTTCCGCCGGGAGGCGGGGCAGACCTTCGTGGACTTCCTCACCGACTACCGGCTCTCGGCTGCGGTGTACTATCTGAAGGAGACCCAGGACGAGATCGGCGTGGTGGCGGAGAATTGCGGCTTTGCCAACCTGTCCTATTTCATACGCTGCTTCAATCGGAAGTACGGCGCGTCCCCCGGACGGTACCGCAAGCTGAGTCGGCTGGGGGAGAATGAAGCCATTGCGGCGGGGGAGGAATGAAAATGGCGGAACTGAAGCTGCCCTTCATCGGGCATGGCGGCGACTACAATACGGATCAGTGGCGAGACCGGCCGGACATTCTGGCAGAGGACATCCGGCTGATGAAGCTGGCCAGGTGCACTCTGATGAGCGTGGGCATATTTGCCTGGGCCGCGCTGGAGCCGGAGGAGGGAAGGTACGACTTCGACTGGCTCCGGGACGTGCTGGACAGGCTGCATGAAAACGGCATCTCCGTATTCCTGGCGACGCCCAGCGGCGCGCGTCCGGCGTGGATGAGCCGCAGGTACCCGGAGGTGCTCTGGGTGCGGGAGGACGGCCTGCGCAACTTCCACGGAGGGCGGCACAACCACTGCTTCACCTCCCCGGTGTATCGGGATTTCGTGGGCAGAATGAACCGGGCGCTGGCGGAGCGGTTCGGGAATCATCCCGCCGTGGTGGGCTGGCACATCTCCAACGAGCTGAGCGGCGCGTGCCACTGCGAACTGTGCCAGCGGGCCTTCCGGGACTGGCTCAGGGCCCGCTACGGCACGCTGGAGAAGCTGAACCAGGCCTGGTGGACGGGCTTCTGGAGCAAGACCTATGACAGCTGGGAGGAGCTGCGCAGCCCCTCCCGCGTGGGGGAGACGGCCGTGCACGGGCTGAACCTGGCCTGGCGGCGGTTCGTCACCCACCAGACGGAGGACTTCCTCCGGGTGGAGGCCGCGCCTCTGCGGGAACTGACGCCCCATCTGCCCATCACCACCAACCTGATGGAGTCCTTCGACGGCCTGGACTACGGAAGCCTCGCCGGGGAGCTGGACTTCGCGAGCTACGACAGCTATCCCCGCTGGCGCGCGCCGGACGAGGAGCGTCAGGCCATGCTGGCCGCCTTCAACTACGACTGGATGCGCTCGCTGAAGCAAAGGCCCTTCGCGCTGATGGAGTCCACGCCCTCCCAGGTGAACTGGCAGCCGGTGTGCAAGCTGAAGAAGCCGGGCATGCACCTGCTCTCCAGCCTTCAGGTGGTGGCGCACGGCGCGGACACGGTGCAGTACTTCCAATGGCGCAAGAGCCGGGGCGCGGCGGAGAAGTTCCACGGCGCGGTGGTGGACCACGCGGTCCACGAACACACCCGCACCTTCCGGGACGCGCAGGCGGTCGGGGCGATGCTGGAGAAGCTGGCTGACCTGCGGGGGACGATGCCCGGGGCGAAGGTGGCGCTGCTCTTCGATACCCAGAACCGCTGGGCGCTGGGGGACTGCCAGGGACCGAGGGACGACCTCGGATACTTCGACACGGCGCTGGAACACTACCGGGCGCTCAAGCGGCAAAACGTGGACGTGGACGTGGTCGACGAGACCCGGGACCTGACCGGCTACTGCCTGGTGGCCGCGCCCATGCTGTACATGCTGCGCCTCGGCGCGGCGGAGCGGCTCACCCGGTTCGTGGAGGACGGCGGCACGCTGGTATGCACCTGCTACACCGGGCGGGCGGACGAAGACGATCTGTGCTTCCTGGGCGGCTTCCCCGGCCCCCTTCGGGAGGTGCTGGGCATCTGGGTGGAGGAAACCGACGGGCTGTACGACAGCGAGACGAACGGCATCCGCATGGAGGACGGCGCGGTGTACGCCTGCTCCACGATGTGCGACCTGATCCACCCCGAGACGGCCCGGACGCTGGGGCGGTATACGGCGGACTTCTACGCGGGCGACCCCTGAGTGACCGTGAATCCCTGCGGAGAAGGCAGGGCTTACTACGTCGCCACACGGCCGGACGCGGCCTTCCTGGACGCCTTCTACGGCAGGCTGCTGGACGAGGCGGGCGTCGATCGGCTGCTGAAGGAATCTGAACTTCACGGGACGTCCCGCGAAGGTTTCGCTGCCCGAGGGGACGGACGCGCTGACCGGCGAGAACATCGGCGGGGAGACCGAACTGCCCGTCAACGACATCCGGATCGTCCGCACAGTTCCGGAATAACACGGAGTTTTTTGGTAATGTCCATCATGGCCAGATAGAGCATTTTGAGGAGGCTGTCATCTGTTGGAAAGACAGATTTGGCTTTTGTCACCTTACGAAGCTGCCGGTTAAAGCCCTCGATGGTGTTGGTCGTATAGATCAGCCGTCTTACCTCTTGCGGATACTTGAAATAGGTGCTGAGATTTGGCCAGTTTTCTCTCCATGACTGAGAAATCTTAGGATATTTCTTGTCCCAATGCTCAGCGAAGGTGTCCAAAGCAGATAAGGCAGCCTGTTCATCGACTGCGGCATAGACCTCTTTCAGGTCTGCCATAAGGGCTTTCAAATCCTTGTACGAAACATATTTGCTGGAATTGCGGAGTTGGTGAATGATGCAGTTCTGTATCTCCGTTTTCGGGAATACATAAAACATATGTTTTCCCGACATGCATGCTCTATCTCACGCGAACTGAAGATCAGTCGCATGTAGGCGTAGATCATGACTTTCAGTAGAATCCTCGGCGGATATTCGTTTCTCCCATCTTGAGAGTAGGAGCGCTCGATCTTTCCTATGTCCATCCTTTCCACTACGGCGCTTACCAATCTCACCGGATCATCTGCTGCTATAAATATTTCTGTTTCCATCGGTAGTTTCAGTTGACGCCCCGCCTCATACAGGGTATAATCTACCTGCTTTTTGTTATGATTCACAACCTAATATTAAGCCGACAGCCGACTCTTTTTCAAGAGCCGGCTGCCGTTATTTTACTCTTTTTTTCCGGGCTGCCTTTTGAGACAGCCCCTTTTCTGAATGGATATGTTCAGCCCTTTTCTGAATGGATATGTTCAGCCCTTGACGGCGCCGGCGGCGACACCCTTGATGATGTGCTTCTGGCAAACCAGATAGAACACGATGACCGGGATGATGCCGAGGAGGATCAGCGCCATCGTCGCGCCCAGATCGACCGTGCCGTAGCTGCCCTTGAGGTACTGAATATGGATGGGGATGGTGCGGTATTCGTTGATGTCCAGCACGAGGTACGGGAGCAGGTAGTCGTTCCAGACCCACATGATCTCCAGGATGCCGACGGAGATCATCGTCGGCTTGAGCATGGGGAAGACCACCGTGAAGAAGGTGCGCACCGGGCCGCAGCCGTCGATGGCCGCGGCTTCCTCGATTTCCAGGGGAATTGATTTGACGAAGCCCACGAACATGAAGATCGAAAGGCCCGCGCCAAAGCCGAGGTATACGATGGGGATGGTCCAGGGGGTATTGAGCTGCAGGGAGTCCGCCGTCTTGGACAGCGTGAACATGACCATCTGGAAGGGGACGACCATGGAAAACACGCACAGGTAGTAGATCACCTTGCAGAAGAAGGAGTTGACCCGGGCGATGTACCAGGCGGCCATCGAGGTGAACAGCAGGATCAGCGCCGTGGAGGCCACGGTGATGAACACGCTGTACTTGACGCTGTTCCAGAAGGGATAGTTGCCGAAGGTCATGCCCTTGATGAAGTTGCTGAAGCCTGCCCACATCTCCCCGGTGGGGAGGGCGAAGGTATCGGTCTTGACATAGGTGTTGACCTTGAAGGAGTTGATGACCACCGTGAGGACCGGGAGCACATAGATGATGCAGATCACGGCCAGCACAATGGACAGGACCGTTTTCCGCCTGCGCTCGGCGTTGAGATCAGAGCTCATTACTGCTGCACCTCCCTCTTGCGGGTGAAGGCAAGCTGGGCAAGACCCAGGCCCGCCACCAGGATGAAGAAGAGCACGGCCTTGGCCTGCGCCACGCCCTTCGACGCGGAGTTGGAATTATAAAAGGTGTTGTAGATATTCAGCGCCATCATCTCGGTCGTCTTGATGGTGGAGCCGTCCGGCTGGATGATGAAGGGCTGGCCGCCCGTCAGGGCGAGGTTCTGGTCGAAGAGCTTGAAGCCGTTGGTCAGGCTCAGGAAGGTGCAGATGGTGATGGAGGGCATGACGTTCGGGATCGTGACCCGGAAAAGCGTCTGCCAGCGGGAGGCGCCGTCGATCTTCGCAGCCTCCAGCATATCCTCCGGCACGGACTGGAGCCCGGCGATGTAGATGATCATGACATAGCCGATCTGCTGCCAGCACATGAGAATGATCAGTCCCCAGAAGCCGTAGCGCGTCTCCAGCAGGATGGACGTGCCGTAGCGGGAGAGGATGCCGTCAAAGATCATGGACCAGATATAGCCCAGCACGATACCGCCGATGAGGTTCGGCATGAAGAATACCGTGCGGTACAGGTTGGAGCCCTTGATGCCCTGGGTCAGCGCATAGGCCGCCGCAAAGCCGAGCACGTTGATGAGCACAAGGCTCGTCACGGCAAACAGCGCCGTATACCAGAAGGAGTGGCGGAAGCTTGCGTCGCTGAGGGCGGAGATATAGTTGCCGAAGCCGATAAAGGTGGCGTTTTTGATGAGCTTGAATTTGCAGAAGGAAAGGTAAATGCCCTGGATGAAGGGCCACACGAAACCGATGGCGAACGCGGCTGTGACCGGGCCGAGAAACAGCCAGAACCACCGGCGCAGGGGATTGCTGAATATGCCCGTTATGCGCTTTTTCAATACCTCATCTCCCTTTTGGTGCTATTTTCTCCATGAAATACGTTAATCAAGAAAACCACAGTTCCTGCGGTGCTTTCGGGGCAAAACGCTGTAAACACGTCTCATACGAAACCTCTGCGCGTCTTATGGTGCCAGGATCAAGCGATTCAAGGTTTTCATGAGGTTCCGGTATCATTCACACAAAAACCATGGACTGCGGTACGGAAACGGGGCGGACGTGTCTGTCCGCCCCAGCGATTATGATGTGCGTTTTACTGCGCGCGGAATCAGCCGTTGGCAGCCTTGTACTGGACAGCCCAGCCGTCAACAAACGCGGTCTTCACAAGCTCCCAGTTCGCGTCGGACTGGTCGGCGTTGTAGGCGTTGAGCGCGGAGACGAGCGCGGCGCGATAGTCGTCGACATTAGGCTGATAGTTGGTGGCCCAATCCATGACGTAGCAGCCGTCATCTGAATACTTCGCGGCAGCGGCTAGGAAGCCGTTGGCGGAGGTGGGGACATGCTTGTAGGGCAGAACGCCGAGCTGCTCGACCATGACGGCGGAAGCCTCGGGATCGGTGACGAGCCACACCATGAAGTCCATGGTGGCCTGCTTGTCGGCGTCAGAAACGGTGTCGTTGATGGCCCAGCAGTTCTCGGTGCCGCAGTTCAGACCGGCCTTTTCCTCGCCCTCAACACCGCAGTAGTAGGGGATCATGGTGGCGTTGGGAACGTCGGCGGAGACAGCCGCGTACTCCCAGGAGCCGTTGACAAAGAAGGCTGCCTTGCCGGTCTTGAACTCGTTCTCGGCATCGTGGCCGCCGGTGGCGAGATCCTTCGGATCGGTCAGGCTGTTGTTGATGCAAAGGTCATACAGGTTCTTGAAGTTGCCGATGTAAGCGCCGGTGAGGGAGGCGGGGCACTCGGTCCAGCCGCCGGCGTCGCGCTCTTCATAGAAGTATTCGAGGTTGGCCATGTGGCCGGTGAAACGCCAGGAGGAGGAGCCGTCCATGTCGGAGGAGGAGAAGGCGTCGAAGCCCAGCTCTGCGGCGCGGGCGTGGATATCCTCGGCAACGGCCTTCAGACCGTCAAAGTTCTTGATCTCGTCCATGCTGTGGCCGGCCTTCTCGATGAGGTCGGGGTTGACGATGATGCCATAGCACTCGTAGCAGTAGCCGATGGAGACCAGACGGCCGTCCGCGTCATAGAGGTTGTAGGCGTCGGTGCTCAGCTCTTCGGCGATGGGGGTGCCGGTCAGATCCATGGCAAACTCGCCCCACTCCTTGACGCCGGCCTGGTTGCCGATGACGAAGAGGGTGGGCGCGGAGCTCTTGTCCATCTCGGAGGTGAGCGTCTGGCTGTAGCTGCCGGAGGCGGCGGTGACGACCTTCACGGGGACACCGGTCTGCTCGGTATACTTGGCGGCCAGCGCCTGGGCGGCCTCATCCAGCTCAGGCTTGAAGTTCAGCCAGTAAACGGAACCCTTATCCGCAGCAAAAGCGGAGGGGCATGCCAACGCAAAGATCAGGACCAGCGTCAG
>CADAAM010000145.1 GCA_902785905.1 Oscillospiraceae bacterium | reverse complement strand
TATCGTCGTTTGTGACGCCGAGCAGGATTTTCTCGCCGTCGGCTTCCTCCACGAGCGTGGCGCGCAGACTCACGGGCTTGGAAGCGCCGTCCAGCAGAAGCCGGTAGCGGTGGATGAAGAAGCCCTTTTCCTGTATCTCGCGCAGCATGTTTTCCTTTGTGAGAACGCGCAGATGCCTGTCCATGTCCGCCGGGTCGATCGCTTTGGGTGCGTCGCTTATCACATCGGCGAAGAAATCCTCCCCCTGCTTTGCGAGGCCGAAGCGCGCAAATTCATTTGAGGGGTTATACTGCGTATAGTGTCCGGTCACAGGATCGACCGTATAGAGGACGATGAAGCTTGGGGACAGGGCGGCGATCCTGCCGAGGGAGATTTTCTCCTGCCGCAGCTTTTCCTCCTCCGCCTGCTGCTTCATCTGCGCGTCGATGATGCTGATGCCCAGGATGATGCGGTTGCCGCCCTGCATCCTTGTGATCTTCATGTTCACATACATTGGCGTCCCGGTATCAGTCATGCGGTAGGTGATCGTAAAAACGCCCTGTGCATCCAGCTCCTGCAGGACGTTCTCCTTTGTAAACCATTTCAGAAACTGCTCCCTGTCCTCCTCGTAGATGCGGGTCATGGTGTCGCGTCTTGCCGAGTCAAAGAAGTTCTCGCCATGCCGTTCGATGGACAACTCCTCCGCGCCGATCCGGGAGGAGTATTCGATATAGGCGTCAGTGTCCAGGTCGACCACATAGATGTTGTAGTAGTCAGCCGCAAGCGCCCTGGCTATATCCGCATAGGTGGTGGCCTCCTCCGGCTCGGCGATGGAGAGCACGGCAACGGCGACCGCGTTGCTGCCCGTGACCGGGTTTACGCCGATGCGCCGCACGAAGGAGCGGACAAGCGAGCCGTCGGGCATCGTCTCGTCGAAGAAGACGCGGCTTCCGTTTTCGCAGCACTGCTTCACGGACGAGAGGAAGCTCACCCCGTATCCGATCGGCGAAGCCCCCAGAACGGCCGGTTCTTCCGAGACTTCAAAGCGGAAGAAGCGCTTTAAGAAGTCCCGGTAGGAGCGGTTGCTGCGTACATAGGTGGTCTTGCCGTCCTTCACCTGCAGGATCGCAATCGGGATCGTGTTGAAGGTGTTCTGGAGGTTGTTGTCCGCGTTTGCGACGCCCCCGAGATCAAAGAGGTTCACCCGCCCTATCGACTCATAGTAATCGGTCTCCTGCGGGTTTTCCAGGCTGTCCCTGTGCGTCTTGAACCATTCGAGACAGTGCGAAAAGGGGTTGGGCTTCTCATAGTAAAAGCCCTGGAGCTTGGAGCAGCCGATCTCCTGCAGAAAGCAGACCTGTTCCTTCGTCTCCACGCCCTCGCAGATCGTCTCCAGGCCCAGAGACGTGGCCATCTTCATCAGCTCGGTCAGAATGACCTTCCCGCTCTCTCCCTCGTTCAGCTTCTTCATGAAGCTCATGTCGAATTTGATCAGGTCAAAGCGAATGCTCTGCAAAACGTCCAGGGAAGAGTAGCCGCTGCCGAAATCGTCCATCCACACCGGGAAGCCGAGATTCTGAAAACGCGTGACCTGTTCCTTGATAAAGGCAAGGTCGCTGCCGATGATGCTCTCGGTGATCTCGATGGTGATCCTGTCGCGGCTGACGCCCGCCTCATCCACTCGCCTGCGGATCTCCTCAACCATATCACAGGCGTCGAAATCCGACCTGGACAGGTTGATGGAGTGCGGGACAACGAAGAGCCCCTCCTCTTTCAGCGTATGGATGTCCTCCAGCGCCCGCTCCAGCACGTAAAGATCCATCTTGTAAATGAGTCCCGCGTCCTCCAGCGCGGGGATAAAGCTCCCCGGAGAGAGAAAGCCCTTTACCGGGTCAATCCAGCGCGCCAGCGCCTCCTCATCACAGACCTTCTCGTTGACGGCCCGGATGATCGGCTGGTAAAAGACCTGAATCCATCTCTCCTCGATAGCTCTGTCGATATTCTCGACGATGTACTGCCGCATCTCCGCTTTGTCGCTGAGCTTCTGCGTGTAATAACGATAACAGGAGGCGTAGGCCCCGCTCAGCTCGTTGCAGGCGAGCCTGGCGCGGTCGCAGGCGAGGCTCGCCTTGAGGCGGCCCTCTCCGTCGGAATAGACGCCCACATGAATCGGGAGAGATTTTCCTCCATTTAAATTCCGGCAGTCGTGAAACATCTGGTGCAGCCTGTCCTCCAGGCCCGACATCTCCGTAATCACGGCAAAATGGTCGCCCCCCAGGTGGCTGCTGCGGTCGTTGCCGTAGTAGCGCACAAGTAGGCCCGCAAATTCCTTGAGCAGTTTATCGCCCTCTTCGAAGCCGTATTTCCCGTTATAGAATTTCATACCGCTGAAATCCATATACAGCAGTGCGGGCTCCCCGCCGCGCTTCAGCACGGCGTTTTTTTCCGTCTCGGCCAGCCTGAAGAAGCTGGTCATGGCCGGAAGGCCGGTCAGCATATCCTTCTCGATGCTCTCCCGCAGCCTCTCCTCCAGATCGCCGCGGTATTCCTCTTTCTCATTTTCAAGCACGAAGCTGTGCAGCAGGCAACCGCCGAGAATGCAGCCGATGGCGTACATCGGGAGCAGCGAATAGAGGGTCTGCAGAAGGTCAAAGACGGTCATCGTCATGCTGAAAATGCCGACGGTGCGGTGGCGGAACCTTTTCGTCCCCTTGCTTTTCAGCGCGACGCCAAAGGCGTAGGCCGCCGTCATCAGAAACATCGCGATCTGGGCAGCCAGCGTGATATAGCGCGCTATCAGGGGGTGATAGACATTGTTCTCATCAAAGCTGAAAAGGATCGGCGTGAAGAAGTTTAAGAGCACGACGACGATCTGGAAGGCGAAGATGAGCTTGCCCGCGATATCGAGCAGTCTGGCAAAGCGGTTGTCCCGATCAAGATAAGCGATCGCAAACTGCGTCCACAGCAGGATCGTAAAGGCCATGGCGATAAAATACAGCGCGGTGTCCGCGTAGACGAGACGCATCATCTGCCGCTCGTACAGAAAGCCCCACAGAATATCCGTGATATAATAGGCGATCACAGAGAGGGAAAACGCGCGATAAGCCCGACGCGCGGGGATGGGACTGCTGCCCCTGCCCTCCCCAAGCACATCGTAATTGATCATCAGATGGATAATAAGCGCGAGAATGCTTGCACCCGAATAGCTCATACGATCACCTTGCTTTCCTCGTCGTCGCGGGCGCGGCCATGCCGCTTTTTCCGGCGGGACAGCCGACGCGGCGGGCCGACCTGATCTCCGCACTATATTACCTA
>CADAAM010000144.1 GCA_902785905.1 Oscillospiraceae bacterium | reverse complement strand
TCCTTCTTGAGCCCCAGCTCGTCCATTCTCGCCTCGAGCACGTCAAGACGCTCCTCGCGCTGGGAACCGCCGATGATCTCACCCACGCCGGGAACCAGGCAGTCCGCCGCCGCGACAGTCTTTCCGTCGTCATTGAGGCGCATGTAGAAAGCCTTGATCTCCTTGGGGTAGTCGGTGACGAAAATCGGCTTGTTGAAGACTTTCTCGGTCAGATAGCGCTCATGCTCGGTCTGGAGGTCGATCCCCCACTCCACGGGGTAGTCGAACTTCTGGCCGCTCTTTTTGAGGATGTCCACCGCCTCGGTGTAGGTGATGCGGCCGAAGTCGTTGGAGACGACGTTGTGCAGGCGGTCCAGCAGCCCTTTGTCCACGAAGGAGTTGAAGAACTGCATCTCCTGCGGGCAGCGCTCGAGCGTGCGGTTGATGATGTACTTGACCATCGCCTCGGCGGTATCCATGTAGTCGTTGAGATCGGCAAAGGCCATCTCCGGCTCGATCATCCAGAACTCGGCGGCGTGGCGCTGGGTATAGCTGACCTCGGCGCGGAAGGTGGGACCGAAGGTGTAGACGTCGCCGAAGGCCATGGCGAAGTTCTCGGCATTGAGCTGGCCGGAGACCGTGAGGCTGGTCGGCTTGCCGAAGAAGTCCTGGCTGAAATCGACGCTGCCGTCCTCCTTGAGCGGGGGATTCTTGGGGTCCAGTGTTGTGACACGGAACATCTGGCCCGCGCCCTCGCAGTCGGAGCCTGTGATCAGCGGGGTGTGGACGTAGACGAAGCCGCGCTGCTGGAAGAACTCATGCACCGCCTGGGCGGCGACGGAGCGCACGCGGAAGGTGGCGGAGAAGAGATTGGTGCGCGGTCTGAGGTGCTGGATGGTGCGCAGAAACTCCACGCTGTGGCGCTTCTTCTGCAGGGGGTAGTCCGGGGTGGACGCGCCCTCGACGGTGATCTCGTCGGCCTTGAGCTCAAAGTCCTGCTTTGCGCCCGGCGTCAGCACCAGCGTGCCGTGGACGATCAGGGCCGCGCCGACGTTCTGGCGGGCGATCTCGTCATAGTTTTCGAGCTTGCCGCGCTCGAAGACGACCTGCAGGGATTTGAAGCAGGAGCCGTCGTTGAGCTCGATAAAACCGAAGTTCTTCATATCGCGCACGGTGCGGACCCAGCCGCAGACGGTCATGGCCTGTCCGTCAAAGGCGCTCTGATCGGCATAGATGCCGGCAATTTTCTGACGCTTCATAGACAACGTTCCTTTCCTTGCGCGAAACGCGCGTTAACAAACAATACCTGTCGAATGAATCAACGGCTATGAATCAACGGCTATTTATTATATAGAGTTCAGCGGGAGATTGCAAGTTTTTTTATCCCGCCAGACGCACAGAGCTTTTGACAGCGGGGCAGGCTTCCTGTATAATAAACGCTGTACATCCTTCCCCACAGACACGGGGGTTCATTTATAATTCAGAGCGTTCGGCAGAGACCGCCGGACAGAAGGGAGCAGACATGAAATTAATCAACATGTATGTAAACGGCGAAGCGCGCCTCGGCATCCTGACGGAGCGCGGCGTGATCGACACAGCCGCGGTGAACATGCCGGGACTACCCACTACCATGATGGAGGCGGTGCGCATGGGCCGTGAAAAGGCTCTGCCGCTGCTGAGAGCGGCGGCCGACAAGGCCGACACCTATCTCGACGAGGCGGAAATCAGCTATGCCCCGGCCGTGGACGAGCCCGAGAAGATCCTCTGCGCCGGGGTCAACTACCGCGCCCACATTGAGGAGACGGAGGGCAGCTTCACTCCGGCCGTTTCCCCCACCATTTTTGCAAAATTCCGCAACACCCTTGCGCCGCACAAGGGCGTCGTCATCCGCAACCGCAATTCCACCAAGCACGACTACGAGGCGGAGATCGCCGTCGTGATGGGCAAGCGTGCGGCCTATATCACGCCTGTCGAGGCCGAGGACTACATCTTCGGCTACACTCTGGCAAACGACGTATCCGCCCGCGATCTGCAGAAGGCTACTACCCAGTGGATCCCCGGCAAAAGCTGCGACACCTTCTGTCCCCTCGGCCCCTGCGTCGTGACCGCAGATGAACTGAAATACAATCAAATGCACCTGACCGGCTACAAAAACGGGGAGATGCGCCAGGAGGGACACAGCACGGACATGATCCATGATATCCCCACACTGGTGAGCTTTCTGTCCGGCTGCCTCACGCTGGAGCCGGGCGACGTGATCCTCACCGGCACTCCCTCCGGTGTCATCCTCGGCAGGCCGGAGGATCAGCAGGATTGGCTTCAGCCCGGCGACGTGATCACCGTGCGCGAGGACACGATCGGAGAGCTGACCGCCACGATTCAGGATGCCTGAAACGGGAGGGATCAACATGACGCCGCTGGAAGTCGTCAAAGAGAAAAAGATCATCGCCATTGTCCGCGGCCTGCCGCCGAGACACATGCTGAATCTCGGCCACGCCCTCGAAGAGGGCGGCGTCTGCATGATGGAGGTCACTTACAACCAGTCCGCGCCCGAGACATGGGCTGATACCGCCGCCGCGATCGAGGCGCTGGCTAAAGAATTCGGCGAACGCCTGACGGTCGGCGCGGGCACGGTCATCTGTCCGGAGCAGGTGTGCATGACCTACGACGCGGGCGGGCGCTACCTCGTCACCCCCGCGACACAGCCGGAGATCATCAGAATGGGCAAGGCGCTCGGCCTCGGGCTCTTCCCCGGCGCGTTCACGCCCACCGAGATTTTAGCCGCCTATGACGCGGGCGCGGACGGGGTCAAGGTCTTTCCCGCTTCAGCCCTCGGGCCTTCCTATATCAAGGCGGTGCGCGCGCCGCTGTCGCACATCCCCATGCTCGCGGTGGGCGGGATCAACGAGAAGAACGCCGCCGATTTTCTGCGCGCAGGCTGCGTCGGCCTCGGCGTCGGCGGAAACCTTGTGAACAAGCAGTGGATCGCTGAAGGCGAGTGGGACAAGATCACCGCCCTGGCGAAGGAATACGTCAAGGCGGTACAAGAGGCGTAAAAAAATGAGGATTCGCGGATTGGCGAATCCTCAGTTTTTTGTTTTTGGGATTACTCCTGGGGGAAGTCCGTGGCGCCGGCTCCGGCTTTGGCCAGGGCCTCCGCTTCCCGCTTGTTGATCTTCCGCTGGTTGAGCAGGGAGAAGATCACGACGCCGACCGCGACGACAAAGAAGCCGACCGCGATGGGGTAGTGGATGATCTGACCGAAGTCACCCTGGTTGAGATCCATGAAGCGGACAAAGTTCTGCTCGCACATGGGGCCGAGGATCAGGGCCAGCAGGATCGGGGAGAGCGGGAACTCATACTTG
>CADAAM010000143.1 GCA_902785905.1 Oscillospiraceae bacterium | reverse complement strand
TTTTCCTCCCCGACGGTCTCCAGCATCAGGATCGCCAGGATCTGGCCGCAGAAATAGCCGTAGCGGCTCAGCTCCATGATCCGGTCAAATAAATCCATCGTCAGTCAGTCCTTCCTTCCGATCAAAAGCCAATAGCAGCACCTTCCGCGCGGAAGCTCACAGCCGCAGTCTTCGCCCCGCCAGAGGGCTTCAAGATAGTATTCCCGCCAGCCGTGCGTCATGTCTTCCGCCTTCAAAATCTCAAAGCCCGCCGCGCGGAGCAGCGCCGTCGGCTCCTCAAAGAACACGTCCGACAGCAAAAGCAAGCCGCCGGGGCGCAGAAGCCGCCGCGCCTCCCGCAGCGCCCCCGCCCGGTCGCCGGAGACGAAGAAGGCGCACTGGCTCAGCACCGCGTCGAAGCTCGCTTCAAGGTCGATCCCGACCGCGTCCAGGCCCAGCGAGCGCATAAGCTGTACGCTCTCCCCCGCCCCCGCGCCCATGTCGAGCACACGCGCGCCCTCGGGCAGAGCAGCAAGCGCAAGCATGCGGCGGGTGTGTTCCATGCCGCCCGGATGGCTTTTCATTTATCCTCCAGGGCCCGCTCCACCGAGGCGACCTTGCCCAGCGCCAGCTCCTCCGGCACATAGACGAAGCCGCAGACCGGGCAGACGGGCAGCTCCACGGGAAAGCCGTTGTCGAGATACAGGAACTTGGCCTTACCCTTGACGAGCTTCACGCCGCACTTCATGCACCGGAGCTTGCCCTCCGGGTCTATCGTATAGTAGTTTTTCTCTGCCACGGCCTATCCCTCCCTTTTCACAACGGTCATGCGGTGGCTCCAGGCCCGGTGGACCAGGTAGCGCGCGTCCCCCTCCCGGCTGAACTTGAGCCAGAAGGTGGCGTTGCCGACGCGCTTTCTCGCGATGAACAGGCCGCTCTCCTCGTCGAAGATGCACTCGCCCGTTTTCCGCACCTCGTCCAACACGGCGATCACGTCGTCGGTGAGGATCATGCGCTCGTCCATCATCCGCCGCGCCTCAGGGGTGTAATTCAGTTCATAGTCCAGCTTCATCTCTCTCGGCTCCTCTCCCCAGAGCTCATGCAGCAGCTCGTTTTTCAGAGTCAGGCGGTTATAGCGCTTCTCGCTGATGTCCGGCGGGGCGCCCGCGTCCGTGCCGTAGACCAGCTCCAGGATGTGGCGCGACTCCCGGCCCTGCCGCGCGAAGCGGTCCCGGCAGGCCATGCAGTAGGAGATGTACGGCGCGTCGGAGCGCTCGAGGCACTTCTCCGTCATCTCCGCCGCCACCTCGCGGTTGGCGTAGGCGGCGAGACCGCCGTAGCCGCAGCAGGGCGAGCGGTCGCCCGAGTAGGGCGTATCCGCCAGCTCACAGCCGAGGCGCTTCGCGATCTCCCGGATGGCGCTCCGGGTCTTCTCATCCCCGCGCGCGCCGCAGGAGTCGTGCATGGCGGCGGGGCGCGAAAGCCCCTGCCCTCCCTCGGGCAGGCCGATCTCCAGCAGCACGTCCCAGATGCCGACGATTTTCAGCCCCTCGTGTCCGGCGAGCTCTTTCCGGCAGCTCGGACAGCCCGCGATCACCACGGGGTCGCCGAGCTTTGCAAGCTCCCGGTCGAGAAAAGCCTTCGTCTGCTCCGCCATCTCCTCGCGTCCGGCCCAGTCGCCGATCGCGCCGCAGCAGCCCAGCATCAGCGCCACGCCCCCCTCGAGCCTCTCGCAGAGGTCGAGCCAGGCGGCCTTCACCGTCTCCGGGGCGATGGCCGACGCCTGACAGCCGGGGAAGAAGACATATCTGCATGTTTCAAATCCGGGCTGGGGCCGCGCGAGAAAGGCGTCGCCGTTGGAAAAGAGCATGTCCAGCAGGGCAAACTCATGCGGGGCCAGGGGCATCTTGTCGGTGGACACCATGTTCTGCCGCGCGAGGCGGCAGACCCTCGCCATGTCGAAGCCGTTGGGGCAGACCACCGTGCACTGGCCGCAGAGGGAACAGGAGTTCATGGGCTTGTTGAGCTGGTGGTCGCCCATGATGATCTGGGTGTTGTTGTAGATCTCCTTGGACAGGAGGCCGGGGTGCTTTTTGTAGTGCTTTAAGAACGCGCAGCTCTTGAGGCACTCCTCGCAGCGGCATTGGATGCAGCGCCCCGCCTCGGCCGCCGCCTCCTCCGGGGTGTAGCGCGCGCCCGCCATCGGCACGCGCGAGAGCTTGTCCGCGGCGGAGAGATCGGTGTAGAGCCGGCTCTCCACCGCGCCCTCCTGGCCTCTGGTGTTGCGCGGGTCGAGATTCTGGGCGAGCCTGTCCACGGTGAGCGCCGCCTTCTTTGCGCCGAAGGCGGCCTCCATGACCCCGCCGCCGAGGTCGGAGACGAGCTTCACGTCCTCGCGGATCATGAGCTCCGGGATGCAGACCGACTCCGGGTACAGGCGCGCGGCCACCTCGTTCGAGGCGCAGAGCACATCGAAGGCGCCGCGCTTTTCCTCGAGAAGCTCCCGCGTGAGGGCACAGCTGAATTCAAATTGAATGTCCTTCCCCTTGAGGCGCTTGAGCTCGGTTTCAAAGGCCGACTCGTCCAGAAAGTCCGTCCCCCGGCGCAGGAAGGCTTCGAGGTCCGGCTCCTCGCAGAAAACGGTGGTCGGGTAGGCCTTCTTCTCCAGCTCCCCCGCGAGAAAGAGGACAAAGAGGCCCGAGCCGAAGATCGCGGCGCTCTTTCTCTTCCTGCTGCGAAACACGCCGCCGAGGCGCCGGGCCGCGCCGCAGCGCGCGGCGGCCTCCTCCACGCGGCGGATCGCGACGCCGTCGCCGATTTCCGCAAGGCGGCACTTTTTCTCACACGGGGCCTCGCAGCCCATGGCGAGGATCAGGGGGAAGGGCGTGATTTTCTCATAGAGCTGCAGAGCCTTCTTGAAGTTTCCGGCGGCCGCCGCCTCCAAAAAGGCGCGGGCGTCCAGCTTCAAGGGGCAGGCCGCGCTGCAGAAGGGCGGATGCTCGTACACGCAGCGCGCGACCATGCTCTCCATCTCTTCCTTCGAGATCTTGTTGACCTTATACACATGGGTCGAGCCGCGCTCCTGAATCTGAGTCATAGCAATCACCTGCTGTGTTCGTTGTTATCCGTGGGGAGAAACTCAAGTCCGCCCGTCGTCGTCCGTTTTGCATG
Source organism: Oscillospiraceae bacterium (assembly GCA_902785905.1). GTDB lineage: Bacteria > Bacillota > Clostridia > Oscillospirales > Oscillospiraceae > Limivicinus. Next base: position 3,537 of record CADAAM010000143.1, on the reverse strand, counting down.
ACCGACACGGGCGACCGCAAGGGTCGCCCCTACAGGGAACTCCGGTAAAAAAGCCGCAGTTCCTGCGGCGTTTTCAGCGTGAAACGCTGAAAACACGTCTCATACAAGAACCTCTACGCGCCTTATGGCGCTATGAAAACCTTTATGGGATTAAAGGTTTTCATGAGGTTCTAGTATCACAATCGACTATCAAATAGAGAGGTCCTTTCGGACCTCTCTATTATAGCATGGGTTCTGCCGCTCGAAAAGTCTTACTTCTCGAGGGCCTTGAGGGCGGCGAGCACCTTGTCCGGGCGGGCCGGGATGCGGGTGATGCGCGCGCCGGTGGCGTTGTAGATGGCGTTCAGGATGGCGGGGTGCGGGGCGTCCAGCGGAGCCTCGCCGCAGCCGGCGGCGCCGTAGGGGCCGTTCGGGCGGTAGGTCTCGTTGTAGACGACCTCGATGTCATCGGGCACGTCGTTCGGGTAGGGGATGCCGCACTTGAGCAGGCTGGTCTCCTTCTCGAGATCGTCGAAGTCCTCGCTGAGGGCAAGGCCGATGCCCTGGGTCAGGCCGCCGTAGAAGTTGCCGTCCACCAGCAGTCTGTTCATGATCGTGCCGACGTCGGCCACGGCGGTGAACTTCTCCACCTTGACCTTGCCGGTCTGGGTGTCGACGCGGACCTCGGGCAGGAAGATGGTGTACATGTAGGTGGCAAAGGGCTCGCCCTGGGCGGTGTCCTGATCCACCGGGTGGTCGGCGCAGTAGGTGGTGACCCAGTTGCCCTCGACCTTGAGCTTCTTGCCGTCGGCGACCATCTCGTCATAGGTTCTCCATGTGCCGTCGTCCTTCTTCATCTCGGCAAGCAGGGCCTCCGCCGCGAGACGGCAGGCGTTGCCGGACATGACCTGGGAGCGGGAGCCGCCCGCAGGGCCGGAGTTCGGGGTGATCTTGGTGTCGTTCATGACGAGGCGGATCTGGTCGGGCCTGATGCCGGCCTGACGCAGGGTCTCATGGGCGGAGACGAGCGCGCCCATATCGGCGCCCTGGCCGTGATCCTCCCAGGAGACGTAGATCGTCACGGTACCGTCGGGGTTGAGCTCGGCATAGGCGGAGGAGGAGTCCACACCGTCAAGGCCGCAGCCGTATACGCCGAGGGAGACGCCGATGCCGTATTTGTAGCGGCCGTCGGAGGCGGCGTTCTTCTCGGCGACTCTCTTCTTGGCGGCCTCGTACAGAGGTCTCGCCTTGTTGAAGAGGTCCTCTTCGCAGTAGACGTCGGGGGCGTAACCGGTGGGGATGGTGGTGTTCTCGGACGCCTTGTAGCAGTTCATGGCGCGCATCTCGAAGGGGTCGATGCCCATCTTGGCGGCCAGGCAGTCGATGGCGATCTCGGAGCCCATGAAGGACTGGGGAGAGCCGTAGGCGCGGAAGGCGGAGCCCCAGGCGTGGTTGGTGAAGACGGTCTGGCTCTTGTTGCGGATGGAGGCGATGCCGTAGCCCGCGCCGGTGAACTGGCTCAGACGCATGGTGAGCAGGTCGCCGAACTCGGAGTACGGGCCGTGGTCGACGTAGTTGTCGCCCCACAGGGCCAGCAGCTTGCCGTTCTTGTCCGCCGCCAGCTTGATGTGCATGAAGGCGGGAGAGCGCTTGCCGGTGTAGGTGATGTTCTGGAACTGGGTGAAGTTCAGGCTGACGGGCTTGCCGATGATCTTCGCGGCCGCGCCGATCAGGGCCTCGTTCGTCGGGGAGAACTTGTAGCCGAAGGTGCCGCCCGCGTGGTTCTGGATGAGGCGGAGGTTCTCCATCGGCACGCCGATGCCGGCGGCGATCATGGGCATGTGCAGGTGGATGCCGATGGACTTGGAGTGCACGGTGACCATGCCGTCCTCGTCAATATAGCCGTAGCCGCAGTCCGGCTCGATATGCAGGTGGGGCTGACGGGAGCAGTAGCTCTCGATCTCGACCTGCTGGGCGTCGGGGATGCTGTCCCAGTCGAAGTCCGGGCCCTTGATGCAGTTGGTCTCGTAGAAGACGTTCGGGGTGCCCGGGTGGATCTCGATGGCGTCGGGGGCCATGGCGTCCAGGGCGTTCATGTAGGCGGGCAGCTCCTCGATGTCGACCTTGACGGCGTCGGCCGCGGCGCGCGCGTGCTCCTCGGTGTCGGCCGCGACGATGGCGATGGCGTCGCCGAACTGGAAGATCTTGTCGGAGCAGAGGACCGGGCGCTCAAAGCCGTCGGTCTTGTTGTGCTTGGGCAGCATGACCAGACCGTTGATCTGGTTGGTGCCGCCGGCGGCGAGGATGTCCTTGTAGGTGATGACCTTCACGACGCCGGGCATCTTCTCGGCCTCGGAAGTGTCGATGCTCTTGATGTTCGCGTGGGAGACCTTGGCCTGGGTCAGGGCAAGGCGCAGGCAGCCGGGCATCTTGAGCGCGTCGTCGGCGCCGAAGTCCCAGGTGCCGGTGACCTTCTGGGCGGCGGAGGGACGGATGTACTTGGTGCCCTTGATGGAGTCGCCGGTGGGCTTAAAGATCAGGTCTTCCTTCTTGAGCTCACCGCGCAGGACGGCGGCAGCCGCCATGGTGGCGTCGATGAGGGGCTTGTAGCCGGTGCAGCGGCAGAGGTTGCGCTGCTTGTTGAACCAGTCGCGGACCTCCTCGCGGGTGGGGCTGGGGTTCTGCTCAAGCAGGACCTTGGCGCTGATGATGAAGCCGGGCGTGCAGAAGCCGCACTGGGCGCAGCCGTAGGCCATCCACGCGACCTGCAGGGGATGCATGTCGGTCAGGGTGCCGACGCCCTCGATGGTGGTGATCTGGGCGTTGTCCTTGATCTTGGACATCTTCATCAGGCAGGCCTTGGCGACCTTGCCGTCCAGGATGACGTTACAGGCGCCGCAGTGGCCCTCGCCGCAGCCGATCTTGCAGCCGGTCAGCAGCAGGTGCTCGCGCAGAACGGTCGCCAGAGTCTCGTCCTTGTCGAGGACCAGATTCCGTGTAACGCCGTTGATGACAAGTGTTTTCCGGATCATGTGTGTACCTCCTTGATGTATAGTAAGTTTTATTCGGAACCTGTTTTATTCGTGTCCGTGGGTGCCGCAGCGGTCGTGATCGGGGCCCTTGCCGGTGATGTCCTTGACCCTCTCGATCCCGCGGGCGGAGAGAAAGACGAGCTGGGACACGCTGCCGTCCATGTTCTCCCCGGACAGTTTCAGGAAGTTTGCGTTTTCGTAGTAGTCGATGGGCAGCTCGCGCCGGTAGAGCTTGCCCGTGGCTGCGTCCGTCACCTCGATCGTGACGGTATCGGCGGTGATCTCAAACAGCTCCTGATCCATGACAATCCTCCCCACGCTTTGGTACAAGCCTATTATACGCTTCAAAAAGCGAAAGCATCAACTTACAACAAAAAGCAAGTCGCAGAACTTGCGGCCCGCTTTTTGTTACATTTATACAATCATTGTAAATCCCCATGCGGCAAGCCTCGCCACAATGAATAAAAGCTGATTCATGGGGATTTACATGTGCATGAAATCCGGTTGCCGCGTGAGCGGCGAGGAT
>CADAAM010000142.1 GCA_902785905.1 Oscillospiraceae bacterium | reverse complement strand
AGTCACCTCAAGATGGTCATGGCGGTCGGCGTCGTGATGGGCCTGCACGCGGCGTATGAGATTTTCTTCAACGGCGTCGAAATGAGCTGGAACGTCATCTGGACCTACCTGCCCGTCTCCCTGCTCTATATTCTGTCGATGGCCATCGGCTACCTTGGCCTGCGCTATATCGAGCTTTCGATCTCCTCCCCCATCTGCAACAGCTCCGGCGCAATCGTCGCGATCCTGACCTTTATCACCGCCGGCATAAGCGAAGACCTGCCCCCCATCGCGCTCGTCGCCGTGGCCTTTGTCGCCATCGGCGTCATCGCCCTCGGTTTTGTCGAATCCCATGAGGACGAGGAGCTCCGCCGCGCCCGCCAGGACGCCTCCAATCACCACTACGCCAAGAGCTGGATCGCCCTCGCGATCCCCGTCGTCTACTGCCTGCTCGACGCGCTGGGCACTTTCGCCGACAGCCGCGTGCTCGAGGTACTTGATGAGGACAGCGCCAACTGCGCCTATGAGCTGACCTTCCTGTTTGTCGGCGTCCTCTGCGCGATCTATGTGCTGGGTATCAAGAAGCAGAAGCTCGTGCCCAAGATGGAGGCCCCCAAGTACATCGGCGCGGTGTGCGAGACCATCGGTCAGTTTTTCTATATCTACGCCCTTGCCGATTCCGAGCACGTGGCCTTCTCAGCGCCCATCATCTCCAGCTACTGCGTGGCAAGCGTCCTTTGGAGCCGCCTTTTCCTCAAGGAAAAGCTCTCCTGGAAGCACTACCTCAGCATTGCCGTCGTCATCTGCGGCATCGTGATTTTGGGATATCTGGATATCTGACATGCCTCCCCTGAAAGGGGCGGCGGCACGCCGCGCACGGCTTACGCAAGAACGGGCTTCAGCCTTGCCTCCCCTGCAAGGGGAGGTGGTTTTGGGCCGTTTGCGGTCCAAAACCGGAGGGGTTACCCCTCAGTCACCGGTGTGCGCACCGGTGACAGCTCCCCTTTCAGGGGAGCCAATAAGGAAGGAGATTTGAAATGAAATTCAAGCGCGTTTTGATCAAGATCAGCGGCGAGGCTCTCGCCGGAGACAAAAAGACCGGCTATGACTTTGACCTCATCTCCGAGGTCTGCACCGTGCTCAAGCTGGCAGCCGACCAGGGAGCGCAGATCGGCGTCGTCATCGGCGGCGGCAACTTCTGGCGCGGCGTCAAGGACGGCGCCGGAAAGGTCGAGCGCGTGAGCGCCGACCGCATGGGCATGCTCGCCACCTGCATGAACTGCCTTGCGGTGTGCGACGTGCTGCGTCAGCTCGGCGCGAAGGCGCGGGTCATGACCGCCGTGGACATCATGGGCGTTGGTGAGCGCTATGATACCCGCCGCGCCATCGAATATCTCGAGGCCGGGGAGATCGTTCTTTTTGCGGGCGGCAGCGGCCTGCCCTTCTTCTCCACCGATACGGCGGCAGCCCTGCGCGCGGCGGAGATTCATGCCGACGCGATCCTGCTCGCCAAGAACATCGACGGCGTGTACGACGACGACCCCCGCAAGAATCCTGCCGCCGTGAAGTTCGACCGCATCAGCTATGGCGAGGTGCTCGCCCGCCGTCTCGCGGTCATGGACACCACCGCCACCGCCATCGCCATGGAGAACAGCATCCCCGCCGCAGTCTTCGCGCTGGCAAATCCCGGCAACATCCTGCGCGTGCTGGACGGCGAAAACGTGGGCACAATTGTAGAGTGATTATGGCTCCCCTTAATGGGGAGTTGCCGCGGCGCTTTGCACCGTGACTGAGGGGGACCCCTTCGTCACAGCCTCGCGTGGGATCGGCTGTGACACCTCCCCTTGCAGGGGAGGCAAAACGGAGTGTAACTATTTTTACTATAAATCATAACGGAGGTACGAACATGTCTGACTATCCCGAAATCGAACGCAAGATGCAAAAGACCTGCGACGCGCTCACTTCTGACCTCGGCGCGATTCGCGCGGGCCGCGCCAACACCGCCGTCCTCAACCCCATCACCGTCAGCTACTACGGCGTCGATACGCCGCTCATGCAGGTGGCGTCCGTCTCCACGCCCGACCCCCGTTCCCTGCTGATCCAGCCTTGGGACGGAAGCCTGCTTAAGGCCATTGAGAAGGCGATCCTGGCCTCCGATCTCGGCATCAACCCGCAGAACGACGGCCGCGCCATCCGCCTGGTCTTCCCGCCCCTGACCGAGGAGCGCCGCAAGGATCTGGTCAAGCAGACCCGCAAGTATGGTGAGACCTCCAAGGTCGCCATCCGCAACATCCGCCGCGATGCGGTTGAGAAGATGAAGAAGCAGCAGAAGGCCTCCGAGATCACCGAGGACGACTATAAGATCGCCGAGAAGGATATCCAGAAGCTGACCGACGACTACATCAAGGAGATCGATAAGATCTGCGACAAGAAGGAAAAGGAACTGACAGAAATATAATATGCCTATCAACAATCAGGCGGGGGAGCGGGACAAGACCCGCGTTCCCCGCCATATTGCCATTATTCTCGACGGCAACGGCCGCTGGGCCAAAAAGCGCGGTCTGCCCCGGACCGCGGGCCACGCCGTCGGCGCGGAGACCTTCCGCAAAATTGCGACCTACTGCCGCGATATCGGGGTGGACTATCTGACGGTCTACGCCTTTTCCACCGAGAACTGGAAGCGGCCCGAGGGAGAAGTCAGCACGATCATGAAGCTCCTGCGTAAGTATTTGCAGGAAGCCATCGACACCATGGAGCGGGATCACATCCGTATGAAGGTTCTGGGCGAGCTCGAGGGGCTGAGTCCGGAGCTGCGGGAGATGGTCTCACGCACCGATGAAATCTCCCAGCGCTACGCGGGCTTTCAGGCCAATATCTGCCTCAACTACGGCGGGCGGGACGAGATCCTGCACGCCGCGCGCCGCTATGCGAAGGATTACGCGGCGGGGAAAGCGGACGACTCGCTCACGGAGGAGGGCTTCGGTAGCTACCTCTACTCGGCGGGCATCCCCGACCCCGACCTTCTGATCCGCCCCGGCGGGGAACAGCGCATTTCCAACTTTCTGCTGTGGCAGTGCGCCTATGCGGAGTTTTATTTTACGGATGTACTCTGGCCGGACTTCGGCCCGAAGGAACTGGACAGGGCCATTGAGGTCTTCAACAGCCGTGACAGGCGCTACGGCGGCGTAAAATAAGAGTGGAGTGTGGAATTATGGTGCCGCTGTACGGTGATCTGAATATTTGTGACCGCCTCTTTGCCCTGCGCGATGAGGCTTACGGTGATTTTACCGCGAAGCTGGTGCCGAATATCCCTCGGGAACAGATCATCGGTGTGCGCACACCCGCGCTGCGCTCGGGACTACGGCGCCTGTGTCGAAGCGCTGGACGCCTTTCTGCCCTGTGTCGACAACTGGGCGACCTGCGACTGTATCGGCCCCGCGTGCTTTAAAAAAAATCACGCGCGGCTGGTTGCGGACGTCCGCCGCTGGCTGGACAGCGAGCATCTGTATACGAAGCGCTTTGCGATCCGAATGCTGATGAACCACTTTCTGGACGAGGGCTTCCGCCCTGAATATCCGGATTGGGTTGCCGCCATTCAAAGCGATAAATACTATCTGCGCATGATGCAGGCCTGGTACTTTGCCACGGCGCTTGCCAAGCAGTACGACGCGGCCCTGCCTTATCTTCAGGAAAAACGCCTTGAGCTTTGGACCCACAACAAGGCCATCCAGAAAGCCGTCGAGAGCTATCGCGTCAGCGACGGGCAAAAGGCGTATCTCAAAACGCTGAAAATCAGAGAAAAAAGCGAAGGGTAAAAGCGGCATCGAGGTTTTTGATCCGCGCAAGGGTTTCAGCCGGCGTGCGGCGACACGATATCTTCCCTGTTCACTTTCTGCTCCGCGCTTTCATATTCTTCTCGCAATCTGCGTACATTAAAGAAACAAAGAAGGTGTATTACATGGTCAACGCCATTTCTATTTTGGGCTGCACCGGGTCCATCGGGCGGCAGACCGTTGCGGCGGCGGAGCATATCGGTCTGCGCGTCGCAGCTCTCACCGCCCAGCGGCAGATCGGCCTTTTGGAGGAACAGACCCGCCGTCTTAAACCTGCGTTTGTCGCGGTCTTTGACGAGGAAGCGGCGAAGCAGTTTAAAATTGCCGTCGCCGATTTGGACGTGCGCGTGGGCTCCGGGCTCGAAGGCCTGATCGAGGCCGCGACGTATGAAGAGAGCGACTGCGTCGTGACCGCAGTCTCCGGCGCGATCGGGCTCAAGCCTACCCTCGCCGCCATCGACGACAGAAAGCGCATCGCCCTGGCCAACAAAGAGACCCTGGTCTGCGCGGGCGAGCTGGTCATGGCCCGCGCAAAGGAAAAGGGCGCGGAGATCATCCCCGTCGACTCCGAGCACTCCGCCATCTTTCAGTGCCTTATGGGCCGCAAGCCCGGCGAACTGCATAAAATTCTGCTGACCGGCTCCGGCGGCCCGTTCCGCGGCAAGGCGCGCGCGGAGCTCGAGGACGTGACGCCCGAGCAGGCTGTCGCCCACCCGAACTGGAATATGGGCGCCAAGATCTCGGTCGACAGCGCCACGATGATGAACAAGGGCCTGGAGTTTGTCGAGGCTATGCACCTCTTCGGCGTGACCCCCGACGACATCACCGTCGTCATCCACCCGCAGAGCGTCATCCACTCGATGGTGGAGCTTGTGGACGGCACCGTGATCGCCCAGCTCGGCGTGCCGGACATGGGGCTTCCCATCCAGCTCGCCCTGAGCTACCCCGAGCGCAAGCCCTCCCCCTTTGAGCATCTGGACTTCTACAAGCTGCGCGACCTCACGTTTGAGGCCCCGGACTATGAGAAGACGCCCTGCCTCAAGCTCGCCATGGACTGCGCGCGCACCGGCGGCACCGCCGCCTGTGTCATGTCGGCGGCAAACGAGGTCGCTGTCCACAAGTTCCTGCGCCGCGAGCTGGGGTATAACCGTATTTACGACGCGGCGGCGGGCGCGGTTGCGGCTGTCGGCGTTGTGCAGCACCCCGACCTCGACACCATCCTGGCCGCCGACGAAGCGGCAAGGGCTTATGTAAGGGAGACCTATCGTACATGACCACTGCGCTCTATGCAATTCTCGGTATTCTGATCTTTGGCCTGCTCATCGGCATCCATGAATTTGGGCATTTCACCGCCGCCAAGCTCTTCGGCGTGAGCGTGATGGAATTTTCTCTCGGCATGGGGCCCGCCCTGTGGAAGAAGGAGGGAAAAGAGACCACCTACTCCCTGCGCCTGCTGCCCATCGGCGGTTACTGCGCCATGCTGGGCGAGGATGAGGCCGTCGACGATCCTCGCGCCTTCACCAGTCAGGCCCCCTGGAAACGGGCGCTGATCCTGGCGGCGGGGGCCTTTATGAACTTCCTGCTGGGCCTTGTGATCATCCTGATTCTCTACTCCTCTGCCTACGCTTTCCGCAATGCCGAGATTGTGGACTTCATGCCCGGCTGCCCTTACGAGAGCGCGGAGGGCCTGCACAAGGGCGACCGCTTTTACAAAATCGACGGCAAGCGCATTTACATGCACTTCGACGTGGACGACTTCCTCGCCCAGGGCGACGGGGTCTACGACTTTGTGATGATCCGGGACGGGAAAAAGGTCACGCTCAAGGATTTCCGCTTTGTCCCGGTGGAGTACGAGGGCGAGAGCCGGAAAATGTACGGCTTCTATATGGGCTATGACGAGGCGACGCCGGCAGTGACGGTTCGGTATGCGTGGAACACCTGCATGGAGTTTTCGCGCTGGGTCAAGCTGGGCCTGAGTGAACTCATCCACGGCAAGGTCAAGGTGGAGGAGATGAGCGGCCCGGTCGGCATTGTCGATCTCATGGCCGAGACCGGCGAACAGGCCGAGACCACCGGCGACGCGCTCTATAACATCTTTTACCTCGCCGCCTTTATTGCGGTGAATCTCGCCATTATGAATCTGCTGCCTCTCCCCGCCCTGGACGGCGGCCGCATCTTCTTCCTGCTGGTGACCTGGCTCATTGAGAGTGTGACGCGCCGAAAGCTCAATCCCAAATACGAGGGCTATATCCACGCGGCGGGCCTGGTCCTGCTGCTGGGCCTGATGG
>CADAAM010000141.1 GCA_902785905.1 Oscillospiraceae bacterium | reverse complement strand
CGCGCGCGCATGAGAGTTTTCGAGGATCGCGGGGACATGCGGGCGAAGGAAGCCCTCTATGTTCTGGATCACTTCGATCTCGCCATCAGCGCCATTCTCATCGGCACAAACATTACGCATATTTCCGTCGCCGCCCTCGTCACCCTCGCGGTCGCGCGCCGCTGGGGCCTGAGTGCGGTGACGGTCGGAACGCTCGCCACCACGGGCGCGGTCTTCTTCTTCGGCGAAATGCTGCCGAAGAGCATCGGAAAGAAATTCTGCGACAAGCTGGCCCTCTCGACGGCCCCGACGCTGGTCTTCTTTATGAAGCTCTTCCGCCCCGTGTCCAGGGCCCTCACCGCGATCGGACAATGGGCGGCTGGCTATGTCGCGGGCGACGCGGAGAAGTCCGTCACCGAGGACGAGCTGTATGATATCATCGAGGACATGACCGAAGAGGGCAGTCTCGACGAGGAGCAGGGCGATCTGATCTCCTCGGCCCTGCAGTTCGGGGAGGTCACGGTGGAAAACGTGCTCACGCCGCGGGTGGATCTGGTGGCCCTGGACATGCACAGCAGTCACGAACAGATTCTGGACTGCATTAAGTCCTCCACCCACAGCCGCCTGCCCGTCTATGAGGGCAGCATCGACAACATCATCGGCGTGCTGCAGATCCGCAAGTACATCAAGGCCTGGCTCCGGGAGAGAGAGGCCCTGGATATCAGGCCTCTGATCGACGACGTGCTCTTCGTCCATCAGAGCACCAAAATCGACGAGCTGCTGCCCGTCATGTCCAAGCGCAAGCACAACATGGCCGTCGTCACCGACAACTTCGGCGGAACGCTCGGCATCGTGACGGTGGAGGACATTCTGGAGGAGCTGGTCGGAGAAATCTGGGACGAGGAGGACGTAGTCGAGGAGCCCATTATCGAGATCGCCGACGGGGTCTACGAGGTGGACGCCGACGAATCGGTCAGCGACGTGTTCGAGCATCTGGAATACGAGGACCCCGAGGGAAACGAAGAGCTGATCAACACGCTCATGGGTGAGTGGGCCTATGAGCAGTTCACCGCCATTCCTCAACCCGGCGACAGCTTCCGCTATCACCGCGTCTATGTCACGGTGGCAGGCATGGAGCACAACCGCATCCTCAAGCTGCGCGTGACGCTGCTGCCCGAAGAGGAAGGGGGCGAGACGACATGAGCGTGTATCTCATCGTGATCGCCATTATCGCGCTTGTGTGCCTGTCCGCATTCTTCTCCGGGTCGGAGATGGCCTATTCCTCCTGCAATCTCCTGCGTATGGAGAACCTGCGGGACGAGGGCAGCAAGCGGGCGGCCGCCGTGGTGAAGATTTTAGAGCGCTTTGACGACGCGCTCAGCGCCATCCTCATCGGCAACAACCTGGTGAATATCGGGGCCTCGGCCTTGGTGTCGGTGCTGGTGATTTTGCTGACCGGCTCGGACAAATATACCTGGGTAGGGACGGCGCTTCTCACCGTGACCATTATCATCTTCGGTGAGACCATCCCCAAAATCTGCGCCAAGAAGGGCGCAAACCGCGTGTCGCTGCGCTATGCCTATCCGATCCGCGCGCTGACCGTTCTGCTGCGGCCGCTTGTGTGGCTCGTGGTCAAGCTCGTCTGGCTGCTGACCTTCTGGCTCAGGGAAGACAAGGGCGACAGCGGCGACGAGGCCGTGGAGGAACTGCAGTCCATTATCGAGACTGCCGAGGACGAGGAGGTCCTGGACGAGGATCAGTCGGAGCTGCTGCGCTCCGCAATCGACTTCTCCGAGATCTCCGCCCTGGACGTGATGACCGCCCGTGTGGACGTTGCGGCCATCGACATTGAGGACAGCCCCGAGGATATCTTTGCCCAGATAGAAGAGGCAAACTATTCGCGCCTGCCGGTCTATGAGGGCAGCATAGACAACATCATCGGCGTACTGTACCTCAACCGCTTCCTCAAGGCCATCGCCGAGGGGGGCGAGGCCGATATCCGCAGTCAGCTCATGCCGCCCTGCTATGTCTACAAGACCATGAAGCTGCCGGCGGTGCTCAATCAGCTCCGGAAAGCCAGACAGCATCTGGCCGTTGTCACCGACGAGTACGGCGGGACGCTGGGCGTGCTGTCCATGGAGGACGTGCTGGAACAGATCGTGGGCGACATCTGGGACGACAACGACGAGGTGGAGCCGGAGGTCGTGGAGCGTGACGCCGGCGAGTACGAGCTTGACGGTGCGATGATGCTCTTTGAGATGGAGGAGCTGCTGGGACTGCCGGAGGATTCCATCGAAGCCGAGAGCAGCACCGTCGGCGGCTGGACCATCGAGTGCTTCGGCGGCTTCCCGCAGGTCGGCGACAGCTTCGAGCGCGAGGGCCTGAAGGTCACGGTTCTGGAGATGTCCGACGGCCGAAGGGTCGACAAGGTGCTTGTCAAACGCGGCGAGGATAAAAAAGAAGAATAAACCAAAAAAGAATCGGCCGGTCGGCCGATTCTTTTTGGTTTTATCAGTGTTTGCCGCTGTGCTGATTCATGTAGCGGCGACGGCGGACGCGGTGGACGATGGAGTCAGCGATCAGGACGACGATGGTCAGAGCGATAAGACCGCCGCCGCCGATCAAAGCGAAGCGCATGGTCTGACTTAGACCGGTGTAGGGAAGCTCCCGCTCGGTCTCATAGCCGCAGACAGAGCAGGTGCCAAGCTCAAGGCCGGGGTGGAATCGGGTGGCGCGTTCCTTCTGATCCCAGACGAGGGTGTGGGCGCCGAGCTCAATCTTCTCGCCGCACTCACACTCACGCCAGTGGCGCTCGTCATCATAGTGCCAGACGTCGGAGAAGACGTGGACATGCTCCGGTTCGGGCGTCGGCTCCGGGGTAGGCTCGGGCGCGGGTTCGGGCGTCGGCTCCGGGGTGGGTTCGGGAGTTGGAGCGGGCGTCTCCTCGGGAAACTCCATCACGACCTCTTCCGCCTCTTCAGGGGGCCTTTCGATCGCACGGACGTGGAGAGTCGCAGGGGTGGAATTGGAGCTGCTGCCGAGGGCGCCGACGAAGGTACAGAAGATCTGATAGCCGTCCATCCAGGCGGGGACGCCGAAGATGTTCAGACGGCTCTGCTCCCCGGCAGTGGTGATCTCAACGACCTCCGGGATGTTGTAGATGGACTGAACGTAGCCGGTCTGGTCGATGGCATACCACTGGAAGCCTTCGGCATAGGAGGCGGTGGCGACGAAGGAGGCATAGCTGCCCTCATCCACATATTCGTCACCGGGGTTCTTGATGACCGAGGGTTTCCAGATCATCGGGTCGTAGTTGCGGATCAGGGTCAGGTAGTGCCGATCCTCGCCGAGAACGAAGTAGACGGGAGAGTTGTTGAGATAGACGGCGATGTTGGGGGAAAATTCATACCCGTCGTGCGTGGCAAAGGTCATGGAGACCTCGACCCGGCCGGGCGATGAGGCCGCCGGTGTTTGCGTCGCGCCAGTTATACTCGGTGATGTAGACGCCGGGAGTGCTGGTGGCGGCGGTGATGAAGTTCACGTCCATCAGTGCGACGGGGGTATAGCTCGTCGTGGCCAGGAGCTTGGGAATCACCGCATCCGCCGAGGCACGCTGCGGCAGAACGCCGGACAGCGTTAAACACAGGCAGAGACACAGAAACGCGGTTATAAGCCTTCTGCGGTTTTGATTCATCCGGCATCCTCCTTCATTTCGACACAAGGTATCATAATTCTTTTTCATTATAGCCCTTTCGTTCCGCAGGGTCAAGCAGATTCCCACAAAATATTCAGTCTGTTTTTTCCGACAGGGGTACATCTTGTGTTTGACGGGGCGCAGGACGAATGATAGAATACCACATAAATCCCCATGCAGTCATGCAGCACCACGATAAAGGGAAGCCCTGTTGGCATGGGGATTTTCACGCATGTCATTCGGTTGCCGCGTCAGCGGCGAGAATGACGCGTTTGAATCAAATTTACTATGGAAGCGTCAGCTGACATAGTAACAATGAGTAAAGGAACCGGAATATATGAATTTGATTCGATATGACGCGGGCTGCTGTGACGTGGCCGTGATCGGGGCGGGACATGCCGGGATCGAGGCCGCCCTGGCCGCGGCGCGGCTCGGGATGGACACCATCTGCTTCACCGTGAACCTGGACAGCGTGGGCAATATGCCCTGCAACCCGGCCATCGGCGGCACGGGCAAGGGACATCTGGTGCGGGAGCTCGACGCCCTCGGCGGCGAGATGGCCAAAGCGGCGGACAGGGCCTGCATCCAGTACCGGATGCTGAACCTCGGCAAGGGGCCGGCAGTCCATTCCCTGCGCGCTCAGGCCGACCGGCGGCGCTATCAGCAGGTGATGAAGCACACGCTGGAATTGCAGGAGAATCTGCGCGTCAAGCAGGCCGAGGTCGTG
>CADAAM010000140.1 GCA_902785905.1 Oscillospiraceae bacterium | reverse complement strand
GGCCCGGTCGGCCCAGAACGGGAAGACGTCGAGCTCCCAGACCCGGCCCTCGTGCTCAAAGCAGTGCCGTGTCTTCCGGATCGTCATGCGCGCGGGGTCGGCGCGTTTAAGCAGGGCTTCGTATTCCTCCGCGCTGATCACATGCTCGTCCTCGATGCGGCGTATGTTGTTCAGTTTACGCTTGACCGTGTGGGTATATTCGCAAGATTCCCCGCGCACGCGCTTTCGCACGCGCTCGGTGGTGTTCTCCTCGCCCAGCAGATAGGTCTGCGTGATCTCGGAGCGCTCGCATTTTTCGAGAAAGTCCCGCTCCGGCATGGCGATGAGATACTTGCGTTCGATTTCAAAGCCGTTGATGTTCATTGAATCAGTCCTTTTCCATGTGCTGGGCGGCGGCGCGCAGCATGAGCTTTTTGACGGTCTCGCCGAAGCGGATCTCCACCAGAAAGTCCCCGCCCATGGGCGTCATCTTCACGATCTCGCCCGGACCGAAGGCTTTATGCTTCACCTTGTCGCCCACGGCATAGTCCACCGCCGGCGCGGCCTTGGGCGCGGAGGGCGCGGCGACGGGGAAGGCGGTCTTGCGCACTTCCCTTTTCGGCGAGGCAAAGGCCCCGACCGGCTCTCTGCGGTCCTGATAGCCGTAGGCCCTGGGGATGTTCTTCTCGATATGTTCCTCCGGGATCTCCGCGACAAAGCGCGAGACCCGGTTTGCCGTCGTGCGGCCGAAGAGCATACGCTGCCTTGCCGAGGTGAGGATCAGCTTCTCCTTGGCGCGCGTGATCGCCACATAGCAGAGCCTGCGCTCCTCCTCCATCTCCTCCGGCTCGCCGATGGCGCGGGTGCCGGGGAAGATGGTCTCCTCCATGCCGACGAGAAAGACCGACGGAAATTCCAAACCCTTCGCGCTGTGCATGGTCATCAGGACCGCGGCGTCGGCGTCCGCGTCGTAGTTGTCCATGTCGGTGTAGAGGGCGACGTTTGCCAGATACCCCTCGAGCGTCTCGTCCCCGGACTCCTTCATGTAGGTGAGGATACCGGTCTTGAGCTCGCGCACGTTCTCGGCGCGGGCGGTGTCCTCGGTGGTGTTCTTCTCCTCGAGGGCTTTGACATAGCCGGTTTTCTCCAGCAGCTCGTCCAGCAGCTCGTCCGGGCGGTGGGCGGCGGAGAAGTCCCTGAGCTCCAGAATGAGATTGGCAAAGAGCCGAAGCTTGACCCCTGCGCGCTGTAGCTCCGGGACTTGCTCGGATTTCCGCAGGATCTCAAACATGGGGACGTTCTGCGCCGCCGCAAGTTCCCCGACGAGCTCCACCGTCCTCGCGCCGATGCCGCGCGGCGGGCTGTTGATGATGCGCGTCAGCCGCAGATCGTCCGCCGGGGAGGCGATCAGACTTAAGTAGGCCAGGATATCCTTGACCTCGGCCCGGTCGAAGAAGCGCGTGCCGCCGATGATGCGGTAGGGAATGCCGCTGCGCTTGAAGGCATACTCAAACTGGTTGGACTGGGCGTTCATGCGGTAGAGCACCGCGTGGTCGCGCCAGTTGGCCCCGCGCCCGTAGTTTGCCAGAATCTGCGAGGCAACGTACTGGGCCTCGTCCCGCTCGTCGTCCGCAAAATAGTGGGTCAGCTTCTCTCCCCCGTCCTTGTTGGTCCAGAGCTCCTTGCCCTTGCGGTGCTGATTGTTCGCGATGACGGCGTTGGCCGCGTCCAGGATGTGGGAGGTGCTGCGGTAGTTCTGCTCAAGGCGGATGACCCGGCAGTTTTTATACTGGCTTTCAAAGCTCAGGATGTTTTCGATGGTCGCGCCGCGGAATTTATAGATGCTCTGGTCGTCGTCACCCACGACGCAGATATTGCCCCAGCCGCCCGCCAGGAGGGCCGACAGGCGGTACTGCAGGCGGTTGGTGTCCTGGTACTCGTCAATCAGCACATAGCGGAAGCGGCGCTGCCAGTGCTCGAGCACGTCGGCGTTTTCCTCCAGGAGCCTGACGGTGTTCGCGATCAGATCGTCAAAGTCCATGGCGTTGGCCGCGAAGCAGCGCCGGGCGTACTCGGCGTAGACCTCGCCGTATTTGCGTATGCGCAGATCGGAGGCCGAGCCTGCGCGGGACAGATAGGCCGAGGGTGTGAGGCCCTCGTCCTTGGCCCTGCCCATCTCCGAGAGGATGCTCCGCGGGGCGTAGGTCTTCTCGTCGAGGTCCATGTCCTTGACGATGTGCTTCAGCAGACTCAGGCTGTCGGAGGTATCGTAGATGGTAAAGCTCGAGGTATAGCCCAGGCGCTCGGCGTCCCTTCTGAGGATGCGCACGCAGGCCGAGTGAAAGGTGCAGGCCCAGACGTCCTCCGCCGTCTCCCCCAGCATGGAGGCGAGGCGGTTTTTAAGCTCCCCCGCCGCCTTGTTCGTAAACGTGATGGCGAGGATGCGCCAGGGCTCCACCTGTCCCCAGGCGGCGATGCGCTGCGCCTCCGCTCCTCCCTTTCTCAGGAGCTTCAGTTGCGCCTCGTCGGCGGCGTCGGGGATCTCGTCACAGTCGGAGGCCCGGCCGTACTTGAGCAAATTGGCGATGCGGTTGATGAGCACGGTGGTCTTGCCGCTGCCCGCGCCCGCGAGGATGAGCAAGGCCCCCTCGGTGGCGAGGACGGCCTCCTGCTGCATGGGGTTGAGATCGGCGAAATCGGCGCGGATGAGTTCTCTGCGCGCCTCGATATATTGTTTTTCAAATTCAGTCATCATAATATGGGTATTGTACCACAATCTCCCGCCCTGCACAAGCGGCGAAAGCGGACAAATCGGGAATTGACTTTTTCCCTTTTGGACATTATTATGTAAACAGTTTATCTCAGGAGGACAGCCATGCGCGGGGACAAGGGCAAACGGAACAATCACGAGTTTGCGGACAAGCTCCGGAAATTCTTTGACCGCAGGGGCGTGCTCATCGCGCTGCTGTGCTTCTGCGTTGCGCTCATGCTGATCTCCGCCTTCTCCATCGTCCGCTCTCTGCTGATCCTGCGGGACTACCGGGCGGAGCAGGCGGCCGGCGAACAGGCAGTCAGCGAGACGGCGGACCCCTACTTTGTCCCGACGCCGGAGCCCACGCCGCTGCCGACGCTGCCGCCGACGCCCGTCCCGACGCCGGAGCCCACGCCGGAGCCGACCCGGAGCCCCTACGGCTGGCAGAGCTACGAGGGCAGCGAATACTATGTCCTCAATAACGGCAGCGCCCTGACCGGCCTGCACCTGCTGGACGGCGGACTCCATTACTTCAACGAGTACGGGCAGCACGCCGCCTCCGTCGGGGTGGATGTGTCCTACCACAACAAGGGCATCGACTGGGAGGCCGTGCGCGCCCAGGGCGTCGACTTTGCCATCGTCCGTCTGGGCTATCGCGGCTGGGAGACCGGCATTCTCCACGACGACGACTGCTTCCGCCAGAATCTGCGCGGGGCGAAGGCGGCGGGCCTCAAGGTCGGGGTTTACCTCTACTCCACCGCCGTCAATGTGAAGGAGGCCGAGGAGGAGGCCGGACTCGTCCTCAGGCGCCTCAACGGCTTCCCGCTCGACCTGCCCGTCTAC
>CADAAM010000139.1 GCA_902785905.1 Oscillospiraceae bacterium | reverse complement strand
CACGACCGCAAGGCCCATGCCGACGGCGGTGTCCACCTTGTTGGAGCAGCCCAGGAAGGGGCAGCAGCCGAGGAACTGGGAGAAGATGAAGTTGTTGATTAAAATGGCTCCCAGCGAGATCTGGATGATACTGCTAAGCATTACTCTTGAGCCTCCTTCTCATCGGACTTTGCCTCAGCTTTAGCCTTCTTTTTGTCCTCGGACTTCTTGAGGGCGTACTGCATCGCCGCGATCAGGAAACCCAGGGTCAGAAAGCCGCCGAAGGGCAGGGACATGATGGACGCGCCGTAGCTCTCGGGGAAGATCTGGATGCCCGCGCCCGTCCCGTCGAGGGTGAATCGGAAGCCGTTGGCCACATCGATGAGACCGCCGCCGAATCGGCCTGCGCCGAGCAGCTCGCGGATCACGCACATGGCGATGAGCACGAGGGTGTAGCCGACGCCCTGGAAGATGCCGTCAAAGAAGGAGTCCTTGACGGGCATTTTCTGGCAGAAGGCCTCCGCGCGGCCGATGATGATGCAGTTGACGACGATCAGCGGGATGAACACGCCCAGCGCCTCGCTCAGTGCGGGGACAAAGGCTTTGAGGAGCATGTCGACGATGGTGACGAAGCCCGCGATGACGACCACGAAGATCGCAAGGCGGATCTCGCCGGGGATGATCTTGCGGATAGCGGAGATAACCACGTTGCAGCAGGTGAGGATGATGAGCACCGACAGGCCCATGCCGACGCCGTTGAAGAGCGTCGTGGTGATGGCCATGGTAGCGCACATGCCGATCTGCTGGACCAGTACGGGGTTGTTGGTAATCAGGCCCTCGGTGAACTGCTTTTTCCTATTCATTCAGCCACGCCTCCTTAACCCAGAGATTTGACGGCCAGAATGGACGTCGCGACGGCCTCGGTGATGGCGCGGGAGGTGATCGTCGCGCCGGTCAGGGCGTCGATGCTGCCGCCGGCATTGGACAGGGCGATGCTCTCGTCCTGGCCGACGAACTGCGCGCGGAAGTTGACGCCGACCTCGCCGGAGCTGGCGGCGTTCGCGCCGAGGCCGGAGGTCTCGGCATGCTCGATGACGGAGATGCCGGAGCACTTGTTGTCGCTGTCCACGCCGACGGCGAGGGTGATGTTGCCCTGCGCGCCGGAGAAGATGGAGGTCACAACGTAGCCGGTATCGCCGCCGTCCGCCGCGTGGATGGTGAGCACGGTCGGGAAGTCGGGATTGTTAAATTCGATCTCGTCAAAGCGCTCCGCCTTCAGAACGCTGGCGAAGGCAGCGGCGGTCTTGGCCTGCTTCTGCGCGTCGATGACGGGGTAGGTCAGCTCGTTGACAACGCCGAGCACGCCCGCGACGACGGCGCTGACGAGGAAGAGGACAAGCGCGAGTCTCAGGATTTTATTCATCACACGGCCTCCTTCTTCGCGGCCTTTTTGGCGGACTTCTGGGCCAGGAACTCCTCCCTGGAGACGCCGAACTGACGGCGGTGGCAGCCCTTGTCGATGGCCCAGGTGCAGAGGTTCATGATCAGGATGGCGTAGGAGCAGCCCTCGGCGTAACCGCCGAAGTAGCGGATCAGCATGGTCAGCAGGCCGATGCCGATGCCGTAGATGACCTGTCCGTTGATGGTGACGGGAGATGTGGCGTAGTCGGTCGCCATGAAGATGCCGGTGAAGAGGACGCCGCCCGCACAGACATTCTGCAGGGCCCACTCAAAGTTGTTGTAGCCCGCATGGCCGAAGATCAGGCTGACGACGAAGACGGTGCCGATCACGGACAGGGGGATGCGCCAGCGAATGACCTTGCGGGCGATCAGGTAGCCCGCGCCGGCCAGGATCGCAAAGGAGCTGATCTCGCCGATACTGCCGGGGATCGCGCCGAGGAAGCTCTGCGTCAGGGTGAAGGGCATGGGTGTGTCGCTGTACATGTAGCCGAGCGGGGTGGCCTTGGTCACGCCGTCGATCATCACGACGGTCAGCACGCCCGAGTAGGACGCGGTGAGGAAGGCACGGCCTGCAAGGGCGGGGTTGAGGAAGTTTTTGCCGATGCCGCCGTAGAGCTGCTTGACAATGACGATGGCGAAGAAGTCTCCGATGACGGCCATCCAGACGGGCGTCTGCGGGGGCAGGACCATGACCAGCAGCAGGCCGGTCACAGCCGCGGAGAGATCGTCGATGGTGATGGACTTCTTGAGCAGTCTGCGGTAGGCCCACTCAAAGAAGACGGCGGCGGCCATGCTCGACACCACGAGCAGCAGAGCGTGCCATCCGAAGCGGTAGACGCCGAAGCCCACGATGGGCAGCGTCGCGATGATGACATCCAGCATGATGCGCTGGGTATCGCGGACGGTGCGGACCTGGGGCTGGTAGGTCACGTCAAAGATGAGTCTTTCCTTCTTTTCGTTCATTTTCCGGCCTCCTTTGCAGCGGCCTCCGCCTTGGCCTTGCGGGTCTGGAGCATAATCTTGGCGGTTTTGAACGCGTGGGTCAGCGGCATTCTCGCCGGGCAGCGGAAGGTGCAGCTGCCGCACTCGATGCAGTCGGTGACATGGTACTTCTCCAGCATGTCGAAGTCGCGCTTTTTGTAGTACTGGTACATATAGGTCGGCTCGAGCCGCATGGGACACACGTTGATGCACTTGCCGCAGCGAATGCAGACAGGCTCCTCCACGGTGCGGTCCTCATCCTCGGTAAAGAAGAGGATGCCGTTGGTGCCCTTGACGGTGACAGCCTCGAGCGTGGTGGCGCAGATGCCCATCATCGGGCCGCCGAGGACGATCTTCTTCGGCGTGCGGACAAAGCCGCCGACCTGCTCGGCTATGTACCCGAAGTTGGTTCCGACGCGGATCATGGCGTTGACCGTGGCCGCGACGGCGCTGCCGTCGACGGTAACGATGCGCTCGATGACGCTCTTGCCCTCGCAGCAGGCCTGGTAGATCGCATAGGCCGTGCGGGTGGAGATGACGCAGCAGCCGACGCCGACAGGCAGTCCGCCAGGCTTGACCTCACGGCCGGTGATGGTCTTGATCTGCATCTTCTCGCCGCCCTGGGGGTACTTCTCCTCCTCGGGTATGATCTCGACGCCGTACTTGGCGGGGTTGTGGGAGTTGAGGATGTCGATGGCGTCCTGCTTGTTCTTCTCGATGCCGTAGTACGCCTTCTCGACGCCCTGGGCGATGCGGGCAAGTTCAATGCCTTTCAGCAGCTCCTCCGGGAACTGACGCATGGTGAGATGGTCGCCGTTGATGTAGGGCTCGCACTCGGCCCCGTTGATGATGAGCGTGTCCACCTTGCCGCGGCCGCTCTGGATTTTGAAAGCGGTCGGGAACATTGCGCCGCCCATGCCGACGACGCCGGCCTCGCGGATGCGCCGGAGGATGGCCTCGGGATCCTTGAGCTGGGAATCACTCAGCGGCTCCATGAGCTCTGGCGTGTCAAGGCCGTCGTTTTCGATGACGACGGACATGACCAGATCCCCGAGGGGGTGGGGCCTGGGCTCGACAGCCACGACCGTGCCGGAGACGGAGGAGTGGACCGGTGCGGAGATGGGCGCCTGGGTATCGCCGATCTTCTGGTACATCTTCACCGTGTCGCCCTTCTTCACCAGGGGGGCGCAGGGTGCGCCGATGTGCTGGGCCATGGGAATAACAACCTGCTTCGGCGGCGCGATCACCGTAACGGGAACCTC
>CADAAM010000138.1 GCA_902785905.1 Oscillospiraceae bacterium | reverse complement strand
TTCCGCGCGGGATCAGGGTATAGTCGTCGGTCAATGCGATCACCTCACGGATACCTTATAATAGATATGCGGCGCGGTCAAGACTTGAATTTTTTTGCCGGGACGGTATAATGGACGGCATAGAATACGCATTTACGGAGGAATTCGTATGATTGTCTGGATTTTCCTGTTTGTCTCGCTCGCCGCGGCGGCTGGATTTTACCGCGTGGGTCTGCTTCCTTGGCAGGCGGCGCTGGCCGGGCTGGGCGCGTTCGTACTGCTGAACCTTCTGTTTACGGTGTTCTGGGTGATCGTCGCCTCGACGGTGGACGACACAAAGCCCATCGAAAAACAAAAGCCCATCTACCGCTTCGGCTGCTGCACCTGCGCGCGCTGGATTCTGAGCTGGTGCGGCGTCCGTCCCCATCTGAGCGGGGAGGAGCTGCTGCCGAAGGAGGGGCGCTTCCTGCTGGTGTGCAACCACCGCTCGGGCTTCGACCCCATTGTCACCTATCCGACGCTGTACAAATACAACGTGTCGTTTATCTCCAAGCCTGAAAACCTCAAGCTGCCGTTCATCGGGCCCCTCGCCTACGGGGCGGGCTTTCTGCCCATCAACCGCGAGAACGACCGTGAGGCGCTCAAGAGCATTCTCCTGGCGGCAAACTACATGAAGCAGGACTTTTGCTCCATGTGCGTCTATCCCGAAGGGACGCGCAGCAAGCATGATGCCCTACTCCCCTTCCACGCGGGCTCCTTCAAGATTGCCCAGCGGGCCAGCGCCCCCCTCGTCATCGCCGCCATTCGCGGCAGCGATCAGGTCAAGGGGCACTTTCTGCGCCGCCCCAAGCATGTGTATCTCGACATTTTGGAGTGCATCCCGGCGGAGAAGGTCAAGGCCGCGAGCACCCAGGAGCTCGCCGCGCACAGCCGGACGCTGATCTCTGAGCACCTCGATCTCCCGCTTGAGGAGGAGACGGCATGAGAAAGGTCGCGCTTGTTACCGGTTCCTCGCGCGGGATCGGCAGGGCCTGCGCCGAGGCGCTGGCCGGGGCGGGCTGGGCCGTGTGCGTCAACTGCGTGGAGCGCGCCGACCTCGCCGCCGAGCTCTGTGAAATACTCCGCGCGGACGGGGCCGACGCCATCTGGGTACAGGCCGACGTGGCCGACGCCGGGGCGGTGAAGGCCATGGTTGAACGCTGCGAGAAGGAGCTCGGCAAAGTGACGCTGCTGGTGAACAACGCCGGGATCGGAAAGCAGATGCAGTTTCAGGACATCGACCGGGCAACCTGGGATCGGATGTTCGCGGTCAATCTCGGCGGCTGCTACAACACCATTCAGGCCGTGCTGCCCTCGATGCTTCACGAGCACGCGGGCTGCATCGTCAACATGAGCTCCATCTGGGGCAGACACGGCGCGTCCTGCGAGGCGGCCTACTCCGCCGCCAAGCACGCCATCATCGGACTGACCCGCTCCCTTGCGGCGGAGCTCGCCCCCAGCGGGATACGGGTCAACGCTGTCGCGCCGGGCGTCATCGACACCGATATGGTGCAGGTGCTCGGGCGGGAGACGCTGGACATGCTGGCGGAGGAGATCCCGCTGGGCCGTCTCGGAAAGCCGGAGGAGATCGCCCGCGCGGTCCTCTATCTCGCCGGTGCGGAGTACGTGACCGGTCAGGTTCTCCACGTAGACGGGGGGTTTCCGATTATATAAACGCTGTCATCCTGAGCGCATCGAAGGATCTTTTGTTTCCGCATGTACGGTGGGAAAGATCCTTTGCTTACACTTAGGATGACATTTCTGTTTTATTTGAGTTGTTTTCTATACTCCGTCGGGAGCATGTGATAGCGCTCGCGGAAGGCGGCGGAGAAGCGGCTGGGGCTGTCGTAGCCCACGGCAGCGGCGATCTCGGCGACGCTCCCCTCCCCGCTGCGCAGGAGCTCGGCGGCCTTTTCCAGACGGTGCTCCTTCATGTGAGAAGCCAGCGAGTCCCCATAGACAGCCTTGAACGCAGCCTTGAGCGTGGTAGGGTTCATGAGGCAGCGCCGGGCCAGCTCCTCGATGGTGGGGCGCTGTTCCGGGTGCTGCAAGAGCTCGTCGTGCATTGTTCGCACGGTTTCGACCTGCTCCGGTGTAAAGCCCGCCGGGCCGCTCTCCTCCTCCCCCGTCTCCGGGCAGGAGATCTCCATGACCTTCTCGATGACGCTGTGCAGGAGCTTCACCGTCGGGGTGTCGGCCGCGCGATAGCAGACCTCCTTGCCGCGGCGGCGGCTCTCGATCAGCCCGGACTCCTTTAGAAGCCGCAGATGATGGGAGGCCGCCGGACTCGTCAGGCCCGTGAGGGCGGAGATGTTCAGCACGCACTCTTCACAGTGGCACAAAAGCCAGAAAATGCGCACACGGCTGCCGTCGTCCAGGAGCTGAAAAACCTCGGCCACAGAGTCAAAGCTGCCGCCGCGCCGTAGCTGCTTTTGAAGCTGCGCGGCCCGGTGCGCGTTTCCGTGGTCGTGGGGCATGAGCTCGATATTCATATACAGCGTCTCCCCTTTTCGCCCGTTCGGACATGCTTTTCTCCCTTTCGGAAGCACATGGCCAGCGGGCGTTGATTTTTTGTTCCGTGCGGATTATACTCCAGGCATAAAGATTAAACAAGCACTTAATCGAAAATGATTTTTACAGGAGGACGACACCATGAAAAAGAGCTACAAGATCGAAGTTGACTGCGCCAACTGCGCGAATCTGATGGAGCAGGCCGCGAAGAAAACTCCCGGCGTCAAGGACGCGGCGGTGAGCTTTATGGCACTCAAGATGACGGTGGAGTTTGAGGACGGGGCCGAGCCCGCAAAGGTCATGAAGGACGTGCTGAAAGCCTGCCGCAAGGTCGAGCCCGACTGTGAGATTTTTATGTAAACCTCTCGTGGCTCTCCCTCTAAGGGAGCCATAGATTGAAGGTGATCGTATGAACAGGAAACAGAAAAAGATGCTGGTTCGCATCGTGATTTCGGCGGCGCTTCTGGTGCTGGTCAATCTCCTGCCGCTTCCGTTCTGGGCGCGCTGCGCCGTGTATGCCGCCGCCTATTTCTGCGTCGGCTGGGATATCCTGCGCAAGGCCGCGCTGGGGATCAAAAACAGACAGGTCTTTGATGAAAACTTCCTGATGGCGGTGGCTACGCTCGGCGCCATCGCGCTGGCAATCAAGGAGGGCAGCGGCGACTTCAACGAGGCCGTCGCGGTCATGCTCTTCTACCAGATCGGGGAGCTCTTTCAGAGCGTCGCCGTCGGCAAAAGCCGCCGGAGCATCGCGGCACTCATGGACATTCGCCCGGACAGCGCCAATCTTGAGGTAGACGGCGGGCTCGAGGAGGTCGACCCCGATGAGGTTCCGGTCGGGAGCGTTATCGTCGTGAACCCCGGCGAGCGCGTCCCTATCGACGGGGTGGTGCTGGAGGGCGCATCCAGCCTCAACACCGCCGCCCTCACCGGCGAGAGCGCGCCGCGCGACGTGGGTGCGGGTGACGAGATCATCAGCGGCTGCATCAACATGAGCGGCGTACTGCGGATCCGGACCACAAAGGAATTCGGGGAGTCCACGGTGTCGCGCATCCTGGAGCTGGTGGAGAACGCAAGCTCGAACAAGTCCAGGTCGGAGAACTTTAGCGCTGGCCCTGGCCCTGCTGCCGCCGCTTGTGCGGCTTATGATGGGCCTTGACCCCCTGTTCGGGGATTGGGCCTACCGGGCGCTGACCTTCCTGGTCATCAGCTGCCCCTGCGCGCTGGTGATCTCCATTCCGCTCAGCTTCTTCGCCGGGATCGGCGGAGCCAGCCGCGAGGGTATCCTCATCAAGGGCTCGAATTATCTGGAGACGCTCTCGAAGGTCAAGACCGTGGTCTTCGACAAGACAGGCACCATCACGAAGGGCGTGTTCGAGGTCAGCGGCGTGCACCACAGCGACAGGGACGAGGCGGAGATCATCGAGTACGCCGCCCACGCGGAGTGTGCGTCCTCCCACCCGATCAGCCGCAGCCTTGTGCGCCGCTACGGAAAGGAGCCAGACCGCGCCCGCGTGAAGGACATTGAGGAGATCAGCGGCCACGGCGTCATCGCGACGGTGGACGGCGTGTCGGTCGCGGCGGGCAACGACAAGCTGATGCAGCGCCTCGGCGTGGAGTACATCCCCTGCGGCAGTGCCGGAACCGTCATCCATGTGGCCCTCGACGGGCAGTACGCGGGGCATATCCTCATTTCCGACCTTGAAAAGGAGGACGTTCGCGAGGCACTGGCGGCCCTGCGTGAGGCGGGCGTGACGCGCACCGTCATGCTCACCGGCGACGCGGAGAGCGCGGCAAAGCAGGTGGCCGATCGCGTCGGCATCGACGAGTATCACAGCGGCCTGCTGCCGGGGGACAAGGTGACGATCGTGGAGAAGCTGATCAAAGAGCTGGGCGGCAGCGGCAGGCTCGCCTTTGTGGGCGACGGCATCAACGACGCGCCGGTCCTCTCCCGCGCGGACATCGGCATCGCGATGGGGGCTCTCGGCTCTGACGCCGCGATCGAGGCCGCCGACGTAGTGCTCATGGACGACGACCCGATGAAGATCTCGCGGGCGATCAGGATCTCCCGCAAGTGCCTGCGTATCGTGTATCAGAACATCGTCTTCGCGCTGGCGGTCAAGCTCGTCTGCCTGCTGCTGGGCGCGCTGGGGCTTGCGGGCATGTGGGCCGCGATCTTCGCCGACGTCGGCGTGATGGTGCTCGCGGTCCTGAACGCCATGCGCGCGCTGGACACAAAGCGAGTATAACTTTAAAATAAAACAGGCCCGGAGAATCCGGGCCTGTTTCATTTTAAAACACGACGTGGATGACGCCGTAGGTGACGAGGGTCATAATGGCGGCGGCGACACAGACGCCGATCATAATGACAGGCACCGCCCTGGAAGTCGGGATGTCCAGCAGCGCCGCGATCAGCGAGCCGGTCCACGCCCCCGTGCCGGGCAGCGGGATTGCCACGAACAGGAGCAGCGCCCAGTGGCCGTATTCCCGCACGGTATCGCCCTTGGTATCCGCGCGCGTCTCCATCTTTGTCACCAGTGCGTCCAGCTTCGGCATGTGCTTTCGCATCCATTCAAAGATGCGCTTGATATAGACGATGATGAAGGGTACCGGGATCATGTTCCCAAGCAGGGCGGCCATAAGCGCCAGCGGATATTCAAGGCCCAGCGCGATCCCGTATGGGAGGCCGAGGCGCAGTTCCCCTACCGGGAGCATGGACAGGAAGAAGGTCGCGCACATCTTGCCGGCGTCCGTGCCGGTCAGCCAGTCAAACATTCAAACAACTCCGTCTTTTTGCAGAAATATTGCGCGCATTATACCACGCAAAAATGAATAATGCAAGTATCGTTCAGGTGTTCAGAAGCGCCGCGGCGGCAGAGCCGGGCAGGGTGGTCTCCTGGCCGACGTGCAGCTCGAAGTCGATGCCGCGCTTTTCGGTGCCGTAGAGTGTCAGCAGGCGCTCAAGCTCCGGGCGGTAGCAGCGGCCCTTCTGGACAAGCGAGCCCTCCGCCAGCATGCACACGGGCTTGCCGCGGCCGCCGATGAGCTCAGCCAGGGCGAGGAGGTTGACGCACATGCACCTTGCGGAGCGATGGAAGAGGGCGCGGCTGAGCGTCTGGGCAAAGCTGTGGTCGTCCTGATCGCCGCCGAGCATCTCAAAGCCCTCGCCGCAGGCCCAGGCGTCGATGACGGCGGAGTCAAAGACCGGCAGGGCGCGGACCTTTTCGGCGCAGTCGGCGCTGAGAAGTCCCTCGTCGGCGGCGGCATTGAGCATGAGGTGGCAGATCTCGCCGAGATAGACGCCCGCAGTCAACTTCTCAAAGTGCTTCTGACCGGGGTTGTGGCTCTCCTCGTCCAGGGCACGGTCAAAGTCGCCGCCCTTGATGCCGTCGTACTTGCCGGATTCGAGGTTGACGATCATGCCGCGATCCCCGCTCAGACCCAGCTTGCCGATGGCGGAGACAGGCAGGGACACACAGGTGTTGGTGCCGGTGCCGCTGACCTGGCCGATGAAGCCCGCGTACTGAGACTTGTCGAGCCCGGCAGCCATGCCGAGCAGGACGGCCACCGTGTCGTTGAGGATGACAGCGCGCTTGCCGGTGATGCCGCGGCGCTCCAGCTCCGCGACGAGAGACGCGCCGATAAGCTGCCCCTCGCAGCCGGTGACGACAACCTCTTTGTCAATGGTGATGACGCGGCCGTCCATCTCCGGGGTGATGGTGGCGGCGTAGGAGAAGCAGAATCCGATCACATCGGCCCGGTCCATGAGCGGCTCCACCGCGTCGGCGGTAAAGCGGATGAACTCCTCCCAGGTGCAGGGGGCCTCGGTGCCGGGCATTTTGCGCTTGATCATATCGCTGATCACAAAGCCGGTGGGCTGGAAGCTCACCAGGGCGCTGCGGAAATTGGTGCCGCCCGCATCGATGACCGCGGCGCTGACGCCGGGCTCAAGCTGGCCGTCGTTGGAGAGAAAGGTCGGGATCATGTCCATGGAGCAGGCCTCTCCCGCAAGGCCGCTGCGCATTTCGGTGAGCATGCGGTAGATATACACATCGGGGTCGATCTGCTCGGGGGCCATGCCGTGGCGCGTCAGAAATGCAAGGGCTTTCTCGTTTGTCATCTTCTCTACAGTCCTTCCCTGTTTTTCATGATTTATCCATACAAAAGGAGCTCAAAGCAAACCGGCGGGAGTTGGCCGCCGGTTCGTATTCCGTTGTCTACTATGAAAGCTGGCGCTTCCATAGTATAAATTGAAGTCAGCAACCACCACTTCAAGTGGTGGTTTGCAAATAGCCCTATAAGGGCTGAATACATGCGCCGCCTAAAGGCGGGTGTTGCAAGCCATTCTTGC
>CADAAM010000137.1 GCA_902785905.1 Oscillospiraceae bacterium | reverse complement strand
GACAACGATCTGGATTTTGACGCAGCCTGGACCGTTCCCGAGGCCCAGCCCGCCGAGACTGCCTATACCCCGGAGCCCGTCATGCAGAGCGCAGCGCCCGCGGAATTGGATGACGGCTTCGTGCTGATCCCTTCCGGGCGCTATCTCATGGGCAGCCCCGAGACGGAAAACTGGCGCATCGAGGACGAGGCACAACATGAAGTCAGCGTTTCCGCCTTTTTCATCGACCCCTATGAGACCACGCAGGCGGACTTTGCGCGCCTGATGGGTGCCAACCCCGGCGACTTTACGGGTGATACCCTCCCGGTGGAGAGCGTCTCCTGGCTGGACGCCATTCGCTATGCAAACGCAAGGAGCAGGGAAGCGGGGCTTGCGCCCGCCTACACGATTACCGGCGACAGCGTGACCTGGGACCGGAGCGCCGCAGGCTACCGCCTGCCGACAGAGGCGGAGTGGGAATACGCCTGCCGCGCGGGGACGGCAACACCGTTCAACCTGGAAAAATCCCTCGATGCTTCGGAAGCAAACTTCTACGGGCATTACCCCTATGAGATCGAGGAGAATTACTTCAACGACTCTGTCCTGGAGGCGCGCCCCGGACAGTACCGCGGCGAGACCGTCCCCGTCGGGAGCTTTTCACCCAACGCCTGGGGCCTCTATGACTGCCACGGAAATGTGAACGAGTGGTGCTGGGACTATTACGGCCCCTATGACCCCGCGCAGAATGCCGATCCCACCGGAGCCCCGGACGGCACCCGCCATGTCTATCGCGGCGGCGGCTGGAACGACTTCGGCAAGAACATGCGCTCGGCCTATCGGGCGGCGGGGCAGGCCGATCTCAAGAGCTTTAATCTGGGCGTGCGCCTGGTACGAAACGCAGAGCCCCTTTCCGGCATGGTCACGGCGCAGGAGGGCATCCCGAACGCCTCCGGCGGAAAGGTGCTGATCGCCTTCTTCTCCTGGGGCGGCAACACCCGCGGCATTGCCCGGGAGATCCAGAGCCAGACGGGCGCGGACCTCTTCGAGATCACGCTGGCGGAGCCCTACTCCAACGACTATAACACGGTTCTCATGGAGGCCCAGCGCGACCAGCACGACAAAGCGCGGCCCGAGATCGCCCGGCACATCGACAACATGGACAAGTACGACACCATCCTTCTCGGCTACCCCAACTGGTGGGCCTCGATCCCGATGCCGATCGCATCCTTCCTGGAGGAGTACGATTTTTCCGGCAAACAGATCATCCCGTTCTGCTCCCACGGCGGCGGACGCTTCGGACAGAGCCTGACGGCGATTGCCAAGCTCGCGCCTGACGCAAACATGGGCGAGGGCCTCTCCGTCCACTACTCCGGCGGCAGCGGCCTTTCGGCCAACGTGACCGCGTGGCTGGAGAAAAACAACATTGAACATGGATGAAACCGAAAAGGCACCGGGCATGCGGTGCCTTTTCCAATTGTCATACTGATTTTCATTAAAAAGCAGAGAACATCTACTTTCTATAGCGCCTTGTGGCGCGTTGAAAATCGTATGATACTAGAACCTCATGAAAACCTTTAATCCCATAAGGCGCGTAGAGGTTCTTGTATGAGACGTGTTTTCAGCGTTTCACGCTGAAAACGCCGCGGGAACTGCGGCTTTCTTGATTAAAGAATTTAATCAGGAAATAGTATGAGACGTCAGTTGCGTCAGCAACTGTATGCCGCCGCAGGTGGCATCTTTTCAATAAAAAGTGTCGACTTTTTTATTGAAAAACAGTATCAGAAGAGAGCCGGTACCGCGTAAAAAACGGTACCGGCTCATGCTTGCGTCAGTATTGTACGCGCGGGGACTGCTGTCGAAGGAATCGGCTATGGCAGTCTCCGCTGGACATTTGCGCTCTATTCTGCTGCTGTTTCGATAAGCAGGATAAAGTTTTGACGTTCAGGCTTATGAGACAAAGGGCGTGGAGAACGTCGTGGCGAATGCTTTGAAGGCCTCCTTCAAGGATCCGCGTGAGACATTGCTCATCAGTCCCGTTCATGCCTCCTGGCCACCTCAATAAATGCCTGAACCTGGGGCAGAGCGTAATAATCGGCACGATAGATCGTGTTCACCCTGACCTGCGGGGCGGAGATTGAAAACAGAAGAGAAAAGGAGCAGCCCTGCCGGATCCTGTAATCCGGCAGGGCTGCTCCCTGTGTGATAAGAGCCTTTAGAAGCTCCCGAGGGCGGGGCAGCGCACTCGTCAGGAGATGGACCTGCCGAGCTCGTATGCCTGCTTCAGCTCAGGCTTTCCCCCGATATCCCCGGGCTGTGCGACCCAGCCGCAGAGCACCTTGCCGAGGCTCTTCCAGCCGATGTGCTTTTCCAGATGGTCGTACCAGTGCTCGCTCTCTTCAAAGCCCGCTCCCTCAGCCGCCATGATCAGCACGCTCTCCTTCCGGGGATTCCGGTAACGTGGATCACATTCGGCAACGGCAAAGAGGCGGTCAAAGGCGTTCTTCAGATGCCCGGAGATAAACCAGTAGTAGAGCGGCGAGGTCAGAACGACCACGTCGGCTTCCCGGTAGACGGAATAGATCTTTTCCATATCGTCCCGCTGGACTTAGGGATGGGCAGCGTCTTTCCCGCCGTGCCAGCAGCCGAGGCAGCCGTGGATGTTCATATCGGACAGATGAAATTCGGTGACGATATTCCCCGCCTCCTCCGCGCCCTTTGTGAACTGCTCCGTCAGGGCTGAGGTATTTCCGTTTAAACGGGGACTGCCGTTGAGAATGATGATCTTCTTTGCCATGGGCGGCCTCAGAATTTGTCCGCGAGCGCGGCGGCCTGTGTCCACTTGTTCAGGGCGGCGGTGCGCTCAAAGGGGATGCGGACGCCGTCGAGAATGGCGGGATCCTCTTCCTCGCAGCAGCAGATCAGCGCGCACTCCTTGCCGAAGAACTGATCCGTCTTCCCGCCGACAACGAAGCTGAACATCTTGTCCACGACCGCCTTGAGCTGGGACGGGACGGAATACCAGTAAACCGGGCTGGAGAACACGAGCGCGTCCGCCGCAAGAATATCGTCGGCGATGGTGTTGAAATCGTCGTCAAAGGAACAAGGCTTGCCGGTCTTGTAGCAGGTCTCGCAGGCGTGGCAGAAATTCAGCTTCAGCGTCGCGGTGTCAATGACGTTTACATCATGTCCCCTTGCCGCGGCAGCCTCGGCGAAAGCGTGCGCCATGCGGTTGCTGTTGCCTTTCTTTCTGGCGCTTCCGGTGAGAACAAGGATCTTTTTACCCATTTGGGAGTTCCTCCTGTATGAAGTGATTATTGAAATTGACATTCTGTATTTCCGATGTTATCATGGAAATGTACATAAAACAAGTACTAACATATTTGTTAGGTACTTACTTTGAGGAAAGCGTATGAATGAGAAGAGCATTTCAAAAGCCAATTTCAGTGATACCGGTTACAGCTATACCCTGTCGCTGATCGCGGGAAAATATAAGCCCATTGTGCTCTACTGCCTGATGGAGTACGAGCCGGTGCGCTTTAACGAGATGCGCCGGTATCTGGGAAGCGCGTCGGACAAGACCCTCAGCCAGACGCTGAAGGAACTGGAGCGCGACGATCTGGTTCACCGGGAGATGTACCCGGAGATCCCGCCGAAGGTCGAGTACAGCCTGACGGAACGGGGTCACTCTCTGGTGCGGGTGCTGGACCAGCTCTGCACCTGGGGCGAGGAAAACAGGCCGAAGGATCAGGGAAGCGCTGATTAAATCGAAGCATGCAGACTGGCGAGCGGATCTATTCAGCGTTTCCTTAGCAGAAGCATCATCCAGAGCAGGAAGATCGAGCGGTTCATCGGAAGCGTGAAGGCCCTGCCGGAGCTCATCACCGCGTTCGACAACGGCCTGTGAGCGGGGCCAACGGCATTCCATTGCATTCTCAAATTGAAACAGCCGTTTCGATTTGAAGAGGAGGAGCAGCGGAAGGAGTAAGCTATGGAGCATACCGACGCGTGAGAAACGCGTGACGTTCAAAGCTTTGCTGCGACTAAGCGAATGATATGAAGCCTGCGACGACGAGACAACAGTGCACAGCAAGGGCCGGATCGTGTTCCGGCTTACGAGTGAGATGGGGAGGCTGCGGCATCATTTTGCTGAATCTGCTGCAGCATTGTTGTGGTTTTTATGCTATTCTGCAGTCGGCGAAAACGGCTATACCGGGGGTGATGACAATCAGGGAAAAACAAATCATTCAAAAGGGCATTGCGGCACAGTCAGAAGAACTGCTCCAGACGCTTCTTCCTGTTGTGCAGGACGGTATTTGTTTTCTTTCACCTGAATATGATATTCTCTATCAGAACCCCGTAGACAAACCCGCTTTTGGTTTAGGCCGAAAGCGGGTTTGCCTACGGTCTGAAACGCTTGAAAACAAGCGTTTTATGCCGGCGAAGGCTGCGCCGGGCAAAGCATAGGCCTTGCCGAAGATTGATATTGCACGGCTTCTTCAAAGGCGCTTGGCGCCTTTGCCTGTGAGCTATCAGGCTCACAGGCAATTAAACGATTTCCGATTGTTTAATTGAAGAATAGTATAAAAAACGGCACTCTGCAAACAGCAGAGTGCCGCATTGGGCTGACGGTTTTAGGCCGGCATGGTCGAAAGGCGCGCAATCAAGGCGCAGGTTGTCGCACCGGTCATCAGTACCATCACAACGAGAGCAATGATCAGCGCGGGGGTGACAAGTTTCGCCGTTCCACCGCCTCCGCGGACACAGAGGCGCAGTTTCTCGTCGCTGCCTTCGCAGCGGGCGATGGCGCGCAGACACAGCACAGTGATCACCAGTCCGATCACCGCGGACAAAACAGTGACAAGAGAACTCTTCGGATCGGAGAGCCCTCGTGAGAAGGGAAAGAGATAATTCTGGACAAACGCTGTCCCATAGCGCTCCTCCAGGAGATTCGCGACCGGCAGCATGCCGTTGTTCAGAAAATGGAACAGGATTCCGGGCCAGATGGAATCGGTGAGTACAAACAGAAGCGCGAGAATGACCCCTGTGACGAAGGCGTAGAAGAGCTGCGTGGGGTTCATATGCTGCAGACCGAACAGCAGCGCCGTCAACAGGACGGAGGCACGCAGGCGTCCTGTCCTGATGTAGCTGTTGAGCATTCCGCCGCGGACGACGAATTCCTCAAAGAAGGCCGGGATCAACCCCACGCCGATAAAGCTTACCCAAAAGGTACCGCCAAGCATCTGGCCGCCCGACGCCTCAAAAAAGCTGGGAAACAGGAGATTGGTCAGGAAGAAATCAGGTGTGATACCGAACGCATCGCCATGCATGTCACAATTGTCAGCACGACCGTGAGAGGCCTCACCCGGTGGAAGCCGAAGGCCGGTCCCATCGCTTTGCCTTCCTTCCGGCACAGCAGATATGCGACGCCCAGCAGCGGGATATAATAGATCAGCGGAGCCCACGTTGTGGGCAGTCCGGGAATCCTGACGGCGCTCAACCCAAGGGCGAGCACGGTGTGGATCAGATAAAAAAGGTTCGCGCTTTTGACAGAAAGACTCCTGTGAAGCGCTTCCGCCGTTACCGGGGCAGAGATGGATTCCTCAATTTCTTTGTTCATGTTGCTTTTCCTTTCCTGTTCAGCGTATAACACAAAGATGAGTTTTTCTGTACCGTATCCTTTTCTTGAGCGAGTAAAACCGCTCACCATGCAGACTCTGTGTCTTTTGATGGCGGAAAACCGGATTATTTGCAGCGCAGGCTTAAAGTGCCGCGATTTGCCGGACAGAAATAGTTGTGAATAAACTGTGACTTAAGTCACGGAAACGGCAAAATGCGGCAAGCCAATGCCGTCAATGGCAGTCAAATGGTAGTAAAACTGAGGGGTTCTTACTACCGTCGGGTGAAGGGGATACCCTGGGAAATCAGCTAAAAAAGGACCCGTTATATTTCATCTGTGCTTTGATCATCAATCCAATACCAGCAAAAAAGCCGATGCCGAACGCGATCCATCCTGCGCCTGTCTGAAATGCGAGATTGATAATCCCAGTGAAACAAGTCCCAATACCGATCAGGAGAAGCCCGATCCCCATGAGGCGTGTATAGGCGGGCACATCTGATTTCTGCACATTCTTATGGTGATAGTCATGTACAAGAGAGATCATCTGCTTTTTCCAAAGTAACAGACCCAGCACAACGCAAAGAAGACCCACAATCATGCAAACAACAAAGCCGACTATCATTGTGCTAAACACCCCGCAAAATTAAACAGTTTATTATACACCATCACCACGGATTTTCCCACTATAAAAAAACGGCACTCTGCAGCGGACTTGATGACGGAGTTTGCGGGGGCTTTCATAAGCCGGAGATCGGGAATGCAAAGACGTTCCCACCGTAATATTTGCGGATTGCACAAAAAAAGTGTATTCGTTTTGTCTTGTTTACTTGTAGACAAGTTTTGAAGAAAGTTCTATAATATTATCAGTTCGGGGACGGAACGATTCTCCCCAAAAACAGGAGGCTAATCACATGAAAAAAATCCTTGCTCTCGCTCTCGTGTGCTGCATGCTTTTCGCGCTGAGCGCCAGCGCCTTTGCTGCGGACAAGACCTATGAACTCAAGCTCTCCACCACCCAGACCGACACGTCCATGATCTATGCCGGTATGAAGGCTGCCGCCGATAAGATTTTTGAGGATACCGACGGCCACGTCAAGGTCACCATCTATCCCTCCGGCCAGCTCGGCGTTGAGGAAGACATGATCGACCAGGCCCTGCAGGGCATGGGCATCGCCGTTCTGACCGACGCGGGCCGTATGTCCAGCTACGTCAACGACATGGGTATCCTGAACATGGCCTATTTCGTCGACAACTATGACGACGGTGTGAAGGTCATGAATACCGCCACCTTCCAGGCCTGGGACGACGAGCTGAACAAGCAGGGCCTGCACCCCCTGTGCTACAACTACTTTGACGGCTCCCGCTCCTTCATGGGCCACAAGGCCTTCAAGACGCCCGCCGATCTCAACGGCGTCGTCATCCGCACCCCCGGCGCCGCCCCCTACTCCAAGTCCATCGAGGCTCTGGGCGCCACCCCCTACAACATCGCGTGGGGCGAGGTCTATAACGGAATCCAGACCAAGGCCATCGACGGCTGCGAGGTTCAGAACACCTCCGCTGTGTCCTCCAAGATCTATGAGGTCTGCGAGGTCGCTTCCATGACCGAGCACATCAACCTCTTCAACTTCGTCGTCTGCGGCCAGGCCTGGTTCGACAAGCTGCCCGCCGAGTATCAGGAGATCGTGGAGAAGGACTTCCAGGAGTGCGCCTACCAGAGCGCCCAGGAGGTCATCGCGGCCCAGGCCGACCTGCTCCAGACCCTGAAGGACAACGGCATGGAGATCGTCGAGGTCGACAAGGACGTTTTCAAAGAGGCTGCCAAGAGCGCGTATGAGGCGCTCGGCTGGACCGAACTGCGCGAGCAGCTCTATAAGGAAGCCGGTCTCGAGTAAGCAAAACGCCTTGCAGGCATACACTTCTAAAGGCGCAAGGCAATGCCTTGCGCCTTTTCTCAAATGCTGAATAAAGGAAGCTGAAACATGAAAAGAGCTTACGAAAAATTCTGCCGCTTTGAGGAGCAGCTCGCGCTGGTGCTGCTGGCGGGCCTGACGGTACTGGTGTTCATCTCGGCTCTGATGCGCACCTTCAAGCACCCGCTCAACTGGGCGCAGGACGTGGCGCTGGTCGCCTTTGCTTGGCTGATCTTCATCGGCGGCGACGTCGCAGTCCGCGGCACGGGCCTGATCGGCGTGGACCTGCTGGTCAACAAGTTCCCAAAGGGCTTGCAGAAATGGCTGGATGTTTTCTATAAGTGCCTCATCATCGGGTTTCTGTGCGTGCTGGTGTTCTATGGGGCCCGCATGGTCAGTCAGGGCTGGAGCCGCCAGATCACCGCGCTCGGCATCAGCTATGGCTGGGTCACGATG
This sequence comes from Oscillospiraceae bacterium, assembly GCA_902785905.1. GTDB lineage: Bacteria > Bacillota > Clostridia > Oscillospirales > Oscillospiraceae > Limivicinus. Next base: position 1,977 of record CADAAM010000137.1, on the reverse strand, counting down.
GCGGTGCCCGTCGGCTCGTTTCTGATGATCGTCTCCACCGCCATCAGTCTGGTCAAGCGCATCAAGACCCCGGCCGATCAGGCCGTCACCACGGAGAAAGCGAGGGATATCGGCTGATGTATATCGCAATCATTGTTTTTCTCGTCCTGCTGCTGACCGGTATGCCGGTGGCCTTCTCCATCGGCCTGTCCGGATTCACCTTCTTCCTCGTACGAGAGCTGCCCATGACCGTTCTGGTGCAGAAGTCCATCTCCACCTCGCAGAGCTTTACCATGCTGGCGATCCCGCTGTTCATCCTTGCGGGCAATCTGATGAACTCCTGCGGCATCACCAAGCGCCTTTTGAAGTTCTGCAACGCCTGTACCGGCCACATGTACGGCAACATCGGCCAGGTCTCCTGCCTCATGTCCACCCTGATGGGCGGCGTATCCGGTTCCGCCGTCGCGGACGCCTCCATGGAGTGCCGCGTCCTTGGCCCCGAGATGACGCGCCTCGGCTACCGTCCGGGCTGGTCCGCCGCGATCAACGGTATTTCCGGCCTCATCGTCGCCACGATCCCGCCCTCCATGGGCCTCATCATCTACGGCACGGTGGGCGAGGTTTCCATCGGCCGCCTGTTCATGGCCGGCTGGGTGCCGGGCATCCTGATGTGCGTGCTGCTGATGCTCGCCACCACCTGGAGCGCCCGCAAGTACGGCTACAAGCCGGAGCATGACAGACCCGCGCCCTTCAAGGTCGTCATCAAGACCTTCTTCGAGTGCATCTGGGCGATGCTTTTCCCCATCCTGCTCATTATCCTCATTCGTTTCGGCATCATGAGCCCGACAGAGTCCGGCGCGTTTGCCTGCGCTTACGCCCTGCTTGTCGGCACAGTGATCTACAAGGAACTCAACTGGAAGACCATGATGGACACCCTGCGCGCCTCCGTCAAGGACATTACCGTCATCACGATCATTCTCGCTTTTTCCGGTGTGTTCGGCTACGGCATCGTCTATGACGACATCACGGTTTCCATCGCAAACTCCCTCGTTCAGGTAACCAGCAACCCCTACCTGCTGCTTGGCCTCGTGGTCATCTTCCTGCTCATCTGCGGCATGTTTATGGAGACCACCGTCATTGCCCTGATCCTGACCCCGATCCTGCTGCCGGTCATGCGCAGCGTCGGCGTCAACGAGGTCGTGTTTGGCATGATCATGATGACGACGGTCACCTTCGGCGTCATGACCCCGCCGGTCGGCGTCGCGCTGTATGCCACGTCTGACATTATGGGCTGTTCCATTCAGGATACCTTCCGTATGCGGCTGTCGTTCTGGTCATTCTGTTTATGATCTTTTTCCCGAACGCGATTCTCTGGCTGCCGAATCTGGTATACGGTACTGCGGCATAAACGCCGGATGATTTGTCCGCCGACAGAACAGTCTGCGCTGTCGGCGGCTTTTCACACGCTCAAAAATTACTATAAAGGCGTCAGCTTTTATAGTATACGCTTTTTTGCAAATATCCAAATCCTCAACGATACCGGAGGAAACAATTCTCGTGAAACTATTTGAACCGCTTCCCCGCGAAACGGGAAAGAGCTACGCCCTTCGCGTGCTGAGAGAAAACATCGTCGATCTGGAGCTGCCGCCGGGGAGTCAGATCAGCGAGAACGAGCTGTCCGCCGCCCTCAACATTTCCCGGACGCCGATCCGGGAGGCCCTGTCGGAGCTGGAGGCGATCAAGCTGGTGGATATTGTTCCGCAGAAGAAGACGTCGATCTCTCTGATTGATTATTCCATGGTGGATGAGGCGTATTTCATGCGCTGCGCCCTGGAAACCGCCCTGATCGACCAGGTCTGCGAGCAGCGTACCGAAGAGGATTTGCTTCGTCTGGAACAGAATCTTGAGATGCAGCGTCTCTTCTGCCGCAGCGGCGCCTTGAAGGAATTCAAAAGCAAGGACGATGAGTTTCACCGCGCCTTTTTTGAGATCACGCAC
>CADAAM010000136.1 GCA_902785905.1 Oscillospiraceae bacterium | reverse complement strand
GCGCAGAAAGGTTTGCCAGTTCTGCGTTGACAAGGCCACGTTCATCGATTACAAGGATACCGCCAAGCTCCGCCGCTTTATGTCCGAGCGCAGCAAGATTCTGCCCCGCCGTACCACCGGCGTCTGCGCCATGCACCAGCGTGAGCTCACCGAGGCGATCAAGAGAGCCCGTCAGATCGCTCTCCTGCCCTACGTGACCGACTGATATTTGACCGATTTAAACACAGCCGACTCCAAACGGAGCCGGCTGTGTTCTTTACAGCTCTATGCCAACAGTTGGGGCAGAGCTAATACAGTCGATACTGCCGAAGGGCATCATGTTGTCGTATCGGTCATAGCAGAAGCCGCCCTCGTTAACCCAGAAGTCTGCACCGCAGACATTGCGGGTGTAGCCGTTTTGAGCGCCGGCAACCTCCAGCCAGCAGCAAAAGTTGGGCTCGTACTGGTTGCCGCGGCAGGGGCAGATAAAGGCTCCCGCCCTTGTCGGGAAATTCTATGCAAAGCAGGGAAGAAAGCCATGACAGAATATTTTGATATTTCCCGAAAGATCATCGCCAATATGACCTCGGAGGGTTGGAAAACCGTCCCGCATGTCTGCCTTGTCTACGACGCGAACGTAAGCCTTCTGATGGATGTGCTGCGCCGCTATCATCGTGACCGGGCTTCTGCCGGGAAAGTCAGCTTTAATTCCGTAATCCTCAGAATCCTGATCGAGGGGATCAAGGCCTGTCCCAGAATGAACGGGCATATCCGCTTCAGCCCGTGGCTTGTGAGCGGAAAGGTGACGACGCTTGAGCATATCGACATTTCCCTCCCAATCACTTACGGGGACGGGAAGATGACCACGATCAATCTGCCGCACATGGAGGACAAGTCCGTCCATGAGATACAGGCGATGATCGCGGCCTTTCGGGCGAGGATCGAAAACACCGATATGGACCGCGTTCTGTACCGGACCGGATTGGAGGATACCTTTTCCGAGCTAAGAAAAGGGAAGCTCCCGAAAGCGATCGGACGTCTGCTGGGCGCAAAGCTCGGCCCCGGGCGAGTCCGGATCGACAGGCGGAAAAGCGCGGGAAGCGAAGATCGCCTTACACCCGAAAACATCAAGCAGGGCAGCATCACGGTGTCGAACATGGGCTCCCTGTATAAGCAATGGGAGGGAAGCTGCACCATTCTGGAAATCATACCGCCGCAGCTCTGTGCGCTGGCGATCGGTGCGGTGCAGAAACGGGCCGTGGTGGATGAAGCGGACAACATCCGCGCGGCAGAAATTGTCCCGATCACGATCGCGTTTGACCATCGGGCGCTGGACACGGCGGATCTTATCCCGTTTATGCAGGCGCTTGACAGCGTGCTTCAAGACCGGGCATGGCTGGAAAGAGCGCTTTCCCTGTAAAATTGTCCCCGCCGCGGCAGAAAATGAGAAAACACCTTGTACAGCGGCCGGTACAAAAGCAGCGTCAGGATAAAATTGCTGACGCAGTGAACGAGGTCATACGGAATCCCTGCGACCCACAGGGCGACAGCCGTCTCCCAGCCGGTGACCGTGAGGTACAGAATGTACATGAGCGGGCCGAAGCACAGGCCGCACAGACCGGCGACGACGGCCCACACGAGCGGGGAGTTGTTCTTGCGAAACAGCATCACAAAGGCGGTCACGGCGGGCCAGGTGTAGAGATAGCTGACCCACCAGAGCGTAAAGCCGAAGATCATACCCTCCAGCATCACATAGACGCCGACGGCATAGAGCGTTTTCCAGCCGAAAAAGATCGCGCACAGGATGATGATAAGCGTGTTCAGATTGACGTTCGGGATGCCCGCCAGGACAAACTTGCTCGCAAAGATCAGCGCCCCCATCAGGGCGAGGAAGCAGAGCTCCTGCGCGCTCAGGCGCTCACCAGCCGGTTTTGAGCGTAAATTCATATTGTTCTCCGTCCTGGATCATGGTCTCGTCCACTCCGTAAAAGTGCTCGGCCCCGCCCTTTGTGATGCGCCACCACTGCTGGAGGCTCTCATCGGCGGTCTCGCCGTCAACGGTCAGGACGTAGAGCCCGTACTCGCCCTCCTGTCCGGCGATCAGCTTTTGCTCCTCACAGGCCTGACGCAGCGTCTCGGCGTCGGTACGGATGGGAAAGCGCTTCGTTGTGCCGTCCCCATGGACAACCTCGACCGTGATTGCTTTTGCGCCGCCGCTTGCCTGCGGCCGGTTTACATACCAGATCAGCCCCGCACTCAGAACCAGCGCGAGCAGAGCGATGAGAAGGACAATGGATTTTTTCTTTGTCATGTTTTACCTCAACGGTTCCGTTTATCGTATTTTCAGCAAATCCTCGAGGGGTTTCGATCAGGTTTCGGTCTCCGGCCAGAACAGCTCGTCCAGAGTTTTGCCCAGAACCCGGCAGATATTGATACACAGATTGATCGTCGGATTATAGTCGCCCTTTTCAATCGCGCTGATCGTCTGGCGCGATACCCCCGTGAGCTTGGCCAGCTCGTCCTGCGACAGATCTTTTCCGACTCTGGCCGCTTTCAGTCTCAGGTTTTTCATTCGTCCGCTTCCCCACGATCCGCAGACCTGCGCAGCAGCCCGATGACGCCCAGCACGGCGAACATCACGGCGCACAGGAGATTCACAAACGGGGTCTGCAAAACGCCGTCGACGATCAGGGCGTCGTTCTTCCAGGCGGCGAAGAAGCCGAGAAAATTGATGAGCGAGATGACGACCGCAAAGATCAGATAGCGTTTCATGTTGGTGTTCAGGCCGACATACGCGCCCTTCCAGATGCAGTAGCCGCACTGCACCACGATCCCGAGAAAGATCGGGATAAAGTGGATCACGATCGGCTCCGCCGGGATCTGTACCGAGGCGGGGATGAGGCAGAGCAGGGCTTCAAAGATGATTACGGTATAGAAAGCGTACTTATAGCCGATGTTTCGGATAGCCTTCTGCATTTCGTCATATTCCGTTTTGACTTTATGGTCCTTGTTCATATAGCGCATCACCAGCAAAGCGAAGACAAGCCCGACAGCTACGCCGACGGCCAGACTGACAGAACGCCCGAGTTCATACTTTTCCATGAGGATTCCTCCCTTTCATAGCTGACATTTTGTTCTGGACATAATGTAGCACAAGTGAGACATAATGTCAACTATATTTTACAAAAATCTTTTGACAGATGATTTTCCGCTGTGAGGAGGGGGAGAGTAGGAACGTCGTATCCGCCCGGCGGAAGGGAGGCACGTCAGGCTTTGGGTAATTGTAAATTCGCGGGAATGTGATATAATTCTGCCTGAGAAGGCCAGTCGGGAGGTTGAGAACGTGAAGGCATACTATCATCTGCCCGGCCTGTTTGAATTTTACGATCTGTACCGCGCCTTTCTGCCGCTGTATCGGGAGCATCGGGAATACTTCTACGACTGGTGTGAGATCGCTTCGATCTACGGCGCACCCGCGGACTGCCTCTGGGGCGGCGGCCGGGTCGGCTTCGGGGAGGCGGAGCCCGAAGCGGTGGCGACGCTGACACGGGAATATGGCGTGTCAGCGCACCTGACGTTCAGCAACTCCCTGCTTCGGGAGGAGCATCTTTCGGATTGCAAGTGCAACACCCTGTGCGCCCTGTTTGAAAAGAGCGGGCCGATTCAAAACGGCGTGATCCTCTGCTCCGATCTGCTGCTGAGCTATCTGCAGAAAAACTACCCCGGCTTCTGCTTCGTCTCCTCCACCACAAAGGTGCTGACCGACTTTACACAATTTGTGGCGGAGCTGAACCGCGAAGAATTTCGATATGTCGTGCCGGATTTCAGACTGAACAAACGTTTTGACCGCCTTTGCGCGCTGCCCGAAAGGCAAAAGCGGAAGGTAGAGTTTTTGTGCAACGAGTGCTGCTGGTTCGACTGTCCAGACCGGAAAGCCTGCTATGAAAACGTCAGCCGCAAAAATCTTGGAGAGGACTGTGCCGATCACGTCTGCGTCTCACCGAACGCCGAGCGCGGCTACCGGTTCTCCGACGCGATGAAAAATCCGGGCTTCATCGGGATCAAAGACATTCAGAACACGTATCTGCCGGCCGGCTTCTCAAATTTCAAGATTGAAGGGCGCAGTCTCGGCAGCGCCGTCGTGCTGGAATTTTTGCTCTACTACATGACCAAACCCGAGCACCGGCTCAAAGTCCGGGAGGAAATCTATCTGGACAGTATGCTGGATTTGTTTTAGACTCAGAACCATATGAGAAGGAGACTGCACCATGACCCTGTACATCAACGCCTGCGTACGTGAGGAATCCAGAACGAAGCGGCTGGCGGAGCACCTGCTCGGCCTGCTGGGCGGACCGGTCACAGAGCTTTGCCCGGCGGAGCTTGCACTGCCCGTCGTGAACGCCGATTTTCTTCGGGAGCGGGACGCCCTCATCACGGCGCGGGACTTTGACCATCCCCTGTTCGCCCTTGCCCGGCAGTTTGCCGCGGCGGATCAGATCGTGATCGCCGCGCCCTTCTGGGATCTGTCCTTCCCGGCGGCGCTAAAGCAGTATCTCGAACAGGTCAATGTGGTGGGCATCGCCTTCCGCTATTCGCCCGAGGGCGTGCCGATCAGCCTGTGCAGCGCCAAAAAGCTCTGGTATGTGACCACGGCAGGCGGGTTCTTCATCCCGGAGGAGTTCGGCTTCGGCTATGTCAAATCGCTTGCGCAGAACTATTACGGCATACAGGATGTGGAGCTCGTACAGACGGGCGGTCTGGACATCGACGGCGCGGACGTGGAGAGCATCATGCGCAAGGCCATGGACGAGCTGACCGCCCGCTTTGAAATCAACAGATAAGAGGTAAACTATGGCTGTTATTTTAGACGGAAAAGCGCTCGCGGCTTCGGTGCGGGCGGAGATTCGGGAGGAGGCGGCACAGCTGCCGCGCAGACCGGGGATTGCGGTGATCCTCGTGGGGGACAACCCCGCCTCGCAGCTCTACGTGAGAAACAAAGTTAAAGACTGTGAGGAGTGCGGTTTCTTTTCCCGCCGTTTCGACCTGCCGTTCGACGCCTCGGAGGAGGAGCTGCTGGGTATTCTCAACAAGCTCAACGCCGACCCCAGGATCGACGGGGTTCTGGTGCAGCTCCCGCTCCTGCCCTCGTTTGATGAGCGGCGCATTATCGAGGCAATCGCGCCGGAAAAGGACGTGGACGCCTTTCACCCGCTCAACGTGGGGCGCATGGTGCATGGCGTGTCCCCGATCTGGCCGTGCACGCCTGCCGGGATCGGCGTGATGCTGGACGCCTATCACATCCCGGTGGACGGAAAAATCTGCGTCGTGGTCGGGCGGAGCAATATCGTCGGCAAGCCCATGGGCCTGCTCCTGCTCAGCCGCAACGGCACGGTGATCTACTGCCACCAGTATACCCCTGATCTCGCTGCCATGACCCGGCAGGCGGACATCCTGGTCGTGGCCGCGGGCTGCCGGGGCCTGATCACGGCCGACATGGTGAAGGAGGGCGCGGCGGTGATCGACGTCGCCATGAACCGCGACCCCGAGACCGGCAAGTTTACCGGCGATGTCTGTTTCAGCGAGGTGAAGGACAAGGCGTCCTATATCACCCCCGTCCCGGGCGGCGTCGGCCCCATGACGCGCGCCATGCTGATGAGAAACGTGCTCAGCCTCGCCAAGCTCCACATGGGGCTTACGACTTGATGAAACAGCCTCTGTATCTGCGCATATCAGCGCCGCAGGTACAGAGGCTGTTTAGGCGGCACCGCACAATCCGCCATCGGCGCCTCCCGGAAAAATTGCGCCCTGACTTCGTCACCTTTTCTTGAAATACACATAGTATTTCTGCGAAAAACTGCCATCGTCAGAACCCAATTTTTCTCAGGATTCGCTCTCGCCGAATTGTGCGGTGCTGCCTTTATTTTTCGGCAGCTTATTTTGCGTACTGGGCAAAGCACCACTTCGCGATCTCCGCGATCAGCTCCTTCGGCAGGGGCTTTGTGTAGGGCAGGCGGATCGTACCCTTGCTTGTGTCATAGTCCCTGAGCTTTTCCGCAAAGACCTCCGTCGCCTCACCGCCCGGGTAGAGGCCCAGATGCTTTTTGGACGCGGCGAAGTGGATGATGTTTTGCCCCTTCCTATAGGTCGGCATGCTCCAGGAGATGCGCTCCTCCGCCTCGGGCAGGGCCGCGCGGAGGACGGCCCGCACCTCATTCAGGTATGGCTTCACCGCCTCCTCCTGCGAGGCAATGTACTCATCGACCGTCTCGATCTTTCCGCAGTAATGGGACTGCCCCTCCCGGCTGAAGCTGCGTCCGCATTTCGGACATTTCCACATAAGCGCCCTCCTCGCCTGTTTTTTTCACAGTCTACCACATTCGGCGACCCGGTGCAATCACCTTGGACCCCTCCGCGCGCACCGGTAACAGCAGATTTTGGAGCGTCAAAGCTGAATTGTTCACATTCTTCGCTTGATTTGCGCGAGACGCATGATAAAATATATTGTTACTTTTAAAGAATCGGAAAGGATGTGAACGCGGCTGTGATCAAAACCCTTGCCGCGAGTCTGCGGGAGAACAAAAAGCCCGCGCTGCTCACGCTGTTGTTGATGGT
>CADAAM010000135.1 GCA_902785905.1 Oscillospiraceae bacterium | reverse complement strand
GTTCTGTTTTCGTTGTTCATACTGCTACCTTCTTTTATTTGGCAAGTTTTAATGAAAAAACAAATTCTGTCATGCCGTCCTCGCTCTTGACGGCGATATCCTCGTCGTGGCCGTTGATGATGGCCTTGACGAGATAGAGTCCGAGACCCATGCCCTCCTTGTCCAGACTGCGGGAGCGGTCGGACTTGTGGAAGCGGTCGAAGATAAAGGGCAGATCGTCCGGCGGGATGGTCTCGCCGATATCCCGCACGGAGACATAGGCCTTCTCCCCGTCCTTATACAGGCGCAGCGTGAGGCAGCTGCCGGGGTTTGCAAACTTCACGGCGTTGTCCAGGAGGTTGTAGATGACCCGCGTGATGGCGTCCTTGTCGGCCACGACCATGATGTTGTTCTCCGGCAGCTGGGGGTCGACGTCCAGGTTCTTCTTCGTCGCCCTGTCCTCAAAGCTCAAAAGGGTCTGCAAAACCAGCTCGTTGAGATCAAAGACCGTACGCCTCGAGGGGTCGGCCACCAGGTTCCGGGCGGCGGACACGTCCAGCATGTCGCGCACGAGCCTTGACAGCCTGCGCGTCTCGTCCCGGATGGAGACAAGATACTTTTTCTCCTCCTGCGGCGGGATGGTGCCGTCGAGGATGCCGTCGGCAAAGCCCGCGATGGTGGTCATGGGGGTTCTGAGCTCGTGCGAGACGTTGGCGATGAACTCCGTCCTGCGCTCCTCGGCCACCTCGAGGGAGTCGGCCATCTTGTTGAAGGAGTCGATGAGCGCCCCCATCTCGTCGGTGGAGTCGTATTCCTGGCGCACGCGCACGGAGAAATCCCCCCGGGCGAATTTCCGGGAGGCCGCCGCGATCTCGTCCAGAGGCCGGGCCATGCGCTTGGAGTAGACCAGCGTCACCAGCAGGAAGACAAAGAGCACGCCCACCGTCACCACCGAGGCGAGGATCAGGAAGGCCGACCAGTCGCCCAGGAGCTTCTCGGGCGAACTGCTGACAAACACGTAGCCCAGGCAGCTCCCGTCCGCCTCCGAGTAGACGCCGCGGGACACCACATAGCGCGCCTCGCGAAACACGCCGTCGAGCGTGGTGAGGCCGAACTCGGTCCCCCCGTCCGCGCGGCCGATGACGCTCTCCGGCAGGATCAGGCCGATGTGGCGGCAGACGGTCTGCCGGTCGGAGCAGCGCAGGATGCAGCCGGCCGGGCTTGTGATAAAGATCTGGTTGCCGGTGGCGTTGGCGATCGAGCTCACGGTCATGCCCAGCAGCCAGCTGTCCAGCGAATCGCTCTGTCCGACAGCGGAGGCGAGATGGGCCACCTCCGCCGCGCTCGCGATCATCTCCTCCCGCTGCACCCTCACGAGGTGCATGCGGCCGATGCCGACAAAGGAGAGGCAGATCAGCATCAGGCAGAAAAACACCAGTACGGCCATGGCTGTGAAATTGCGCAGATAGATGCTCTTCATCCGGTCCTTCTCCCAGTATGCCCCGATGATGCGTCCTGCAAGCGCCCGCATGCCCGGAACCTATTCTTCAAAAAGTGATTATATCTTTTTCGCCGCTTAATTCAATGACCTCTTTGTGAACAAATCATCCCAGGCGCGGCGAAGGACCCTCCCTCCGATGATGAGAGAAGATCCTTCGCCGCGCCTGGGATGACAGGAAAACCGGTATCAATACAGCACGCGCACGCGCAAAACCTCGCCCATGGCTCTGAGCGGGGCGGCGATCTCCTCGCCGATGGCCTCGCCCAGGTCGATGATGGTGTAGGCGTAGGCTCCGCGGGGCTTGTTGATCATGTGCTCGACGTTGATGTTGCGCTCGCTGATGAAATCGAGGATGCGGGTGAGCATGCGGGGGACGTTGCGGTGCAGGACGCAGAGCCTGCACGCGCCCATGCGGCTGAGCGTCGCGTCTGGGAGGTTGACGGAGTTCTTGATGTTGCCGTTGAGCAGATAGTCATACAGCTCCATCGCGGCCATGGCGGCGCAGCGGTCCTCGCTCTCGGGCGTGCAGGCCCCGAGATGGGGCATGGCGATCACGTTCGGCGCCCGGAGGATGACCTTGTTGGGGAAGTCCGTCACATACTTGCCGACCCGGCCGCAGTCCAGGGCGCGGGTCATGGCTTCGTCGTCCACGACCTCGGCGCGCGACTCGTTGACGATGCGCACGCCCTGCTTCATCTTGGCGAAGGCCTCGTCGTTGAACATGTGGTGGGTATGCTCGTTATACGGGATGTTGATGCTGATATAGTCGGCCTTGGCGTAGATGGTGTCCACATCCTCGGCCTTGATGACCTCGCGGGACAGCCGCCAGGCGGCGTCCACGGACATGAAGGGGTCGTAGCCGTAGACCACCATGCCGAGGTCGAGGGCCGCGTTGGCGACCAGAGCGCCGATCGCGCCGAGGCCGATGACGCCGAGGGTCTTGCCCAGAAGCTCCGGTCCGGCGAAGGAGGACTTGCCCTTCTCCACGATCTCCGGGATCTCGTCGCCCCTGTCGGCGATGGAGCGCACCCAGTCGATGCCGCCGATCATATCGCGGGAGGCCATGACGAGGGAGGCGATCTCCTGCTCCTTCACCGCCTCGGCGTTCGCGCCGGGGCTGTTGAAGACGACGATGCCCTTCTCGGCGCACTCCTCGATGGGGATGTTGTTGAAGCCCGCGCCGGCGCGCGCGATGGCGAGCATATTCTCGCCGAAGGCCATGCCGTGCAGATTCGCGCTGCGGATGAGCATGCCGTCGGGGTCTTTCACATCCGGTCCGACCACGCAGCCGTGCTTTTCAAGAGCGCCGGTGCCGTGCTCGGAGATGGTGTTCATGGTTTTGATCTTAAACATGGCTGACTTCAAACTCCTTCATATAAGCCACAAGCGCCCTGACGCCCTCCACGGGCATGGCGTTGTAGACAGAGGCGCGCATGCCGCCGGCGATCTTGTGTCCCTTGAGGTTTACAAGCCCTCTCTCCGCCGCGCCCTTGATGAAGGCGGCGTCGAGCTCGTCGCTGCCGGTGCGGAAGGTGACGTTCATAAAGCTCCTCGATCCGGGCAGGGCGTGGGGCTTAAAGAGCCTGCTGTTGTCGAGAAAGTCGTACAGCAGTCCGGCACGCTCCTGTCTGCGCTCCTCCATGGCCCTGACGCCGCCCTGAGCGATCACCCAGTCGAGGGTGAGATCCAGCATGTAGATGCACCAGCAGGGCGGGGTGTTGAGCATGGAGCCGGTCTCGATCATGGTCTTGTAGCTGAGGATCTTCGGCGTACAGGGCAGCTCGCGTCCGGCGAGGGCCTTGTCGACGATCACGACCGTGAGCCCCGCGGGGGCCATGTTCTTCTGCGCGCCCGCATAGATCAGGCCGTATTTCGACACGTCCACCTCTCTGGACAGAATGTCCGAGGACATGTCGCACACCAGCGGCGCGTCCGCCTTGGGGACGTACTGCCATTCGGTGCCGTAGATGGTGTTGTTGGCGCAGTAATAGAAATACTTTGCGTCCGGGCTGAAGCTCAGCTCCTCCTGATCGGGGATGCGGTCATGGCCGCCGGACTTGGTGTTGGCTGCGATGTGGGCCGTGCCGTACTTTTTTGCCTCCTCATAGGCCTTGCCGGAGAAGCTGCCCGTGATGGCGTAGTCGGCGGTGCCTCCCTCGATGAGGTTCATGGGGATGGCGGCGAACTGCGTGGTCGCGCCGCCCTGCAGAAGCAGAATTTCATGGGTGTCCGGTACGTTCATCAGGCCGCGCAGCTTTGCGCAGGCGCTGTCGAAAACGTCCTGAAACAGGGCGCTGCGGTGGCTGATCTCCATGACGGACATGCCGCTGCCGCGGAAGTTCAAAAGCTCCGCCGCCGCGGTTTTCAAGGCG
>CADAAM010000134.1 GCA_902785905.1 Oscillospiraceae bacterium | reverse complement strand
CGGTGTCCTGCCGCCAGGTTGCGAGCACGGGACTTACGATCCGGGAGAGGGGGATGCCGTCATAGCCCACGGCGGAGATATCCTCCGGCACCCGCAGGCCAGCATCGTGGATCGCATTGAGCCCGCCGATGCAGGAGTAGTCGTCCGGGAAGAAGATGCAGGTCGGCCTGTCGGGGTCTTCCAGCAGCTCCCTCGTAATGGCGCTGCAGCTTTTCGGATCATGGAACACGCCCTGGCGTATCCATTTGTCCGGGATCTGAATGCCCAGCTCCTCACAGGCTCGGTGAAAGCCCGTGAGCCGCCCCACGGTCACGCTGGTAGGCTCCCCGTGAATCAGAGCGATTTCGCGGTGGCCCTTCGCCGCGACGAAGCGCACCAGCGCATCCATGCCCTTGAGGTTGTCGGACAGCACGGCGATGCGGTCGTTGAACACATGGTCGATGGTCGCCACCGGCAGATCCGACTGCACCAGCTCCGTCACCATGGGATCCGTGAAATCCGCCGACGCGATCACCACTCCGTCCACGCCGCGGTAGCGGCAGTGCTGGAGATAACTGGTCTCGCGCTGACCGAGGCCCCGGTTGATGAAGGTGATGTCATATCCGTGCCGCTCTGCCTCGCTGCGGATGCTGTCGAGCACGGTGGAGAAGAACTCATGCGCAAGGCCGCCGTGCGTGGGGTCCACAAACAGGACGCCAATATTGTAGCTTCGCTTGGTCTTCAAGGCCCGGGCTGAGGCGTTGGCCATATAGCCCAACTCATCCGCGATGCGCAGGATGCGGGAGCGGGTCTCTTCCCCGATGTCCGGCTGGCCGTTGAGGGCCTTGCTGACCGTTGCCGTCGAAACGCCGCAGCGTTGGGCAATGTCCTTCAGCGACACCATGGGGGCCAGCTCCTTTAACTTAATCGTTTTCGTGATCTCAATGTAACTCAATTCTTCAAAAAATGCAAGTCCTTTTTCAAGAAAAATCCTCGTTTTCAAGAATATTGGCATACTTTCACAAAATGAGCTCAAATCATTTGGAGAATCTCAACAAAAGCAAAGCGCATGATATGACGTTGGGCTTTTAAAATACGGATTTCTACGTAAAATTCATAAAAAACTACTGATTTTTAAAAAGGCACTTGCTTTTTTCCCAAAAATGCGGTACTCTTTAATATGCTTAAACGATTAAGTGGAGGCGACGAAATATGCAATACGGACACTTTGACGACGCACGGCGAGAATATGTGATCACCACGCCGCGCACTCCCCTGCCCTGGATCAACTATCTGGGGAGCGAGGATTTCTTTACTCTGTTTTCCAACACGGCCGGCGGGTACAGCTTCTATCGGGACGCGCGCCTGCGCAGGCTCACGCGCTACCGCTACAACAACGCGCCGCTGGATCAGGAGGGCTTCCACCTTTATATAAAGGACGGGGAGTGCGTCTGGAATCCCGGCTGGCAGCCGGTGCAGGCGGAGCTTGACCGCTACTGCTGCCGCCACGGTCTGGGCTACTCCGTGATTGAGGGGGCCAAAAACGGCGTCGAGGTCACGCAGGAGCTGATGGTGCCTGAGGGGGACAACTGCCTTCTCATGCGCGTCACCGTGCGCAACGTCGGGGCGCAGGCGAAATCGATCCGGCTCTTCCCCTATGTGGAGTTCTGTCTCTGGGATGCAATGGACGACTCCTCCAACTTCCAGCGCAACTACTCCATCGGCGAGGTGGAGGCGGAGGGCGCCGCGATCTACCACAAGACCGAGTACCGCGAGCGCCGGGACCACTATGCCGTCTTCTGGGCAAACCGCACGCCAACGGGCTTTGACACCGCGCGGGAGGCTTTTCTCGGCCTCTATGGGAGCCCCGCACGGCCGGAGGCGGTGTTCGGCGACGGCTGCACCGGCAGCATCGCCCACGGCTGGCAGCCCATTGCCGCCCAGCAGTTTGACCTTCGTCTTCAGCCCGGTCAGAGCGACAGCCTGCTTCTGGGCCTCGGCTACATCGAGAACCCGCAGACGGAGAAGTGGGCGGCTCCCGGCGTCATCAACAAGACACGCGCCGAGGCCATGATGGCCCGCTATGCCGACAGCGCCGCCTTTGATGCTGCGATGGAGAAGCTGTGCGCCTACTGGGAGAAGCTTCTGAATCAATACCGGGTCGTCACGGGCGATAAGCGCCTGGACCGCATGGTGAATGTCTGGAACCAGTACCAGTGCATGGTCACCTTCAATATGAGCCGCTCTGCCAGCTACTACGAGAGCGGCATGGGCCGCGGGATGGGCTTTCGCGATTCCTGCCAGGATCTGCTGGGCTTTGTGCACATGATCCCGGAGCGCGCGCGCGAGCGTATCCTGGACATCGCCGCCACCCAGTTTCCGGACGGCAGCGCCTATCACCAGTACCAGCCCCTCACGAAGAAAGGCAATCTCGCCGTCGGCAGCGGCTTTAACGACGATCCCCTCTGGCTCATCGCCGGAACGGACGCCTATCTCCGCGAGACCGGAGACTGGAGCATTCTGGACGAGCAGGTAGATTTTGACAACGATCCCGGCCTTGCCCAACCGCTGCTGGAGCATCTGCGCCGCAGCTTCCGCTATACCTGTGCCCATCTCGGCCCCCACGGTCTGCCGCTCATCGGCCGGGCCGACTGGAACGACTGCCTGAACCTCAACTGCTTCTCTGAACATCCGGGCGAGAGCTTCCAGATCACCGGCCCCAGCGAAGGGCCCGTGGCGGAGAGCGTGTTCATCGCAGGCATGTTCGTCAAATACGGCCGCGCCTGGGCGGCGATCTGCCGCCATCTTGGTCTGGACGCCGAGGCGAGCGAGGCGCTCGCGGCTATCGAAGACATGGAGAAGGCCGTGCTTGACGCCGGGTGGGACGGCGCCTGGTTCCGCCGCGCCTATGACGCCTTCGGTCACGTGGTCGGCGGAAAAGAGTGCGAGGAAGGCCAGATCTTTATCGAGCCCCAGGGCATGTGCGTCATGGCCGGGATCGGTAAAGAGAGCGGCGAGGCGGCAAAGGCCATGAAGAGCGTTGAGGAGCGCCTGGACACGAAGTACGGCATCGTGCTCCTGAACCCGCCCTACACCCGCTACCACCTGGAGCTCGGCGAAATTTCCAGCTATCCCCCCGGATACAAGGAAAACGCCGGCATTTTCTGCCACAATAACCCCTGGATCGTCTGCGCCGAGGCGGAGCTCGGCCACGGTGACCGGGCTTTCGAGGTCTATCGCCGCACCGCCCCCGCCTTTATCGAGGACATCAGCGACATCCACCGCACCGAGCCCTACGTCTACAGCCAGATGGTGGCCGGCAAGGACGCGCCCAGCTTTGGCGAGGCCAAGAATTCCTGGCTCACCGGCACGGCGGCCTGGTCCTTCCTGTCGATCTCCCAGGCCATTCTGGGCGTGAAGCCGGCCCTCGACGGGCTGGAGATCGCGCCCTGCGTCCCCTCCGGCTGTAAAGACTACACTGTGACGCGCGCCTTCCGTGGTGCGGAATACGAGATCCGCGTGCACAATCCCGCAGGCGTGCAGCACGGGGTGAAGAGCGTCACGCTCAACGGCAGGCCCCTCGAGGGCAATCTGATCCCGCCCCAGGCCGCCGGTACGAGAAATACGGTCGAGGTTCTGATGGGATAGAACAGCGAAAGAGAAAAGCTTTGCTTCTGTCCCAATATGCCGAGCCATCATGGAATTTTCCATTCTCATGAAGGGATTGTCTCAAAATAAGGCAATCCCTGCATAAAAAGGAACGCCGTAGGGGCCGATGCCCTCATCGGCCCGCCGTTTTGCAGCATTCTGCGCTTTTCGGCGGGTCGATCTGGGGATCGACCCCTTGTATTTTGCATGCATATACGTTTTGAGACAAGCCCTTGGCTTGTCAAATGCACGAGTTTGAAACTGCTCTATTTATCAGAAAGACATTTCTTGCTTCGAATGAAAAAA
>CADAAM010000133.1 GCA_902785905.1 Oscillospiraceae bacterium | reverse complement strand
GAGGAGCGCGCCGTCAGCGATATTATCTACTTCGCCACCGCCATACCCGAGGAGGTGCGCTCATGACCAATCCCATCGCCGTCTACAGCGGCCCCGTCGTCCTCTACTGGAGCGCGATCATCATCAGCATCGGCCTGCTCGCCGCCCTGTTTATGAGTCTGTCTCTCCAGCTTGCAAACGGCGGGCGCCTCATGTCCATGCTGCTGTTCTTCCCGCTCGCGATCGTGTTCTCCGTCCCTCTCTGTCGTGCCCTTCACTGGTACTGCCATGCCGAGCAGTACAGCGGCTTTCTCAGCGCCGTGACGGACTACTCCTCCGGCAGCTATGTGCTCCCGGCGGCCATCCCCGGCGTCTGGCTTGCGGCCTGGATCGCCGCAAAGCTGGACGACGGAGACACCGCCAAGCTCCTGGACGCCGCCGCCCCCGGCGCGGCGCTCACGGTCGCCTTCATCCGGCTGAGTGCTCTTTTTACCAGCGCCTGCCGCAGCAAGATCGCCGTGACCACGCCCCTGCTGCAGCACCTGCCCCTTGCCGCCGGGATCACCAACTCCGCCGGCGTGGTGGAATACCGCTTCGCCACCTTCTTCGCGCACTTTTTGCTGATGCTCCTGCTGTGCCGGGGCCTGCTGAAGTTCTTTTACAAACGCCGGAATGTCCCCATGCTCGCCGGGCGCAGACAGGGCGTCACGATCTGCCTCTTTCTGCTGTACTATTCCGCTTCCGAGCTGGTGCTGGACTCGACCCGCTACGACTCGAGCTTTCTGCCCATCAACGGCTTTGTCAGCTTCGTACAGATCGCAGCGGCCGTGTCCATGTTCCTGCTGCTGATCTATTTCACCGTGCTCTCCGTGCGCGCCAACGGCCGCCGCGTCTGGCACTGGCTGTTCTGGATCCTGTGGTGGGCGGCCCTGGGCGGCGGCGGGTACTGCGAGTATCTGGTTCAGCGCCACGGCGGCTGGTATCTGAGCTGCTACTTTGCCATGTCCATCTGCGCTCTGATCATGGCCTTCATCGTCCACCGCTTCTATTTGAGCTGCTGCGGCAAGGAAGAGGAAGCCTGAACCCTTGAAAAAGCACCGCCCTCCGGCAGATATGTCGGCGGGCGGTGTTCTCTCTTGCAAGTCCCTTCCTCATTCGGTATAATGAGGCAAAAATCAGATTTTTTTGGAGGATCGTCATGAACGACATCTATGTCTGCGGACACCGCAATCCCGATACCGACTCCATCGTCGCCGCCATGGCCTACGCCAATCTGCGCAACGCCCTGGGCGACCGGGAATACAAGGCCGTCCGCATCGGCGCGATCAACGACGAGACCCAGCGTATGCTGGACCGCTTCGGGTTTGAGCCGCCCATGTACATACAAAATATGCGCGCCCAGGTCTCTGATCTGGACTTTGACCAGCCCACGGAGCTGAACAAGTCCGTGCCGCTGGATCTGGCCTGGCGCACGATGCGGGATTCCGGCGTCTCCGCCATCCCCATCCTCAACGACGACGGCACGCTCTACGGGATGCTCTCTACCGGCGACATTGCCGCCTACGAGCTGGAGAAGGTCTTCGACTGCCATGTGGACTCCCTGCCGCTGTTCAATCTCATCAGCGTGCTGGAGGGCCGCCTTGTCAACGAGTATTCCAATACCGCCGAGACCGTCACCGGCAAGGTGACCATCGCCCTGCCCAAAGCCTTTGAGGACGCGAGCTTTACCGATGCGGACAGCATCCTGATCTGCGGCAACCAGCCCGAGATCATCGCCAAGGCGCTGGAGGCCGGTGTGGGCTGCCTCATTCTCTGCCAGACGGAGGTTCCGCAGGAGCTTCAGGAGTCCGCCGCGCCCACCTGCATCATCTCCACGCCGCTCAACGCCCGCCAGGTCGCCCGCCTCATCTTCCAGGGCATCCCCGTCTCCCGTTTCTGCCAGACGGAGAACATTATCCATTTTCATCTGACGGACTATGTGGACGACGTGCGCGAGACCCTCATCAACAGCCGCGCCCACTACTACCCCATTCTGGACGAGCAGGAGCGCGTCGTGGGCACTCTCTCCCGCTACCACATGCTGCGGCCGAGAAGCAAGCGCGTGGTGCTGGTCGACCACAACGAGGCGTCCCAGTCCGTGCCCGGACTCGAGCAGGTGGAGATCATGGCCATCATCGACCATCACCGTCTCGCGGACATCCAGACCAAAATGCCCGTCGCCGTGCGCAACGAGCCCGTCGGCTGCACGAACACCATCCTCACCGCCATGTATCAGGAGCACGGCGTCATGCCCTCCCCCGCCATGGCGGGGCTCATGTGCGCGGCCATTCTCTCGGACACGGTCATGTTCAAGTCCCCGACCTGCACCAAGAAGGATATCGCCATGGCCGAGCGACTGGCGCGCATCGCCCGCGTCTCCGTGGAGGAGCTGGGCAAGGAGCTCTTTACCTCCTCCGGCGTCACCGACAAGAGCGCCGAGGAGCTGTTCCGCACCGACTACAAGCAGTTCCACATCGCCGAGAAAAACCTCGGCGTCAGCCAGATCACCTGCGTCGGGGCCGACGCCTACCTCTCCCGCAAGACGGAGTTCCTGGAGGCCATGGAGAAGATCCGCGAGAAGCACGAGTTTGACATCGTCATCCTCATGCTCACCGACGTGCTGTCCGAGGGCTCGCACCTTCTCTACGTCGGCAGCGACGACATCATGCGCCAGGCTTTCAATACCGAGCCCAAGGACAACGACCTCTTCATCCCCGGCATGATGTCGAGAAAGAAGCAGCTCATCCCGACGCTCACCGCCCTCTGGGGCTGATCGCGGGTCGATATGAGAATCATCAAAATGCACGGGGCCGGAAACGACTTCGTGATCGTCGACAACCGGGCGGCGGCGTTTCCGACCGACCGCCTCCCCGCTCTCGCGCGTCTGCTCTGCGCCTTTCATACCGGCGTCGGGGCGGACGGCATGATGGTGGTCGTCCCGGCAAAAAGCGTCGGGGATTACGGGATGCTGTTTTACAACGCGGACGGCAGCCTCGGCGAAATGTGCGGCAACGGTGCACGGTGCATCTGCCGTTACGGGCATGACCACGGTCTCACCGGGGAAATCCAGCGCGTGGAGACCACCGCGGGCCTCGTCACCGGCACGCGCATCGACGCCTGCCGCTACCGCGTGCGCCTGAACGATCCGAGCATCCTTGATCTGCACCGCCCCGTCGAGGCGGAGGGCGCTGTCTGGGACTGCGCCTATGCGGAACTCGGCGATCCTGGCATCCCCCACGCGGTGCTGCGGCTTTCGGACTGGGATATATGGGAACCGGACCGCCTGCGGACGCTTGCGCGTGAGCTGCGCTTTGCTTCTGCCTTTCCCAAGGGGGCCAATGTCAGCTTTATCAAAGTTGTCGGTCCCAATGAACTCAGGGCTGTCACCTTTGAGCGCGGAGTGGAGGATTTCACTCTCGCCTGCGGGACGGGCTGCGGTTCGATCACCGCGGCGCTGACCCTGCTGGGGCTGGTCTCCGGGCAGGAGGTCAAGGTACATATGCCGGGAGGGACGCTCTCTGTCAGCCTCACGAACGACGCGGGGCGTATTCACGACATTCTCCTCACCGGCCCGACCCGTCTGGTCTTCGAGGGCGAGGTCCCGGCCGAGCTGCTGGAAGAGCTCGGATAGTCCCCCGCTTTTCCCGTAATTTGCCCGTATTTTTTTGTTGACATCTGCGCCCCTCTGTGCTATCATACTCAAGCGGCATCGTGTGCAGAAGTACCCAAGAGGCCGAAGGGGCTCCCCTGCTAAGGGAGTAGGCCGGTTTAGACCCGGCGCGAGGGTTCAAATCCCTCCTTCTGCGCCAGCGAAAACCCTGTAATCCAGGGTTTTTTGCTGCCCTTTGACCCTTATTTTGACCCTTTACGAGCCGTGAAACCCTGGACACATAAGGCTTTGACGGCACTTTATGGAATTGAAGTGGCGGTAATTTGCCGGTAAAACTGCTCCACATGGTCTGCCGACGCCTGCCGCATCTTCTGAGAGACATGCCCGTACACATCGAGCGTGAAGCTCGCTGTCGCGTGGCCGAGGTTTGCCTGCACGGTTTTGATGTCGTCCCCGCTTTCAATGGCGATCACGGCGTAGCTGTGCCGCAGATCGTGAAAGCGCAGCCAGTCCAGCCCGATCTCACGGACAATATCCTTGAAGTGGTGGTAGACGGTGAAGTGGCAGAGGTGCGCGCCAAACTCGTTGGTGAACACCAAGTTCCACCGGTTGTCCCACGCCACATCCGCAATCTCCTGCCGATGCTTCTGCAGCCGCTTTTCCTTTTCCAGAAACCGCATGACGGAATCCGCAACGGTCACAACACGGCTTCGACTGTTCTTGGTCGGCACGAGGGCATACTCGCCGCCGACCTTGTTCGTTTTCTGAAGCTGCTTGTTGATGTAGAGCGTGTGGCGCTTGAAGTCCACGCAGTCCCAGGTGAGGCCGAGGATTTCGCCCTGCCGCAGCCCGGTAAAAAGCGTCACCAGAAACAAATGCTCGTAGGGATCACTCTGTATGGCCTTGAGGAAAACCGCAATGTCTTCCTGCTCCATGGGCTTGATCTCTTTACGACGCGCCCGCGGAAGATCACACATATCCGCCGGGTTGCTGCGGATCATGCCCAGCTTCACCGCCTGAGTCAAAGCCCGGTGCAGAATCCCATGGACGTTCTTGATCGTCTTGGGGGAAAG
This sequence comes from Oscillospiraceae bacterium, assembly GCA_902785905.1. Taxonomy (GTDB): domain Bacteria; phylum Bacillota; class Clostridia; order Oscillospirales; family Oscillospiraceae; genus Limivicinus. The sequence continues at coordinate 2,890 of CADAAM010000133.1, read as the reverse complement.
CCCCCGTTCCAGAAGCAGACGATTGTACATGCGCTGGATCTGCGGTGCAGCCAGCTCAGTCAGACGAATGCGGCCCAGACTTGGGATCAGAAAGCGCCTGCATACACTCTCATAGGAGTTTCGCGTGTAGGGCTTGACCGATACGGCAACATAGGTTTCGAGCCAGACTTGCAGCCATTCGCCTACGGATTCCTTGAGCGGTTCAAGATAGCTGCCGTCGTCAATCTCTGCCGTGACCTTTGTCAGCTTTTCGCGCACTTCCTTCTGTGACGCACCGTAAATGGAGCGCTGGATCTGTTTCCCCGTCCGGGTATCGAAGCCCACAGAGTAGCGGCCCTCCCACCGTCCGTCAGCGCGTTTGCGGATTCTTGTTGCCCAATAAAACCTCGCTTTCCTCAGCGTTGGATCTGTACCTGTTAAAACAGATTCCACTCTGATTATATCACTTTAACACTTTAAATCAAGTTTTTTATGCTACCCTCCCGCCGCTTTTTGACGGGAGGGCTTCTTGCGTCGGTTGCGTCGATTGCGTCGATATTTCAGGGACCCGATGCCGCCTCCAAAACATCGACGCAATCGGACGCATCGACGCATGTGAGGTCGGCCAGGTGAATGATTTTGTCCTTGTGTCCGCGGCTTGTCCGGTAATTCACGCCGTAATCCTGCTCCAGCTTTGAGGCCGAGGCGTTCAGGCGGCGCGAGAGGGTGTTCGGTTTTGTGTCCGGCTCCAGACTGTCGCGCAGGATTTCGAGAAGCTCCGTCGCTGTGCCGTGCCATTCGTGACAGTCGGAGATGAATATCCGCACCGCTTCCAGCACCTTGTCCCGCTGGCTCGGCTCGTCGCGTCCATACTCGATGAAATCCCAATGCCGGGTCTGATCGTTGAAGCGCAGCTTGAGCTGAATGTCTGCCATCTCGCGCCCGGTCACATCTAATGTGGCCTCCGGAGAAAGGCGGGACGGCTTTTGCAGAACCAGCGCGCCGTCCGCGCAGCCAAGCAGCCCGGTTGTGCCGGAGATCATGTTGAAGGCGTCGCTGGATTCTTCCTTGCGTGTGTGGTGAACCAGGAGGATCGTGATATTGAATTCGTCCGCGATATTCTTCAGCGTGGTCATGATCTCATAGTCTCCGGCGTAGCTGTACTTCTCCGCTTTCGCCGGACGTATACGCTGCAGCGTGTCGATGATCACGAAGCCCACATGCGGATGCTCGTCCAGGAAACCGGTGAGCTGATCTTCAAAGCCGCTGCCCAGAAGCGCGGACTCCGTGGCAATGTAGAGCGGTCCGGTCTCGCCGCCCGTCACATCGTTGAGCCGCTGTTGGATGCGCTGCTGGGTATCTTCGAGGCTGACATAAAGCACTTCGCAGCGGAAAGTTTTCAGACCCCACACCGGAACACCCTTGCTCACGCAGTCCGCCAGCCAGAGCACCAACCAACTCTTGCCGATCTTCGAGGCACCGGCAAGGATGTAAACACCCTTGCCGATCAGCTTCTCGATCAGAAAACCCGTTGGCTTAAACTCCATATCCATCAGTGCATTGCCCTCAACTGTATTCAGTTCCAATACTTTCAGGCCCAGAAGCTGCCGGATATGCTTTGCCGATTCCAGCTCGTTCAGCCCGGGATTCAAACGCATATCGTAGTCCAGCACGTCGCCGCTTGCCTCGCAGTTGAAGCATCGCCAGGTGTCGTCTGCATTGAGCAGCGCGCGCTTTCCGCAGTTGGGACACTGGGTTGTGAATGCGCTGGTCTCGATATCCTCAGCCTCCAGATATTGTTTCAGCAGCGGACGAAGATGCTGTCTTGCTTTTTCTCTCATGGGCATTTCCTCACGAGGCATTGGCTTCGATCCAGCGGATCAGGCGGTCCTTCGGTACAAGCATACGCTTGCCGATGTGCAGCGTGGGGAAGCCCTCACTGCGCATGAGTGCATAAGCGTTGGAACGGGAGATGCCGAGTACGGCGGCGACCTGAGTGGCGTTCAAGGTCAGGGAAAGCTGATCGAAAGATGTGATGGTGTTGGTAGTTCTCATAGTGACTCCTTTGTTTTTACAATTTTATGTTTCCTTCTTACAACAGTTATCTGCTGTCCCCGTTGAAAGAATCTGACGGCAGTGATTCACTTTTTGAAGAAGATCTCTTCTTGATTCATTTTTCCTCCTTCATCTAGCTCCCTGAGATACGTTGTTTTTTTAGCCCTTTTCCTTGTAAACTTTTTGTGAACGACTCAAAAAGCAAGTAATTTCAACGAAAAGTTTTTTCAAACTTATTCTGCCAGATTGAGATTTTCAAGCGATTATGATATGATTTTGAAAAAGATCATATCGTGATAGGATGATTGCAATGAAGTTCAATCGGAGCCGAGAGCAGAAAGCCATGGAGTCTGCGTGGGAAAAAATCATACGCAGTTCTGCACCAGTAGGCAAACTCAATTCGATCAAACTCTATGGCCCGCGCGGCAGCGGAAAGACCCACTTTGTTCAGGATCTTGTTCGCACCCAACGCGGCAACTATTACATGAGTTTCGAGGGGATGACCAGGGAAGAAGCGCTGCAGAAGTTTGCAAGGCTCTATCTTCCCGAGGACGAAGCTGTCTCAAGCTGGGCAGACGCGGCCAAAGCATTTGCCGAGCTGCGGTATCATCGCCGTACACTTTTGATTTTTGAAGACGAGGCCGAGGAACTTCAGAGAGAATGCAAAGAGGCTTTTGCACCGTATACACGTCGTAAAGGCCTCTTCCGTATCTGTGAGATCACGCACGAAATCTCCCCGAAAGAAAATCATTGTGTTCCAATTCCCTTTTTGTCCATTGCTGATTTCTGCGAAAATCTATCCGTGTATACGCGGGCAGATGTCATGCGTCTTCATGCTTTGACAGGCGGCATCCCA
>CADAAM010000132.1 GCA_902785905.1 Oscillospiraceae bacterium | reverse complement strand
CCTTGCTCACTATAACACAGGAGGCTTTTATTTCCGCATACCCGATACGTCTTCTTCCAGTCGCCCCAGCACAGCTGGGGGATTGAGTTTTTCATTCAGTAGTTTGAAGAACGATAAGATTCGTGTTCTTACAGTTGCAGCAGATGTCATGGATGCCCTTCGCAGGCAGCAGCGTCTCCAGAAACAATGGGCACTGGAAGCCGGTTCACTCTGGGATAATTCCAGCAATCTTGTTTTTACCAACGAGCTTGGCCGCTACATCAACAACAAGACTCTGTATATGAACTTCAAGAAAGTCATGGCCAGTGTCGGTTTGACAAGCCTCCGTTTTCACGATCTGCGCCACACCTATGCCGTAAACAGCCTGAAGGCCGGAGACGATATCAAAACCGTCCAAGAGAATCTTGGACATGCCACTGCATCCTTCACTTTGAGTACTTATGCACACGCTACGCCGGGCATGAAAAGAGAAAGTGCGAACCGAACGGAGCAATATATTAAATCTTTAAACGCCGAATCTTGAAACTTTTTTCATTCATTTCTGTGCGATTTTGTGTCAAACGGTCCACTATGTATCACCTAATTAAATTCTATAAAGGGTCAAAATAAGGGTCAGGTAAAAATAGGGTTCTCAATCCGGTCACTTTTTGAAGGAAAACATAGCGAATTTTGTGCTAAAAAAGAAAAACCGGTACTTTTCAAGTACCGGTTTGGTGGGGGAAGGTGGATTCGAACCACCGAAGGCATTGCCAGCAGATTTACAGTCTGTCCCCTTTGGCCACTCGGGAATTCCCCCCTATTCAGTTGCGCCGGATTGGAGCTGGTGGACGGACTCGAACCCCCGACCTGCTGATTACAAATCAGCTGCTCTACCGACTGAGCTACACCAGCATCTTACCGGCATCGCCCGTGTGTCGGCCAGCCGCCTGACCCTGAGCGCTTTGTTATAATAGCAAAGGTCTTACGATTTGTCAACCTCTATTTTTCGATTTTTGAAAAAACTTGTCAAGCTCTCCCTGTCCCGCCTGGAAATATGTCCGCCGGCTCCCGCATATGCTGTCCGGGAGGAGGGATGTGACATGCAGCATCAAAGCATTCTGCGCCGACACGGCGCTGTTCTGCAGGCCCTCGCCCTGCTTGCGGCGGTGGTCCTGATCTTCTGGGCGGTCAACACCCCGGCGGTGGTCGGGGTCTCCGCCTCCAAACGCGAGCTGCCCGTCTACTGCGTGCAGCAGGACGAGAAGCTGGTGGCCCTGAGCTTCGACGCCGCCTGGGGCAACGAGGATACCCAGACGCTCATCGACATCTTGAATGAGCGCGGCGTGAACACCACCTTCTTTGTGGTGGGCGATTGGGTGGACCGCTACCCCGACTCTGTCCGCGCTCTGAGCGAGGCCGGCAACGAGGTAATGAACCACTCCTCCAGTCACGCGCACTTTTCTTCCCTGACCGACAGGGAAATCACGGCGGATATATCCGCCTGCAATGACAAGATCGAGGCCGTCACCGGCGTGCGGCCGACGCTCTTTCGCTGCCCCTACGGGGAGTACGACGACCATGTGATCCGCGCGGTCAATGCCCTCGGCATGACTGCCGTGCAATGGGACGTGGACAGTCTCGACTGGAAGGGGCTCAGCGCGTCAGAGATCACGCGGCGCGTGCTCGACCGGGTACAGCCCGGGAGCATTGTGCTGTTCCACAATGCGGCCGAGCACACGCCCGAGGCTCTGCCGGAGATTCTGGACTCCCTGCTCTCGGACGGCTACCGCGTGGTGCCGGTCTCGCAGATTCTTTGACAGCACGGGCCGCCAGTGCCGGAGGTGACGATTTCCTCCCCCGCTCTTGTCTAAAAGACGCGGATGGTATATAATGCCGTTCAGACGCTTCGGCGTCTGTCAGAGAAAGAGTTGGAGGAACAAGTAAACAACATGAAGTACACCAAGAAAAGCGGCGCCGCGCTGATCCCCTTCCTTGTCTTTATCGTGGTCTATCTGGGCGCGGGCCTCATTTACCAGGCCAGGGGCGTGGCGATGGCCTTCTACCAGTTCCCGGCGGTCACGGCCATGTTTATCGCCGTGCTTGTCGCCTTCTGCATGGGCAAGGGCGGCATCAACGAGAAGTTTGAGACCTTCGCCAAAGGCGCGGCCAATATCGACGTGCTGACGATGCTGATGATCTACATCCTCGCCGGCGCGTTTGCCAGCGTCGCCGCCTCCATGGGCGCGAAGGACGCCACCATCAACCTCGGCCTCTCGCTGGTGCCGCCGTCCCTGCTGGCTGCGGGCCTGTTTGTGATCGCGGCCTTCTTTGGCACGGCGACCGGCACCTCCATGGGCACGATCTCTGCCCTCGTCCCCATCGCCGTCGGCCTTGCCGAGAAGGGCAATCTCTCCCCCGCCGTGGTCATTGCGGCCGTGGTCGGCGGCGGCATGTTCGGCGACAACCTGTCCATGATCTCGGACACCACCATCGCCGCCACCCGCTCCCAGCGCGTGGAGATGCGCGACAAGTTCCGCGTAAACTTCCTCATCGCCCTGCCCGCCGCGCTCATCACGGTGGTGCTGCTGCTGATTTTCGGCCGCCCCGAGACCGCCGCGCCCCTGGGCGATCTGAGCTTCAGCGCCGTGAAGATCGTCCCCTATCTCGCCGTTTTGATCCTCGCGCTGAGCGGGGTCAACGTCTTCCTCGTGCTGGTCATCGGCATCTTCTCCGCCGGGATCATCGGTATGCTGACCGGCTCCATGGACATACCTGGCTTTGCCCAGGCCATCTATGAGGGCTTCTGCGGCATGAACGAGGTCTATTTCCTCACGCTCCTGTCGGGCGGCATGTCGGAGATGATTGCCAAAAACGGCGGCATCAACTGGATACTCGACAAGCTGCGCGGCGTGATGAAGGGCACGCGCTCGGCCCAGGCGGGCATTGCGGCTCTCGTCTCCGCCTGCGACTGCGCCACCGCGAACAACACCGTCGCCATCATCGTCGCGGGCGACATGGCGCGCGAGGTCTCCCACACCTACAGGGTCGACCCGCGCCGCACCGCCTCGCTGCTGGACGTATTCTCCTGCGTGTTCCAGGGCGTGATCCCCTACGGCGCGCAGCTCGTCGCGGCGGCCACCCTCGCCACGGCCCAGTCCGAGATCGGCGCGGTCTACTCCGCCGCCGACTTTGTGGGCAGCATGTGGTACTGCTGGATCCTCGCCCTGGTGGGCGTCGTGTCCATCTTCGTCCCCTTCGCCGACGGCGTGATCCGTAAAAACCCCTGGAACTGGGAGCATGACTGCCCCGAATCCGAGGTCGGCAAGAAAGCAGCCAGACAGTAACACCTGTCATGCCGGGCACCGCGAAGCATCCTTTTCCTGTTCCGGATTCGCGGCGGAAGATTCTTCACTTGCGCTAAGCCATGACAATCATTATCTCATATAAAGAAAGGACAGGCAACATGAACACACCTCCGGCCAGATCGCCATCATCCCCGAGACCGGGGAGATCGACGGCACGACCATCGAATCCCAGGCTGAGCGCTGCTGCCGCAATCTCGGCGCGCTTCTCGCGGAAAACGGACTCGGCTTTGAATCCGTGGTCAAGACCGTGTGCTTCCTCGCCGACATGGGCGACTTTTCGGCCTTCAACGCAGTCTACGCCAAATACTTCACCGGCAAGCCCGCGCGCTCCTGCGTCGCCGTCAAGACCCTGCCGAAGAATGTCCTCTGTGAAATTGAGCTGATTGCCGAGCTGTAAACGCTTTCACCTTTGCCGCGCTTGTCATTCTGAGCGTCAGCGAAGAATCCTTTTTCCATGAAAGGAAGATCCTTCGCTCCGCTCAGGATGGCATTCTTTTTTTCCTGATACTATTATCCGATAGAACAGTCTGAATCTTTCCGGTCGGATTTGTGCCAGGCTTCGTTATCGGGCTTGACCATACACAAAGTATGCTCTGCATCCGTTGCCTTGCCTGACGCAAATCTGCCTCGGAAATCTTTCAAACCGCCTTAACCGATAATAGCATGACATAAAAAATTCACAATTATTCTGTCCGTCCCCGCGTGTTTTTTGTCTCATTCTACATTCGGTATTTTGAGCAATTTTTTGTACGAAATATGGGGTTTCTACGGTTTTTTGAACCTGTTCTGTCGATATTAACAGAACGCCCATATTGGTCTGCCGTAATCCTATATATTTTTTACAAAAAGTTCTTGACATTTGCCTGCTCTTGTGGTATACATAAATCAGGAGATGGGCGTCACCCATCGGTGTAATCGGCACCTTAACCCGTAGGAACAAGCAAAGTTTACTTGTGGGCCGCCGGCGGCCTAGTAGCCGGACAGTTGAGCGGGCAACACCAGCGTACCATATAGTGTAGGCGGAAATAACCGGTTTTGAGGCAGTCTGATCTTTTGCGATCAAGACTGTCTCCTTTTTTTGGCTTTCCGGCCAGAATGGCGCCATGCTTCGTTATCGGCCTCGGAAATGCACAAAGTAGTCCCTGCGGCCGCTGCAAAAAATTTTACGCCCCATTTTGCAGGCTACTGCAAAATGGGGCGTGTCCCGTGTTATTGTTTCTTCTCCGGATGCCTGCTGTAGTAGTCCTCCAGCGCGGACTGGATGGCCTCCTCGGCCAGCACCGAGCAGTGCATCTTGTAGGCGGGCAGACCGTCCAGGGCCTCCGCCACCGCCTTGTTGGTAAGCTGCAGGGCCTCGGACACCGGCCGGCCCTTGATGAGCTCCGTCGCCATGGAGCTTGAGGCGATCGCGCTGGCACAGCCGAAGGTCTCAAACTTCACGTCGCTGATGACGTCGTCGTCGATTTTCAGGTACATCTTCATGATATCGCCGCATTTGGCGTTGCCGACCTCGCCGATGCCGTCGGCGTTCTCGATCACGCCCACATTGCGGGGGTTCTTGAAATGATCCATCACCTTTTCGCTGTAAAGTGCCATGATTTTATCCTCCTTACAGAATGAACGGCGTCTTGCCGCTTGTCAGATCGCGCCAGACCGGGGAGAAGCCGCGCAGATATTCCACGACCTCCTTCACGTTCCGGACGATATAGTCGATCTCCTCCTCCGTCGCGTCCTCCCCGATGGTCAGGCGCAGGGAACCGTGAGCCACGTCATGCACGCGCCCGATGGCCAGCAGCACGTGGCTGGGGTCGAGGGAGCCTGAAGTGCAGGCGCTGCCAGAAGACGCGCAGATGCCCCGCTCGTCCAGCAGGAGCAGCAGGGACTCGCCCTCGATGCCCTCAAAGCAGAAGTTGACGTTGCCGGGCAGGCGCTTTTTCGCGTCTCCGTTCAGTGCCGAATGGGGGATCTCTGCAAGGCCCGCGATGAGTCGGTCCCGCAGAGCGCTCATGTGCGCCGCGTTTTCCGCCATGTGCCCGGCGACCTCCCGCAGGGCCGCCGCCATGCCCGCGGCGCCCGCGAGGTTTTCGGTGCCCGCGCGCTTGCCCTTCTCCTGCGCGCCGCCCTCGATCAGGTTCGTGAGTCGCACGCCCTTTCGCGCGTAGAGGAAGCCCACGCCCTTCGGCCCGTGGAACTTGTGGGCTGATGAGGACAGCAGGTCGATGTTGTCGGCCTTCACGTCGATAGGCTGATGGCCCACCGCCTGCACCGCGTCCGTGTGGAAGAGGACGCCGCGCGCCTTACAGACCGCTCCGAGCTCGCGGATGGGCTGGATCGTGCCGATCTCGTTGTTGGCAAACATAATGGTGACGAGGCAGGTGTCGTCCCGGATGGCCGCCTCCAGCTCCTCCACGCGCACAAGCCCGTCCTCATGCACGGGCAGGAGCGTGATCTCGAAGCCCTCCTCCTCCAGCTTCTTGAGCGTGTGCAGCACCGCGTGGTGCTCAAAGGCGGTGGAGATGATGTGGCGCCTGCCGCTCTTCTTTCCAATGGCCGCGCCGCTGCGGATGGCCTGGTTGTCCGCCTCGCTGCCGCCGGAGGTGAAGTAGATTTCGCCGGGCTCTGCGTGGATGACGGCGGCGATATCCGCCCTCGCCTGCTCCAGACGCTCCTTTGCCTCCTGGCCCAGCTCGTAGAGACTGGAGGGGTTGCCGTAGTGAGACTCCATACAGTCTACCATGGCGTCGATGGCGGCACGGCTCATCTTCGTTGTAGCCGCGTTGTCCGCGTAAATTCTCATAGTTTGCTTCTCCTTTGCTGTGCGTTTTATCTGACTGATACTCTACACCCATTTACCCGGTAAGTCAATATGTTTGTATGCAGCTTCTCCGTCCTTTTCTGTCGTGTCGGCAGCCGTACAAAATTTTGCGTTTCTTTTGGTAAAAACACTTGCAAAGCACAGCGTATTGTGTTACACTCCCTTTTGCGTCTTGTAACTATGCTCTTCGGCACAATCAAGACAGCCTGAGATTGAGGAGAAATATGAAATGAAGTCTGGCATCCATCCCAATTACCAGCAGACCACGATCCGCTGCGCCTGCGGCGCCGTCATTGAGACCGGCTCCACCAAGAAGGACATCACCGTTGAAATCTGCTCCAAGTGCCATCCCTTCTACACCGGCAAGCAGAAGCTGGTCGACACCAGCGGCCGCGTCGACAAGTTCAACAAGAAGTACGGCATCAAGTAATTGGATTCATACGCCATTATGTAAAGACCCCCGACAGGCTGTCGGGGGTCTTTACATATTCTATACAGGATTACAGTCCCTTGATGAGCGCCAGGTCGCCGTAGAGGATGGAGTCGTCGCCGAGGGCGGCGATCTTGAGCTCCACCGTCGGGCGGATGGACGGCATGCAGTAGCGGTCCACCTCCGCAAGGATCTTTTCAAGCCACAGCTCGCCCATGGCCTCCATGATGCCGCCGCCGTAGAGCACCAGGTCCGGGGAGATGGTGTTGATCATGTTGCCGGTGGCGATGGCGAGATAGTGGCAGGCGCGGTCCACGGCCTCTATGGCCACCTTGTCCTTGGCGGCCAGAGCCTTTTTGAGGCGCTTGCTGCGGAAGACGCCGTTCTGGACATCCTCGGCCAGCATGCACTCGCGCCCTCTGGACACCTGCTGGCGGATATAGTCGGACATGCCCTTCTTGCTGGAGAACGCCTCCAGACAGCCGCGCTGGCCGCAGCCGCAGAGCGGGCCCTCGGGGTCAAGGATCATGTGGCCGTATTCCGCGGCCTTGAACTGGTGGCCGGTGAAGAGCTTGCCGTCCAGGATGAGGCCGCCGCCCATGCCCGTGCCCGGGAAGAAGCCGACGACGTTTTTGTAGCCCTTCGCCGCGCCGAACTTATATTCGCCCAGTACGCCGAGGTTCACGTCATTGCCGACGAAGAAGGGCACACCGAATTTTTTTTGCATGGCCCCGGCAATGTCGTAGTTGCGCCAGGGAAGGTTCGGGGTGAAGAGCACGATGCCCTTGGCCTGGTCGATGACACCGGGTGCGCAGGAAGCGATGGCGTTGAGCTTGCTCCTGTCGATGCCGGACTCCTTGATCATCTCTTCCACGACGCTGATGATGACCTTCTCCACGTCGGCGGTGTCCTCGCCCTCGCTCTTGGAGCGCTTTTTCAGGCGGTAGATGATCTCG
>CADAAM010000131.1 GCA_902785905.1 Oscillospiraceae bacterium | reverse complement strand
CAATTCCGTCACCGATCTTTCTGCTTATGACGCCATTGCCTTCGGCTGCCCCGCCATGGGTTCCGAACAGCTTGAGGACAGCGAGTTTGAGCCGATGTTCGACAGCGTAAAAAAGAGCCTTGGCGGCAAGAGAGTCGGCCTCTTCGGCTCCTACGGCTGGGGTGACGGCGAGTGGATGCGCAACTGGGAGGATGACTGCAAGGCCTGCGGCATCAAGCTCGCAGCGGAGAGCGTGCTTGTAAACAACGCACCCGAGGGAGAGGGAGCCGATGCCTGCAAGGCTCTCGGTGCTGCGCTGGTGTAACAGCAGATCAATCAAATCCGTAGTAAGCAATAATCATCCATCTCCCGGTGGATGATTATTGCGCTTTTCCAAGGAGGCAAAGGAACGCCATCAGCAAAATTTGTCGGAGGCTTCTGCTTTCGTGGCTTGATTTCTGAGAGATTTGTAATATAATAGCATGCAGTTAGACCGAACTAACTTTCCGCTATTGTTTCAAATAAATTTCGGCAAACAGCGTTCGAGCTTGAAGCATGAGGAAAGCTTTATTTTTCGAACTGTGTTAGATGCGGCTAACCAATTATTGTATAAGGAATGGAGATTAAAGAACCGTGATCTTTAAGGCAATACCGCATAATTCGGCAAGAGCAGATTTCGAGAAAAATCGGGTTCTGATGAAGGCAGTTTTTCGCAGGAATACTTTGTGTATTGCAAGAAAAAGTGACAAAATCAGAGCGCGATTTTTCCGAAAGACGCCGAAGGCGGATTGTGCGGTGTTGCCTTAAGAGAGAGTACGGTCAGGAGGGTCGGGTATGGCGAGAAAAGATTCTGAAAACCAGAAAAAGAGCATGAGCCTGCTGTTTCGCGGGAAGGCGATTTTCAAGCCGCTGAACACCGGCTGGATCGACGAACATACAGCCTGCGTACGGGAGTGGGTCGCAAACATCTTTTTCTACACGAAAAACGGCACTACGATCATGATCGACGCCGGATATAACTATGAACGGCTGAAGGAGAAAATGGGCTGGCTGGATATTGACCCGGCCTCTATACGGCAAATCTTTATTACCCACCAGGACACAGACCATGTCGGAGCCCTCGAACGAGACAGCGAACAGTTGTTTCAAAACGCCACAGTCTATATCGGGGAAATCGAGAACCGCTATCTGACCGGCGAAGTCAGAAGAAAGGTCTTCCACGGCGCCTATAGATTGCCCATGGTAAAAACCGATAATCAGAAGATCCTGCTGAAGGACGGCGAGATCGTACGGGTGGGAGATATCAAAATAGAGTGCATCCTGGTGCCGGGGCATACCTGGGGGCATATGGTATATCTTGTGGATGACGAGTACCTTTTCACCGGAGATACGATCTGGTTCGGCGCGGACGGCGGCTACAGCTTTATCAGCACACTGGCAGAGGATAATCATCTGGCAGTACGGTCACTGAAAGCGCTGGAAACGAATCTGCGCGCGAGAAAACAGCCCATCAGGATCATCACCGGCCACACAGGCTGGACAGATGATCTGGACTTTGCCTTCCGACACAGGACCGAGATCTGCAGTCCTTTCACAAAGAAATATAAAGATCCTTCCGCGCCTTACGACGGTTACATTGAGGATGATGACACGGAGAAAGGCGCAAGGACAGTGCCGCTCAGAAAGGTTGCCGCACAATGAATAACGCAGAAAAGATCATGAAAAAGAAAGCCAATATCAAGGCGGAACTGGATAAAGCCCTGCCGAAGTCTCAAAGCGACAGACTGTGGCGGGAGGCGACGGCAAGGCTTGACGGATATTTGGCCCGCTACAGCACCCTTCCCAGGGGCGTACATATCCACACGGAAAGCAGGATCCTTCCGTCGGCTGCAATCTATCTGACTGTAAAGGAAGTTATCGGCCCAGAGAATGCATACGGGATTATCGAGAATGCCGCCGTTCAGACCTGTATGGGGATCGAAAGGAAGCTTCGGAAGCTGATGAAACTTCCCGGGATGCAAAGCCTGTTCATGAAAGCCTGGGACCCGATGACAAGAAAGCTGTTCGGCGCGGGCAACGGTTTTGAAAATGTGTTTTATCCGAAGAAAAAGGGCGAGTACCGAATGGACGTTACGTCTTGCCCGTATTATCGCACCTTTACGGAACTGGGGTGTCCCGAGCTTACGAAAATCTTCTGCGAAAATGACGAGAGAATCTACGGCAATCTGCCGGGTTTGATGTTCGAGCGGACAGGAACGCTCGGTAAAGGAGCCGAGCGCTGTGACTTCTTCCTGAAAAAACTTTGATCGGCAATGGAAGCGGTGCTTTCACAGGAATCTGCGCGGAGGGAAAGACATGGGAACCATCGGAATGCCCGCGGGCATGTGGGCTTTGTTTGCCGGAAGCTTTCAGAGAAAACTGACGGACGTTCTGGGCTATGACCGAAAAACGGCGGCACGGGTCACGAAGGCGGCGCGCCGGGAATACCGAAAGCTGATCGGGGGACTGCCGGACTTCGAGAAGGGCGACCGCTTTCGGATGAATATTGTGAGCTGCGCCATGCTCGCGGCCTTTGTGCTGAACATGCCGAGGCGGCCGCGAGTGGACGAGCTGACAGCGTTTTATACTGCTGCCATGATGACGGAGCCCATGAAGTGGTTTTGCCGGCGGGCGGGGAAGAGAAAGTTCAGCCCCGAGGACATCAAGGGCATGAAAGAGACCGCCGCCTTCCGTGCCGCAGACCGCAACCCCTATTCTTGGAACATGGAATTCCTGCCCTATCCTGACGGGAGCGGTTACGAGGCGCGCTTTTCAAAGTGCGGGATCTGCACCCTGATGCGTGAACTGGGGCTGGGCGAGCTCATCCCGGCTATGTGCCGGCTGGATTATACCATGAGCGAGGCAGGCGGCGTAGACAACTTCGTGCGCCAATACACCCTGGCTTCCGGCGGCCCTTACTGTGACTGCGGATATAAGAAAAGGAGCAGAGAATATGGTTAAAACAACGTTGAAAATTGAGGGAATGATGTGCTCCATGTGCGAGGCGCATATCAATGACGTGATCCGCAAGGCCGTGCCCGGCGCGAAGAAGGTCTCTTCTTCTCACACAAAGGGCGAGGCAAGCTTTCTTTCGGAAGAAGCTGTGGACGAGAAGCTATTGAAGAACGCTGTCGCCGCGACGGGATATACCTGCCTGTCTGTCAATTCTGCACCATATGAAAAGAAAGGCTGGTTCGGACGGAAATGAGCGCACTGATCACGGGTCTGCTGATCCCTTTTCTTGGGACGGCGGCAGGCGCGGGCTGTGTGTTCTTCCTGCGGCGAGAGCTCTCCGTTTCGATTCAGCGGGCGCTGACCGGTTTTGCGGCAGGCGTCATGGTTGCTGCCTCAGTCTGGAGTCTGATTGTCCCGGCCATCGAACAGTCCGCAGGGTTGGGGCGCTGGGCTTTCCTCCCCGCTTTCATGGGCTTTTGGCTGGGCATTCTGTTTCTTCTTTTGCTCGATCATGTGATCCCGCATCTGCACCGCAGTATCGACCAAGCGGAGGGGCCGAAAAGCCACTTGACTCGTACGGCTATGCTGGTCCTGGCGGTGACGCTGCACAACATTCCGGAAGGAATGGCAGTGGGCGTTGTCTACGCAGGCCTGCGCAGCGGCTCCGGTGAGATCACGGCGGGTGATGCACTGGCCTTGGCACTCGGTATTGCCATCCAGAACTTCCCGGAGGGGGCGATCATTTCCATGCCTCTCTGCGCAGAGGGAGCGGGAAAGCAGAAGGCCTTCTGGCTTGGCGTCCTGTCCGGGGCGGTGGAGCCGGCCTTTGGTGCGCTGACGATCCTCGCCGCGTCGCTGATCGTACCCGCCATGCCTGTTCTGCTTTCCTTCGCGGCAGGCGCCATGCTCTATGTGGTCGTGGAGGAGTTGATCCCGGAGATGTCCGCTGGCGAGCATTCCAATATCGGCGTCGTGCTCTTCGCCGTGGGCTTCAGTCTGATGATGGCACTGGACGTGGCGCTGGGATAGGAGACAAACATGAAATATCACATTGAGTCAAACAGCATCCAGGAGACGCTGGTCATTCCGCTCTTTGGACGGCTGGTCTGCTCTGAGCGCTTTCCGCAGCTCTTTTCCGACCCGGAGGCCAGGCGGATCTGCGATTCG
>CADAAM010000130.1 GCA_902785905.1 Oscillospiraceae bacterium | reverse complement strand
GAGATCGAGCCAGCGGGCGGTGTATGCGGCGTATGCCGCGTCATCCATGCGGGCAAAGCGCAGGCCGTGGAAGTCCTTGGAGAGATTGTAGGGCGGATCAACGATCAGCAGATCGGCAAAGCCACGGGGCAAGAGCGGCAGAAGCGCGAAGCTGTCGCCGCAGATCGTGCGGTCCAGCACGTCCCCGAGAGCGGCGGACGCGTCCAGGCGCAGGCAGCGGTCGAGATACGCGCGGCCCTCCTCAAGGTCGAGGTCGATAGTCTTGTTTTTCGGTGCTTTCATGAGTTCGCCTCACAGAGATCAACGGACAGGACGGGCGCGCCGTCCACGCCCGCAATGCCGCAGAGAGCGCCGGAATAGTCGCCCCAGCAGAAGGAGCGGAGCCGCCAGGGCCGTGCGTCCACACTCTGCGTGAGTGTCGGCGGCTCGCCGAGGTCCACCGCGAAGTCCGACAGCGGCAGATTGAAGCCGAGTCCGACGGCCTTCATGAAGCTCTCTTTGCAGGTCCAAAGGCGGTAAAACGCCGCAGGCTGTTGTTCTTCCGGCAGGGAGAAGAGCAGGGCGCGCTCGTCCGAGTGGAAGAAGCGCCTCGCGAGCGCGGGATCGTATTGGCGCGGCTGTTCAATATCGCAGCCGACGGGGGTGGGGGAGACGGCGCAGAGGACGAAGTCGCCGCTGTGGGAGAGGTTGAAATGAAAGTCGGGCAACTCAGAAAAGAAGGGCTTGCCGTACTCGGTGAGACAGGGTTCCACGGCGGACAGATCCTCCGCGTGGAGGGCAAAGCGCAGAAGGAGGCCCGCGCCGAGGGATAGCCGCCGCGCCCCTTCATGCCTGAACGCCGTGACTTTTGCCCGCCGCGCGTCCGACACGCAGGGCAGCAGACGCATAAACAGTGCCTCGTCCGCGAGCGGCCGGACATCGGCGAGATAGAGCTTTGTGTCCATATGTCGCCTCCGGGGATTTTTTCTTACTGTAACACAGGAGGGGAGAAAGTACAAGGGCGAGAGTGGAGTGTGGAGTGTGGAGTGTGAAGTGTGAAGTCTAAAAAACTCCCCCTCGCATCGCGCGAGGGGGAGACGTTTATGTTTTGGGCTTCCTCACTCGGTCGGGGTTTCCCGACTCAGATCGGTGACCGTCTGCTGCCTTATCTCAGAAATCGTGCTTTCTGAGCTTGGGGACCAGGACAACGACCGCCGCGCCAGAGAGCAGGAGGAACGCGGCCCACAGGCCGAGATTGCTCTCGTCACCGGTTCTCGGGCTCGCGGAGCCCTGCGCGGTGCTCAGGATCTGGAAGGTGGTGGAGGGGTACTGCGCTTGTTGAGGAACTCGAAGCTGAGGGTGATGGTCTTGTTGCCGTTGGACAGCGCGTAGTCCTCACCGTAGGTCAGCGGGATGTTGCCGACATAGACCTCATAGACAGGCTCGTCGCAGAGGAAGCGGAGGTTCTTGATGCTGCCGATGACGTGCTTGTCGGTGTCGATCGGGCGCAGTGTGGAGCCGATCTTGAAGGTGACGACATTGGTGCAGTCGTTCAGGTGCTTGTAGTCAACAACCTGCAGGGTGTAGGTGCCGGCGGGCAGGGAGCGCAGGAAGTTGGTGCCGAGGGCGAAGACGCCGTCGCCCATATCCCAGAACTGATTGACGTCGATCATGTTGTTGGGGATTGAGCCGGCACCGAAGCCGTAGCGGGGAACGATGGTGTAGCGCGGATAGGTCTTGCGCATAGCCATCAGGTTGGACCTGAACATGAGGGGATCGTCGCCGCTGGTCCAGGGGATGTCATAGCTGGGCCACAGGGTCCAACTACCGGGGTAACCGCCCTCACCGGAGCTGATGGTGAAGGAGCCGATCTTGACATTCACACCGTTGGTGGTTCTGCCGTAGAGATCATAGCTGCCGTCAGCCAGACTCTGGAGGAAGCTCTTGCCGAGGGTCAGAGTCTTGGCATCGCTGCTCTTGGTAAACTCGGTAACGGTCTTGCCGGAGGAGCTGCCCTGGGGAATCACGCCGTAGGAGCTAAACTGGTCGAAGGTCTTGCCGGCCGTGGTTGCGGTGGCCGCGATCAGGGCAGTGCTCTCGTACTTGATGTAGGTGTTGGGGTTGACAGTGAAAGTGCCATAATCGCTGGAGACGTCGCCCGGATCAACCGAGACAAAGCCAAGTGAGACGAGGGGCTTGCCAAGAGGCTGACCAAAGAAGAAATAGGTGCCGAGGGGCTGCGCTTTCAGCCAACTGCCCAGAATCTTCAACGTACTTCCATCCCACTGGCGAGCGGTTGGCGGAAGGGCCTTTCTGCTATCGCCAGTACCGTCTTCAAAGGCATAGTAGAGACCGCCGCCGAAGGTGTCAGCCGCAAATGTGCCGGAACCAGTGTTTTTGATAGTAACAGTGGCGGCGGCATCGGTATCCGTGACCTTAATGGCATTGGGAGACGACTCAAACTTCATATCGCTCGTATATTCGCCTCTGAGTATCTCGTTATCCTCGAAAATAAGCTCGTCGTCCTGCTTCACGCTGTTGTCGGAAGCATCCGCCTTCGGGGCCGTGGTCTCTCCGAGCGTGAAGCTGTCGTCGGAATTGGCTTCGGCCTGCTGCACGGGAGCGACCTGCTGCGCGACAGAGGTACCGAGGCTGAAGCTGCTGTCGTCAAAGTTGTCGCTGAGGCTGAAGCTGCCGTCATTATCGGCGCTGAAGCTCGGAGCGGGGTTGGCGTCGAGGCTGAAGCTGCCGTCGCTGCCGTCCAGACTGAAATCCATCGCGTATGCGCTTGTCGCGAAAAGGCTGAAGCACATAACAGCGATCAGGATCATAGACATGGTCTTGGTGAAAGTTTTCATGATGTCCTCTCCTTATATGCTGATTTAAAATACTTACTTATATTTACAGCGCGGGCAAAGAGCCTGCAGTTCTCTCTGCCTGCGGTGCAGCTATAATGTAACACGACATGCGCCGAAATGCAAGAGTTTTTTCATATTTTCGGGGTAAAATTTTTCCTGTTTGTAACTGCTTTGAAATTTACAATAATCTTTGACAGGCGGGAGAGGTGCGGAAATCGGGGAAAAAACCGAACTTTTTGCAGGATTTGCCGCCCTGCGTGTCAATCGCGTCGGAGCCGTCCCCGTCCCCCCTCCGCCGCTGTTTCACTCTCTGTGTCTATTATGACGGCAGGCCCGGCGGATTTGTTCCCTGCCTGAAAAAACTTTTTTCGACGCCGCGCGATAAACAAAAATCGCCCCCGCGAACCGGAAAAACCGGCAGGCGGGAGCGGTGATATTCTTACGGTGCGGTCTTGAGCCAGTTGCCGAACTGCATGGTCTCCATGATGTGGTAGCGATCCATTTGCAGGTGCTTCTCCTTGGCCAGCGCTTCCTCAATGGGCAGCTCCACGATGCCGCCCTCCTGGGTGCCGATGATGCAGTTCCCGCGCCCCTCGGCCAGAGCTTTGACGGCGTAATAGCCCATGCGCGTAGCGGTCTCGCGGTCTCGCGCGGTGGGGGAGCCGCCGCGCTGGAGGTGGCCCAGAACCGTAACACGCGGCTGGATGCCCAGGGCCTCCTGGATCTGTTTGCCGATCTCCACAGCGCTGCCCACGCCCTCGGCTACGACGATCATAAAGTGCGTGTTGCCGGCGAGGCGGGCTGCACGGATGCGCTCGACCACGTCGCGGTCGAAGTCAAGCTGATGCTCGGGCACCAGCACGGCGGTGGCGCCGACGGCGATGCCGACGTACAGGGCGAGGAAGCCTGCGTTGCGGCCCATGACCTCGACCACGGAGCAGCGCTCATGCGACTGCATGGTGTCGCGCAGCTTGTCGATGCACTCAATGGCGGTGTTGCAGGCGGAGTCAAAGCCAATTGTATAATTGGTGCAGCCGACGTCGTTGTCGATCGTGGCGGGCACGCCGACCACCGGGATGCCGAGACGTGACAGCGCCAGCGCGCCGCGGAAGGTGCCGTCGCCGCCGATGGCGACAACCCCGTCCAGACCCAGCAGCTTGCAGGTGGCGACCGCCTTCTGCCGGCCCTTCTCGGTCATGAAGTCCTCACTGCGCGCGGTGTAGAGGATGGTGCCGCCGCGGGAGAGAATGTGTCCGACGCTGCCGCTGTCGAGCTTGACAAAGTCGCCGTTGATCAGGCCCTGCCAGCCCCTGCGAATGCCGATGCACTCCATCCCGCAGGAGAGGGCGGTACGGGTGACTGCGCGGACCGCAGCGTTCATGCCGGGTGCGTCTCCACCGCTTGTCAGCACGCCGATTCGTTTGATTGTAGCCATGTGATCCTTCCTTCCATATTATATATAATTATATAATGAAAAAATGTATATGTAACTTGCTTGCCATCCTGAGCGCCGGCGAAGGAGCCTTCGGGTGGTACATCCAATATAAAGGATTCCTCGCTTGTGCTCAGAATGACAGATAGCAAAAGTTCCCCGCTGTGTTTCCGCTTTGCGGCAGTAACAGATATATTTTAGCATAAGGACAGCGCCGAGACAATCCTTTTCCGCGCAAAAAACTCCCCGGCGGATATCCGCCGGGGAGATAAAGCATTTTATCGGTGAACAGGATCAAAGCCTCTCGGCCTTCTCAATATCGAGGAAGTATTTGTAGGTGTCGACCGTAAGCTCGCCGCAGGCGGCCTCGTCGCATGCGATGATTGCCGCGTTGTGCAGCTGCAGGGCGCTGCAGGTCCACTTCTGGCTCACGCCTCCCTCAACGGTGGCCGCCAGTGCGCGGGCCTTGTTGTGGCCGCTGATGAGGACAAGGACCTCTTTCGCGTCCGTCACGGTGCCGATGCCGACAGAGAGGGCCTGTGTGGGCACCTTGGCCGGGTCGTTGCCGAAGAAGCGGGAGTTGACGATGATGGTGTCGGTGGTCAGATTGCGAAGTCCCGTGCGGGAAGAGAGGGAGGTGTACGGTTCGTTGAACGCGAGATGGCCGTCCACGCCGATGCCGCCCATGAAGAGGTCGATCCCGCCGTAGGAGGTGATCTTCTCCTCATAGCGGGCGCACTCGGCCTCGGGGTCCTCGGCCATGCCGTTGAGAATGTTGATATTCTCCGGCCTCATATCGACCAGATGGTCGAAGAGATTGTCGTGCATGAAGTACCAGTAGCTCTGATCATGCTCGTGGGGCAGACCCACGTACTCGTCCATGTTAAAGGTCACGACGTTTTTGAAGGACAGCTCGCCCGCCTGATTCATGCGGACAAGCTCCCTGTATACGCCGATGGGGGAGGAGCCGGTCGGCAGCCCCAGCACGAAGGGGCGGTCTTCCTTGTGCGCCCTGATCTTTGCCGCAATGTAGTCGGCGGCCCATTTGCACATTTTGTCGTAATTGTCCTGAGAGGCTCTGTTGCAGTCTTGATTCTGCTTTTTAACCTTCCCCTTGCGACCCACTGTGAGCCGTGGCGGCATCCGCCGAATCTTTCGATCACCGCCAACCTCGTCAACCCGTCACGGTCCCGGCGCTAACCATCGCGCGCATATCCTCCGGGCGCACGTCGGTTTTATTAAATCGGCAATATATAATCTTGTTACTCCGGCTGTACAGTCTCAAGGATTCTAATTATTTTACTGCCGGAGTAATAAACTGAAATAATTATAATCATTTATAGCGCTTTGTCAAGAAAAGCGCGTCGAGGGCGTTATTTCTGCCGCGCCTTGTATTCCTCAAAGAAGGCCTTGACCGACTCGAAAAGCTCCTGGGTCATGCCGTTGATGCCCGCGTCGCGGTTGTAGTAGGCGCATACGTCTTCGATGTCCGGCAGGTAAGGCAGGGGGAAAATATAGATGTTTTTGAGATAGTCGGCCTGGAGCTCGGGGGAGAGCATATCCCAGAAGACCTTGGCATAGATGAAGACGCCGATGCCGGAGTTTGCAAGCTGAAAGGCGTTTTCAATGTTGGTCAGTTCGCACACGAAGCGGGGACTGATGTCATAATATTTAAGGTAGCTGCCGAGTGCCCGGCCGCCCGAGGACTGGCGCGGGATTTTGATAAAGGGCGCGGACTCAAAAAAGCTCAGGTCAGCGCTCCGGGAAAAGCGCGCGACCGTCTCGTCCAGCTTATCCCCCGCGAGAGCCGCCATCAGCTCCTTCGGCACCACCAACAGATGCTCCTTCCGGCAGAGCGGGATGGCCTCAAACTTGTCCGGCACACTGCCGAGCGAACCGATCACCAGGTCCACACCCTCATAGGAGATGGATTTCTGCATCACGCTGGGCGACTCCTCGCTGAGCTTGACAAAGGTGTCGGGGTGGTCGGCGAGGAAACGGGGCAGAACATGCGGCAGGATGGCCCGGGCGATGGTGTGCTCAATGCCCAGGTGGATGTAGTGCGTACCGCTGAAGCTCTTGCTCGAGCTTTCCTCAAACTGCTGCTTGAGCTGCAGAATCTCCTTGGCGATAGGCAGCAGGCGGCCGCCGTCCGGGGTCAGCCCGAGAGGACGGCTGCGGATGAAGAGAGTTGTGCCCAGATCCTCCTCCAGCTTCGCCACCTGCTTGGACAGGGTCTGCTGCGAGATGAACAGATTTTTGGCGGCTGACGAAAAGCTCTTCTCCTCTGCCACCGCAATGAAGCTCTTCAAGAGTGAAAAATCCATTTCGCGCACCTCCGGTTAACGCGTTATCGTTGTTTGCCCGGCGATCCCGGAATCGGGGAAAGCATGGGGTGATCGGCAAATTTGACAAATTTCTTTATCGCATTTCCATAAAATCCATGAGTGCTATCGGATCAAAATGATCAAAAAGGCAAAAAAAGAAAAGGGGACTTGTAAAAATCAACTTTTGGTTGTAGTATAACACCACAACAGGCGTAATACAAGCCCCGCCTGTAAAATTTTTTCAAGAGAGAAATAAGAAAATACCAATACGGAGGTTACCATTATGAAGAAAGCAATCGCACTCCTGCTTGCCGCCGTGATGATCTTTGCGCTCTGCGCCTGCGGCAAGTCTTCCGTCACCGAGCTCAAGTACGCCACCGGCGGTACGTCCGGCACCTACTACGGCTTCAGCGGCGTCATCGCCAACGTTCTCAACGAGAAGCTCAAAAACACCCTGAACCTCAAGGTTGAGTCCACCGGCGCGTCCAAGGCCAACATCCAGATGCTCGACACCGGCGACGCCGACATCGCCATTGTCCAAAACGACGTCATGTACTACGCCTATACCGGTACCGACCTCTTCGCGGGCGGCGCGCCCATCACGGGATTCTCTGCCGTCGCCTCCTGCTACCCCGAGTATGTCCAGATCCTCGCGAGGAAGGACATCACCTCCATCGAGCAGCTCGCGGGCAAGAACGTCTCCGTCGGCGACGCGGGCAGCGGCACCGAGTTCAACGCCAAGCAGATCCTCGGCGCC
>CADAAM010000129.1 GCA_902785905.1 Oscillospiraceae bacterium | reverse complement strand
CGGCGGTCTCGGCAAGATGTTCGGCCGCATGTTCTCGGGCGAGAGCCTGTTCCAGAACACCTACACCGCAAAGGGCGGCAGCGGGCTGATCGCCTTCACCTCCTGCGTCCCCGGCAACATCATTGCGGTGGAGATCACCCCGGACAAGCCCATCATCATCCAGAAGAAAGCCTTCCTCGCCATGACCACCGGCATCAATATGGAGGTCTTCTTCCAGAAGAAGATCGGCACCGCGCTCTTCGGCGGCGAGGGCTTCATCATGCAGAAGCTCTCCGGCCAGGGCACCGTGCTGCTGGAGATCGACGGCTCCGCCATCAACTACAGCCTCAAGGCCGGTGAGAAGATGCTCATCTCCACGGGCCACCTCGCCATGATGGAGCAGTCCGTGAGCATGGATATCCAGTCGATCAAGGGCGTGAAGAACGCGCTCTTCGGCGGCGAAGACCTCTTCAACACCGTCGTCACCGGCCCGGGCGTCGTGACCGTGCAGACCATGCCGATGTCCAACTTCGCCGCGGCCGTCGTCAAGCTCATCCCCATGCCCTCCGGCAACAAGTAATTCGCCGCAAACAATAAGAAAGAAAGAAAAAAACAAAAGGAGTAAATCAACATGAAAATCCTCACCATGATCCTCATCGGCTTTGTCGCCTGGTACGTTCTCCAGGTCGTTGCGGACTGGAAAATCTTCAGCAAGGCCGGTAAACCCGGCATCCTCGCCTTCATCCCCATCGTGAACATCTTCACCGAATACAGCATCTGCTGGTCCAGCGTCATGGGCGTCGTCTATCTCATCTGCGTCGGCGTTACGAGCTATGTCAACGGCGTCCAGGAACCGAGCTCGACCCTCACCATGATCTCCGGTGCCGCCGGCATCGCCGCGTTCGTGCTGCATGTCATGCAGAGCATCAAGCTCGCCAAGTCCTTCGGCAAGGGCGTCGGCTACGGCATCTTCCTCATTATCCTTGGCCCTCTGGCCCGCGTCATTCTCGGCCTCGGCGACAGCGAGTATATCGGTCAGTACTGAGTTCAAGACAGGAGATATCCGTATTCCATGAAGAGACGCCAGCCAAAAAGTGACGCTGAGAAAAGGTACGGACGGAAGCTCCGCCTGAGAAAGCTCCGCCTCTGCGCGGTGCTGCTGCTCTCATCCGTGCTGGTGCTCCTGCTGTCCATACGGCTGCTCGACAACAGCAACAGCGCCCGTCTGGAGCCGCAGATCGACCGGGCTGTGGTTCAGGTGGCCAAGCTCCTGCCGCAGCTCGAGCAAAACGAGGAGGCGCTGCGGGGGGCCTACCGGCAGATGACGGAGAGCTGGGAAGAGCTTTTGAGCCACGACGCTTTTTCCGATGCGGACTTTGCCCTGCCGGACGAGACGGAGCTGGAGGAGATCGTCGGCGACACCCTCTCCTGGATGAACCGGGTCACCAAGCTGAAAGTCGGACGCGACGGGTTTATGTTCGTCGTCGACAAGGAGACAAGCCGCATCCTCGCCCATCCGGACGAGAACTATGTGGGCCGTCTCTTCCAGCCCTTTGAGCAGCTCGAAGAGGATGAGGTCATTGCCATCAGCTCCATCAGGCGCTGGACGAAGCCCGAAAGTCTGGAACTGAAGCTCGGCATGATGGAGCCGTACAAGCTGGCCGCCAGCAGAGTCCATACCTTCGATGATTTCATCGATTATATGCGTATGTCTCTGATCGGCTGTGTGATGGACTATGGGGACGCCTACATTGTCTGCGGGGTTCCTGTTCTGGAGTGGGCGTCGTACATTGTCGTAAACGCGCTGGCCTTTACCCTCATCTTTGTGATCCTGATGTGGCTTCTCATCAAATGGATCTCGCTGGTGACGGAGCTGCGGCGGGAATCGGTGAGGGAATTACGCCTGAAGCTGATCTGTTACGCGGCTCTCTCCTGTGCCGTGATGTTCGGCGCGTGCTGGTATATCCTGGTTCTGGCGGATGTGACCAACGACCTCCAGACTATGGACAAGCACGCCGACGCGGCGGTGGAAACGCTGAGCACCTATCGGGAGCAGCGTGAAAAGCTCAACGGCTTCCTCGATGAATACTACGAGACCCAATGCTGGCTGGCGGGTCAGATCGTGACAAAGACGGGCAGGGACAAACTGACCCGGCACGACATGCAGCATTACGCCGACGACCTCAAGGTGAAGTACATCTATGTGTTCGATCAGCGGGGCCGGGTCGTCGTCACCAATTCCCCCTATGACCACTACAGTCTCAGCGACGATCCGGCCGACCCCTCCTATGAGTTTCGGGCGCTGCTGGACGGCGTATTCGGCGTGGTGCAGGATCCCGCTCTCGATGATCGCTTCTCTGAGAACGTCCAGTATATCGGCGTGAGCCTGCGCAGCGAGGAGGATCTGTGCGACGGTTTCGTGATGATTGCCGTAGACCCCGCGCTGCGGGACGAGCTGATCAGTCCGCTCACCGTCGATACGGTTCTGTCCAATATGATCATCGGCCTGCCGGAACACGCCATCGCCGTTGATAAGGCGACGCTGGACATCATTGCCACGACAGGCATCGGCTTCAAGGACGAGAGCGTCGAGGAGCTGGGGATACGGAAAGAGAACCTCACGGAGGATTTCAGCGGCTTTTTAAAGATCAACGGTCAGACCTACTATGCCGGCGTCAGCGAGACGGAGGAGCTGTATCTGGTGCCCATCGTGCGGCGCACGGCGACGCTGGACAATCTCCTTGTCTCTCTTCGCCTGACGCTCTGCACGGCGGTCACGGCGCTCATCATCCGCCTGCTCACGCTGTGCGGGTATCAGCGGGTCGTGCTGGACGGCGCGCCCGCCGAGGAGGAAGAGAAAGCGCCGGAGGCGGAGGGAGAGACGTCCGCCCGCGGCCTGTTCTCTGGGATTTCCGATCTCTTCTCCGTCCAGGATAAATGGGGCTTGGAGGAGCGCTGGGGCGTGGAGAGCATTCCCGGGAGCAAGCGGTCCCCGGAGCAGCGGATCAGGCGCATCGTCTACCGGCTGCTGCTGGTGTTCTGTCTGGGTGTCCTGCTGCCCACGCTCTACGCGAGCCTCGATCAAAGCGGAAGTGTCATGGAGCTGGGAAATCTGGCCTATGTCATGTCCGGCAACTGGCAGAAGGGATTTAACATCTTCGCGCTGACCGCCTGCGTCTTCCTGCTGTGCGCCATGTATGTGTCTGTGGTGCTGCTCAACCGCCTCCTCTATCTCATTGCCCGGGTCTCCGACATGCGGGTGGAGACGGTGTGCCTGCTGCTCAAGAACGCGCTGAAATACATCTGCGTGGTCGTCTTCGTCTATTACGGCCTGGCGCAGTTCGGCGTGGACACCAGGACGCTGCTGGCCTCGGCGGGCATCCTTTCGCTGATGATCAGCTTCGGCGCCAAGGATCTGGTGAGCGACATCATCGCCGGCTTCTTCACGCTGGTGGAGGGCAGCTATAAGGTGGGTGACTTCATCACCGCGGGAAGCTGGTACGGCACGGTGACGGAGATCGGCCTGCGTACCACAAAGGTCAGCTTCTTTGCGGATACCAAGATCTTCAACAACTCCTCCCTGCGCGACATCGTCAACAGCGACGGCAAGGTCGCCCGCATGGTGCTGGAGGCGCCCATCTCCTATAACGCGGATCTGACCGAGGTGGAGGCAATCCTTGAAGAGGAACTGCCGAAAATGATGGACAAGATTCCGGGCCTCGTAAAGCCGCCACAGTATGAGGGCGTGGAATCCTTCGGGGACAGCGCCATCAATCTCAGAATTGCCATCTATGTGGCGCCCGACCTCCGCTATCCGGCCCTGCGAGCCCTGAACCGGGAAGTCAAGCTGATGCTTGACCGCAGAGGCATTGAGATCCCATACAGTCAGATCGTGGTACGCCACGCGCAGGAGAGCGGCGAAAACCGGGAGCCGCCAATCATTTAATATGTTGGGAGGATTCCGTCTTCCAATCATATAGATTCCTCAGAAAGCAGAAACACAACAAATTGGAAATCAGAAAGGAAATGCACATGAAAAAAATCATCGCCATTGCCCTCGCCCTCGTGATGGTGCTCTCGCTGAGCGTCAGCGCCTGGGCCGACAACGTCGATACCGACGACCTTGTTAAACAGCTCACCCTGATCAAGAACAGCTTCAATCACAACGGACGGGTTGAGCTGCTGGCTGCCACCACCACGGACGACGGCGAGAACGACGCCAAGCTCAAGGCCTGGGAGGTCAGCGAGGATCGCAACACCCTCGCGTCCCTCAAGCTCGCCTTCGACCTGGATCAGGACGGCACCCTGATGGTGAACGACGAATTCTTCAACCTCATGACCGACAGCGCAGACACTTATTATGACGCGACGAACCACGCCACCTACTATGTCTTCACCAACTTCGCCGAGGTCTGCGAGGATCTCACCGGTGAGGATGCCGCTGCGGCGGGCGGAACCCACTCGGACATGGCGATCACCTTTACCTGTGGTATTTCCAAGTATAACGACACGATCAACGCCGGCACCCTTGGCATGAAGGTCGTGGAGACCATCGACAACGGCACGCCTCAGGTGACCTGTGTCGATAAGAACAAGAACCCTCTTACCGACGATCAGCTTCTGAACATCGGCTACACCACCTTCAGCGGCCTGCAGCGCAGCAATACCAGCTTTGACTGGTTCAAGGCGAGCGACGCCAAGGATCTCAGCCGCTTCGTGAGCAGCTACGCCGTCTTCCTCAACTACGTGGACGCTCCGGAGGAGACGCCCGTCCAGGCACCGGTTGTCACGGGACCCGCTGTGTATGTCACCAAGAACCCCTCCAATGAAAACCGCACCGTGGGCGGCACCGCCATCTTCATCGCCTATGCCGCCAACGCCGCCAACGTCAGCTGGAGCTTTGTCGATCCCTACGGCAACGTGAAGACCCCCGCGGAGTTTGTCAGCGCCTGCGGCGGCACCTACAGCGGCGAGAACAGCACGACGTTCAACGTCTACAACGTCAACGCGAGCATGAACGGCTGGGGCGCCTTCGCCACCTTCTACGGCAACAACCAGAGCGCGCGCACCACGACCGCCTACATCTACGTCAGCGGCGGCGTCCAGAGCACGCCCAGACC
>CADAAM010000128.1 GCA_902785905.1 Oscillospiraceae bacterium | reverse complement strand
CCCATCTCACAGGCGAGATAGCCCGCCAGAATGTCGCCGAAGTTGCCGGTGGGGACGGAGAAGTTGAGCTTGTCCCCGGCCTTGATGCGTCCGAGGCGGACGGCGTCAAAGTAGGCGGAGAAGTAATAGACCACCTGCGGGACAAGTCTGCCGATATTGATGGAGTTTGCCGACGACAGGCCCTTCGGCATCGCGGAGAAGACCGCTTTGACGCCGGACTGGGCGTCGTCAAAGTTGCCCTCGACGGCGCAGACCTTGACGTTTTTGCCGGCCTGCGTGACCATCTGCGCCTTCTGCACGGCGCTGACCCCGTCGCGGGGATAGAAGACCATGATGCGGATGCCGTCCACATCCCGGAAGCCCTCGAGCGCGGCCTTGCCGGTGTCGCCGCTGGTGGCGGTGAGGATGAGGATGTCGTCCGTGTTCCCGCACTTTTCGGCCGCGCGCTTCATCAGGTGCGGCAGAAGGCAGAGGGCCACGTCCTTGAAGGCGGAGGTGGGGCCGTGGAAGAGCTCAAGAAACAGCTCGTCCCCGGCAGCTATCAGGGGCGTGATGTGGGGGGCGGAGGAGAACTTGCCCCGGTAGGCGGCTTCGACAAGGGACTTCGCCTCATCTTCCGGGAAGTCCGGAAGCAGGGCAGAGAGAACCTTTGCGGCGAGGGAGCTATAGTCCAGATCCAGAAGGGCGCACCAGTCGAGCTTCGGGATCTCATTCGGGTTCATGGTATAGAGGCCGCCGTCGGGGGCGAGACCGTCCATGATCGCGCGGGAGGAGGAGACGGCGGGTGATGCGCCGCGGGTGCTGACATAGAGCATGATGATCACTTCCTGTGTTATTTCAATAAGCGGGCTTATCATACACTGTACGTGAATATAAGTCAAGTGTGTTTATAACGCGGACAAAACGGGCGGCGCAGTACGTCGTTTCAGCGAAATCTTGATAATTCATACAGGGGGTGGGGCTAGCCCCTCCATCCCTAAGATGGTTTTATCTCCATCAGGGCAACACCGCATAATTCGGCAAGAGCAGATTTCGAGAAAAATGGAGTTCTGATGAAGGCAGTTTTTTGCAGGAATAATAAAATGAGCGTCCAAATCTTTGATTTGGCTGACGCGAACTTATGCACGCGAACGTGGTGAGTCGCATCGTATATTTCAAAAAAGTGACAAAATCATACTAAAACCTCATGAAAACCTTTAATCCCTTAAAGGTTTTCATACCGCCATAAGGCGCGCAGAGGTTCTTGTATGAGACATGTTTTCAGCCTTTCACGCTGAAAATGCCGCAGGAACTGCGACTCAAGCTGTCGACAAAGTGTCGACAGCTTGACGGGCAAAAATGGGAACTTCCGAAATAATTCCCATTTTTGCATGGATTGTACGTGAAGGGGGACTCCCCGTCCCCCTTCACAGCTCTCTCTTGCAAGACCAACTTGGTTTGCGAAGGTTTGTCCACAGTCTGCGCCGCAGGAACTGCGGCGCACTTGATAAAAAATTAATCAAGTAATAGTATCAGTAATTACCTTCCTAAAACTTATCACAGAAGAAGCACTTTTCACATCATACAGGTGTATTGCGCAGAAATAAAAGCTAAGCTATGCATCTTCGAGCTCCAGACGAAAGCCGGGATTCGGAATGTTTACGGCTGCAAAGTCCATAAAGCGGCGGACTGCAAAGGGCGTGTAGTCCCGCTTTGGGAGAAGGAAATAAAACAGGCGGTCGGCATATTCCGAGTTGATTTTGAAAAAACGCAGGTGTGAGCGTTTGGATCGCACCAGTCGATCGCTGATGAATACTGCGCCGAGGGCGTTGTCCGCCAGACGATAGGAAGTGACCATCTGAGAGATGGTCATTTTTATTTTGGGATCGAAGCCCGCCTCCCGGAACATCTTCCGCCCGCGGTCATAGAGATTGTTGCCCTGACGGAGCAGAATGAATTCCATATCCTGAAAGTGCGTCAGATCAACCCGCGGGCAGTCTTCCTCCAGATGGCGGCGCTTCATGATATCGTCAGCGCTGAGGGCGAAGGCGTCCAGCTCTGGGGACATGGGAAGATCCCGGTGCACCGCCAGCAGGACGTGATCATAAAAAGCGGGCTTGTGCTCGAACTGTTCCACGATTTCCGGCGCACAGCTGAGCGTGAGATCGAGATCGCGGCGCTGGAGATACCCCTGCAGCTTCAGCGCGCTGTCCTCAAATAATTCAAGCCGGATGCCGGGATACTGCTTGGAAAACTCCGCAAGGATGGGCGCGAGAATATAACAGTTGAGAAAGTGCGTTCCGCCGAGACGCAGAGTGCCGGTCTGCAGCCCCCGCAAGTCTTCGATCCGGTGGGCAAGATCCTCCTCCAGGTAGCGTATGTAATGCAGTGTGTCGATGTAGGCCTGGCCCGCCTCGGTGAGCGCCACAGGGCGCCGGCTGCGGTCGAAGATCTCCGCGCCGATGGCTTCTTCAACACGCTTTACCGCAATGCTGAGTGCGGGCTGACTCATGTACAGATGTTCAGCCGCAGCGGAAAAGCTGCCGTCCTGATACACCTGATAGATATACTTCATGTCCTGTTCCATAGCTGTCACCTTACTATTTGTGAAATTTATATATATATAAAATTCATGAAATTGATTATATAGTATTGTTGTGCTATTGTAAAGACACCAAAAGAAACTTTTCAACAAAACTCGATTGGAGGACAGATATGAAAGTCAACGCACTGATGATGGATGAGATTGACAATGTCGTGACTTGTGTTACGGAGGTCGCAAAGGGAGAGGACGTTGTCTATCAGAAGGGCAGCGAGCTTCTCACCATCCGCGCTGAAGAAGACATCCCCTACTGCCACAAGATCGCCCTGAAGGATCTCGCCGAGGGTGACGAGGTTCTCAAGTACGGTGAATTGATCGGCAAAACCAACTGTCCCATTGCAAAGGGTCACCTTGTAAACCACGAGAACATCCACAGCGTTCCCCGCGATTATGACAGCGAGCTGGTTGAGGACAACGGTGAGGAAGCAGACGACTTCCGGGCAGTCAAGACCGACGACGGCCTCAAATTCTGGGGCTATCGCCGTGCGGAGGGCAGACCCGGTATCCGCAACCATGTGCTGATCCTTCCCACCTGCGCCTGCGGCAGCGAGAGCTCACGCATTGTCGCCTCTCAGGTGCGCGGCGCTGTGAACATCGTGTTCAACACCGGCTGCTCCGATGTTGCCGCCAACACCGAGATGAGCCAGAAGGTACTGACCGGCTTTGCCTGCAACCCCAATGTCTATGGCGTTGTGATCATTGGCCTCGGATGCGAGACCGTGGGCCATGACAAGCTGAAAGCCAAGCTTCAGAAGATGACCTCCAAGCCCGTGGTTTCCTTCGGTATCCAGGACGAGGGCGGCACGCTCAAGACCATTGAGAAGGCTGTCCGCGCCGCACGGGATATGGCAGCGGAAGCGGGAATGCAGCAGAAGGAACTTTTCCCGATCACGGAGCTTTTCATGGGCATCGAGTGCGGCGGCTCGGACGCTACCTCCGGCATTGCTTCCAATCCCGCCGTGGGCGAGCTGAGCGATCTGCTGGTCGATCTCGGCGCAACGAGCATGATGAGCGAGTCCATCGAGTGGATCGGCGGTGAGCACGTGGTCGCCAAGCGTGCAGCAACCCCGAAGATCCACAACGAGATAATCGAGGTCTGCCGCGCCTATGAAAATCATCTCAAGGCCGCCGGGCAGGACTGCCGCGCCGGTCAGCCCACACCGGGCAACAAGGCGGGCGGCCTGAGCACCCTGGATGAAAAGAGCCTCGGCTGCATCCGCAAGGGCGGCACCCGCCCCATCGTGGAAGTGCTTGAGCAGGCTCAGCGCCCGACAAAGCACGGCGCCATCGTCATGGACACCGCGGGCTACGACATTTCCTCCGTCACCTCCATGGTAGCGGGCGGATGCCAGGTGGTCATCTTCACCACCGGCCGCGGCACTCCCACCGGCAATGCCATTGTCCCCGTCCTCAAGGTCACAGCAAACGGCCGCACCTATCAACGCATGGAGGACAACATGGATGTGGACCTCTCCCCCATCGTGCGCGGTGAGAAGACCTACAAGGAAATGGGCGCGGAGCTTTTGCACATCATCCATGAGGTTGCAAACGGCAGACTCACCAAAGCGGAAGCTTACGGTTTCTCGGATATCGCGGTAGACCATGTCTGCCGTTATGTATGAGGTAGGCACCCTGCGCCTTGCTGGTTTTCGCCAGTAGGTTTCAGGGAGCCGCCTCCCGAACCGGACGTACACCTCTCAGCGTATCCGGCTCTCC
>CADAAM010000127.1 GCA_902785905.1 Oscillospiraceae bacterium | reverse complement strand
CCAGCGAAAGGACAATATCATCTATTACGGCAGTTTCGCGGACAAGTATATCATCATGCTGCAGATATTGGACACCAAGAAGGTCAAGGATCTGGACGTTGCAACCAAGGTCTCGATCCAGCTTCAGCTGACGGATTCGGGGATAAAATCCCGCGACAGAATCGTAAAGAAAGCCGAGAAGGACAGTCTTTACAGCGCGATCGACGTAGCGGCCGTCTGGCTTGAGAGAGCGCTTGCCTCCAGATAAAGCGTAAAAAAGAAAAAAGGATTTGTTTCGTATGGGCAAGAAAGCGATCAGGGTCCTCCTGTTTTCTCTGCTGATCGGGGCGATGCTGCATGCCTCCGCCTGGGCGGAGGAGGCCGTCGTCATCGGCAGCGACGTGAATATGCGGGAGGGTCCGGGGACAAATTTCCGTGTGGTGGACTGCCTGCCCGAGGGCGCGAAAGTCACCGTGGTGGACCGCTCCAACGGCCCCTGGTTCCGGGTGGAATACGACGGCACGACCGGCTTTATGGCCGCGGGCTTTCTCGAAATAACCGAGGAGGAGAGCCCCCTGCTCCCCGTGCAGACTCCCTCCCAGACTCCCTCTCAGGTGCCTTCCCAGACTCCCGCCCAGAGTATCCCGCAGAGCATCACGCAGAGCACCAGCCTGAGCCCTGCACAGACTGCCGCGCAGAGCGTGCTGGGTCAGGGACAGGCGGGCTATGTGGACGCCATGTATGTCCGCTTCCGCAGCGCGCCGGGTTCTGATTATTCCGTGCGCGGGGAGTATAACCGCGGCAAGGAGCTGACGTACTACTTCACTATCGGTGATTGGGCGGCCTGCATTATCGACGGGGTCCCCGGCTACATATACAAGGACTATGTCGCCCTCGGCAGCTTTGACGGCTGGACGGAGACGCCTGCCGCACAGACCGATGTCAGCACCGCCATATCCGACATGCCCGTCTACACGGTGCCGACCGTGACGCCCGCGCCCGAACAGCGCCCCACGGCCGGCTCGCAGGAGCTCTCGCTTGAGCACGCCACGACGCCCGGGGTGGATGAGACGCCCGGTTACATCAACGCAAACTATGTGCGCTTCCGCAAGGGGCCCGGCAGCAGCTACCCGATCATTGAGACCTACAGTGCGGGCAAGGTTGTCGGCGTCACGGGCATCTATATGGACTGGACGGCCTGCCTGATCGACGGGGCCTTCGGCTTCATCTACTCCGACTATGTCACCATCCCGACCCCGCTCCCGGCAAGCGCGCCGGTGGTGGAGGCCACCCATACCGAAACGGTGTATACACCGGCGCAAGCGCAGACACAGATGCCGGTGCCGACGCCCGAGGTGCAGATCGCCGGGGCAGACGGATACGTCGCCGGCAACAATGTCCGCATGCGCAGCGCGCCCTCCATGTCCGCGGCCATCGTGGATGAGCTGTCCTACGGCAATGCCCTGAAGATCGCGGGCGTCACCGGCGACTGGACAGCTGTGGTCTGCAACGGCAAGGCGGGTTACATCTATTCGCAGTTCGTCCAGGAAGGCAGCTTCCAGGTCGGCAGCGGAGGCGGCAGCACGCAGACAAGCACCGGCACCCTCACCGGAAGCAGTCTGGAGAAGGGCCAGCAGATTGCCTGGTATGCCTATCAGTATCTGGGCTGCCCGTACAGCTGGGGCGGCAGAGATCCCTCCGGTTTTGACTGCTCGGGCTTTGTCAGCTATGTCTATGCCCACTTCGGCATCACACTCAACCGCGTTGCCCAGGATCAGGCCAAAAACGGCTATGGCGTCAGTGCGAGTGAGCTGCAGCCCGGCGATATTCTCTGCTTCTACTCCGGGTCAAGCTATATCGGCCACGTCGGCATTTACATCGGCTTCGGCAAATTCATTCACGCGCAGAACTCTGCCACGGGCGTTGTGATCACGGATCTCGCCGGCCACTATGCCGAGCGCGGCTTTGAGGCGCGGAGAATCGTATAATTCATCGAATGAACATGGAAAAAGGCAGGTACTTGGTACTTGCCTTTTTCTTTTGACTGTGCTATAATGCCCTACGCACGCAGGGTTGGTATATCGGTATTACTCCAGCTTCCCAAGCTGGCTAGGCGGGTTCGACTCCCGTACCCTGCTCCATGAAAGAAACCTCTTTTGCATGCCAAGGCAAAAGAGGTTTCTTGTTGCATTTTGAGCAAAATTCGGGCTGATGCTACCCTCCATAGAAACAAGAGAGCCCTGCAGATCAGCGGAGCAACACAGGCATATTCCGGACGCACGTCCGGAGCTTGTCGGGTGCACTGTCCGCTGCGGTGAAACCGCTGTTTCCGCCTCGTCGTGTCTGCGTTGGCTGTTTGGCTTCAACCCTGTCACTTCGCCGTGATGCGATAGATTTTATACCCCGTCTCGACCAGCTCCGCCGCGGCCTTGGGATAGTAGTACGCGCGCAGGAAGGAAATCGTGCGCTTGATGTTGTGGTCGATGAGATACACGTCCTCCCGGTTCACGAGCTCGGGGAAGGGGTTGCCGATGCCCCAGTCGTCCAGCACCGCCTCAATAGAGGGGTGGCCCATACTCCACCCGCCAAGCAGCAGCAGCTTTTCGGCGTATAGCGGTGGCGGCGTTTCCAGCGGGGAATAGAGCTGGTGGTCAATGGCCCAGACCTTGACGAGATAGAGGTGCTCGTCATCCTCCAGCAGCCTTGCGACGGCGGCCTTTTCGGCGCTCTTGTCCTCAATGCGGTTGTGGCTGTCAAACAGGCAGTACGCGCGGTTCGTGCGGTAGCTGACAAAGAGACTCACAAGCAGCAGAGCGGTCAGCAGCAGCTTTTCGTCGCGCAGGCGCTTTTCATCCATCTGCATCCCCAGCACCGCCGCCATGGCGAGGAAGAGGCCGACGTCCACGCGGTTGGCGAGATAGCGGTCCGACCAGATCATTACAAGGTAGATGAACCCGAACATGCCAAAGAGGTACGCGAGGCTGACCCAGATCCCGGCCCCGCGCTTTCCGCAGGCAAGCCAGATCGCCAACAGCAGCGCAAAGCCCCAGAAGGGCCTGTCCTGCGTAAAGCCCATCAGGCATTCGTTGAGAAAGACGCCGAGGCATTCCCCGGGCGTGCGGCGGGCGACGCGCTCGTCCCGCGCGGCGATGAGCGTGTGGAGGTTTTCCATGTTGAACTTCTCTTTATCGTAGAAGCTCCACTTCTTCATCATGTACACAAAGTTTTCGTCCATGCCGACGGAGTCGTAGACCTCCGGCATCTGGGCATACTCCGGCGTCTGAAAGTCGAGGAAGAGACTGCGGGTGTCGTTGAACTCCCGGAAGCCGCCCGCCTCGGGCCTCTGCCACGCGAGATAGTCCGCGGCGAAGAGTCCCGCCGCGAGCACCGCCAGAAGGACAAACGGCGCGATCACGCGCAGATACTGCCGCAGCCGCCCAGCGAGGGGGAGAGCCCGGTTCTTCGCGCCGCGCTCAAAGAGCAAAACGAGGACGCCCGCCGCCGTCAGCAGCGCGCAGACCCCGAACTCCTCAAAACGCCACACATAACCCGCCAGCGCCAGCAAGATGCCGAGCGTGAGCGGGATTTTTTCTGCCCTCCCGCCCCCGCGCAGGGCCTCGATCATCAGGCACATGCCGCCGACCGTGCCGAGGGCGGCGGGCTTGGAGAAGTTCATGCTCAAGTAACAGTCCGTCCCGAAGGCGAGCAGCAGCACCGCCGTCATCACGAGCGCGGGGCCGGTACGATAGCGCCGCAGCAGCGTCCAGGTAATGGCCGTGAAGCCGAGAAAGAGCAGCAGATACTGCGAGGCGGAGTACCAGTTGAAGCCGTCGCCCAGCAGGGTATAGACGGTTTTCAGCAGCCAGCCAAGGCAGATGTTGAGAAAGGGCACAAAGGCCGTCTTGCGGCTGAGCTGCCCGTCGACAAATTTGGAGATAAACAGATCGTCGTTGGTCTCCCACATTGGGGCAAAGCAGGTGAGCATCACGGCCAGAAACGCCGCGTTCACGGCAAGGGCCAGCAGGAGGCGCGGCCAGGCTCTGGTTTTTCCTTGATTCATGGCGCGCCCCTCACTTCAAAATGCGGTAGATGCTCATGCCCGTGCGCGTACTCAGCGGCTCGACCAGCACCGCGCGGGCGCGGCTGTCATAGTGCTGATGAATAAAGTCCAGCGTGAGCTCAATGTTGTCTTCGATGATATAAACCTTGCTGTTGCCGACGCTGTCGCGGTAAGGGTTCGAGACCCCGTAGCGGGCGAGGTTGTCCATGATCGTCGGATGCAGGCAGTCAAAGCCGCCCAGCAGCACGATCCTGTCCCAATACCCCGCCGGGACGGGCTCGAACGGCGACCACAGCCCGTCGGTCACGGCGTCGAGCTTGGCGAGATAGACGTGCCTGTCGTCCTTCAACAGCTCTTCATACGCCGCGCGGATTTCGCTTTTATCCTCCACCTCCACGCTGCGGAAGGAGCCGCGCGTGAGAAAATAGCTTGAAACAAGCGCGAGGGCCAGCACCACGAGCGTCAACATACGCTCGTTTTGCAGTTTTTCGCGGTTCAGTGTCAGCGCGGGCGCCGCCGCAAGTGCCAGCAGCAAGCCAAGATCGACCCGCGCGACCAGATAGCGCCCGCGATAGATCAGATAGAGATAAGCCGCCCCGAAGATCCCCACCGCAAAGAGGAGACTGAGCAGATCGCTCCATCCGTGCTCTCCCGCCGCAAGCCACAGAATCAGCAACAGCAGCAGGCTGTAGACCGGCAGCTGCGAAAAGAAGCCGGGCACGGCCTTGTCGAGAAAGAGGCCGACGCACTCACCAGCCGAGGGATGGGGGAAGCGCTCGTCCCGCGCGTCGGTGATGCTCTGCATGACCGCGCCGGAGAAGGCGTCTGGGTCAAAGTAGTCGCCGTCGCCCAGCAGCTTCACATCCGCCTCGGAGAGGCCCAGGGCGTCGTAGGCGTCTGGCATGTCCTGATATGCCGGGCGGCCGTAGTCGGAATAGTCCACGCGGATCGCGTCAAACTCGTGGTAGATGCTCCACGGCTCCTTCGACCAGGCCCACTCGTTGACGGCGTAGAACCCGGCGGAGATGAGCAGCACCAGCACAAACGGCAATGCGAGCCGCAGCACGCGCCGGACTTTCGCGCCGTCCTTGTCTGTGAGAATGTCCCGGAACGGGCGCAGGGCCAGCGCTGCCGTGATGGCAAAGCAGGGCAGAAACTCCATCATTCTCAGCATGAAGCCGAGCACCGCGAGCAGGACGCCGGGGACGAGCAGGGGAGCCCGCCGACTCTCCCGCTCCGAGGCGGTCAGCAGCAGGGCCATGCCGCCCACGGTGCAGACCGCGGCGGTTTTGGTGTAGTTGATGAGGCTGTAGACGTCCACGCCGAAGAACAGCAGCAGCACCGTTCCGACCGCGAGACCGCGCTTCACGCCGAGCTTTTCGCACACGGCAAAGCACAGGGCGGTCAGCCCCATAAAGAGCAGGGCGTACTGGCAGTATGTGTGCCAGGCCGCGTCCCGGCCGAGCACATCATAAATGAGCTTGAGCAGCCAGCCGAGCACGATGTTGATATAGGGGATGTAGGGCGTGCTCTGCGCCATCTGTCCGTCGACGAAGGCCGCGAGAGTGAGATCGTCGTTGCTCTCAAAGCCGACGCGCACGAAAACCACCGTCAGCATGAGAAAGACGGCGTTCAGAAGAATCGCGGCGCGCAGACTGGCACCGGAGCTGTGTTCGGTTTTGATGGGAGTTGCCATAGAATCAGTCATACCTCTTGATAATATCGGACACATCCTGCAAAGAGATAAACGCCTTGTCGTCGATACGGAAGACGAGCTGTCTCAGCCGGTTGATCTGGAAGCGGTTGACAATGAAATAGAGGATTTGCTTCTCGCTCTTGGAGTAGCCGCCCGTCGCGCTGACAATGGTGCCGGCAGCCTGAAAGCTCTGGGCCAGGACGTCGGAGATCTCGTCCGCCTTCGTGGTGACGATCATGGCGCACTTGGCGCGGTCAAGGCCCTCGACGATGAAGTCCACCGTCTTGGAGCCGACGAAGTAGGTCACAATAGAGTACAGAGGCAGGACCCAGCTGTTGATCACAATGCCGCAGAGAATGTAGAGAATCGTGTTGTAGATCATCACGAAGCTGCCGAGGGTGAGGCCCATGCGCTTGGCAAAGGTCACGGACAGCACATCGATGCCGTCGATGGCCCCGCCAAAGCGGATGGTGAGGCCGCTGCCGACGCCGGAGATAACGCCGCCGTAGATCGCGCACAGCAGCAGATCACGCCCGGCGAGCGGGGAGACGAAGTTCACGTCGACCGGCAGCACCTCCATGATCAGCCAGGAGCCGAAGGAATACATACCGACTGCATAGAGCGAATAGATCGTGAAGGCCAGGCCCTGCCGTTTGAGCCCGAAGAGGAAGATCGGCAGGTTCAGCAGCACCAGGCACAGAGACAGCGTGAAGTGAGCGGGCGTCAGCTGGTCGATCAGCATGGACGTAGAGGAACATGGTCACACCGAAGGCGTTGACAAGTCCGGCCACGGTCAAAAACAGGAAGTTGACCGGCCGCAGCTCCTTCAATTGCGATTTGAGCTTATTTTTCATTTCGGCTTTCACGGACACCGATCCTCCTGTTGATTAAAAAACGTATTGTACAAGAACGATATAGGTGATCGTCCCCGACAGGATGCTGAGCAGGGAATTGCGCTTCCAGACATGCAGCAGCACGATGATCGACACAGCGATCAGCTCCGGGAGACCGTGCGGCGAGGTGAGGATCGGGGTATTGCGCAGGCAGTAGACCACCAGCATCCCGATGATCGCCGGAGGCAGCACCTTGCCCAGATAGACGACATAGGCGGGCAGAACCTTCTTGAAAATCAGAAAGGGACTGAAACGCAGCAGCGCGGTCCCGATCGCCATGACGGCGATGAGGACGGCGGTGTGGAGGGAAGCTCCGCTCATTTTGCCGCCTCCTTCCCGGCCTCAAGACTCGGCCGCAGCAGCGTAAGCGCCAGGGCGATCAGCAGCATGGCGGGGATCAGAAACTTCTCCGGCCCGAAGATGAGCAGACTTAAAAGCGTGCATCCCAGCCCCGCGAGCACGGGCCGGTGCTCTTTGACGTTGAGCCACTGTTCGACCAGGGCCGTCACAAACAGCGCGGTCATGGAGAAGTCCACCCCCTCCGAGGAGAAGGGCAAAACCTCACCCAGGAGGTTTCCGAGTATGCCGCCGATGATCCAGTAGCAGTGGTTAAACAGCGTCACCAAAAAACGGTAGAAGTTTACGTCCACGCCCGCCGGGGCCTCGCCTGTGCTGAGCAGGGAGTAGGTCTCGTCCGTCAGGCCGAAGATCAGATAGGGCTTGTAGGCACCTGCGTCTTTATAACGGCCGATCATGGAGATGCTGTAAAAGAGATGGCGGGCGTTGACCATCAGCGTGGTGAGCGCGGTCGTGAGCACCGACGCCGCGCCCGCGATCAGTCCGACCCCGACATACTGCATCGAGCCGCCGTAGATCAGCAGACTCATGCAGAAGGCCCAGGGCACGCCGTAACCTGCGTCGCGCAGCAGGATGCCGAAGCCGATGCCGAGCACCAGATAGCCCGCCATGACGGGAATGGAGGTGATAAACGCCTGTTTGACTGTTTCTCGCTTCATACTTTGCAGGCGCTTCTCCTCACTCCACACTCTCCGCAAAGCGCAGGAAGGCGGCGTGACCGGCCTCGTCACGCTTAAAGACGCCCGCATGCTCCAGCACTTTCATGAACACCACGCCAACCTCCTGACGGAGAATGGACTCGGTGTTCTCTGAGGTAAAGGTATAGCGGGTTTTGAGCTCTTCGACCCACGCGGCGTGCTTTAAGCAGCTCTCGCTCTTGGAAACGTCGCCGCCGGAGACGAGGATCTCCTCCAGCTCCTTGAGCTCTGCCTTCAATCTCGCGGGCAGCACGGCCAGACCCATGACCTCAATGAGGCCGATGTTCTCTTTCTTGATGTGGTGCAGCTCCTGGTGCGGGTGGAAGAGGCCGAGTGGGTATTCCTCGGTGGTGAGGTTGTTGCGCAGCACCAGATCCATCTCAAAGTCCGCGCCGCGGCGTCTCGCGATGGGCGTGATGGTATTGTGGGGCTCGCCGTCGGTCTCGGCAAAGACCGTGACACTCGGATCGGAGTAGGCGCGCCATGCTTTCAGAATCTTTTCCGCCAGTTCCGCGACGCGCACCTTGTCGGCGGCGCGCAGGCGGATGACGGACATGGGCCACTTGACGATCCCGGCCTGCACGTCCTCAAAGCCGGAGAAGCGCAGCTCCGTCTCGATCCCGGCCTTGGCCATGGCAAAGTCGTAGTGCCCGCCCTGAAAATGGTCGTGGCTGAGGATGGAGCCGCCCACGATGGGCAGATCGGCGTTGCTGCCGAGGAAGTAGTGCGGGAAGAGATCGACGAAGTCGAGCAGCTTGTTGAAGGCGGCCCGGTCGATCTTCATCGGCACGTGGCGGCTGTTGAGCACGATGCAGTGCTCGTTGTAGTAGACATAGGGGGAGTACTGAAGGCAGAAGTCTTCGCCGTTGAGCTTCATCGGAATGAGACGGTGGTTGGCCCTGCCCGGGTAGTCCAGACGGCCCGCGTAGCCCTCGGCCTCGCGGCAGAGCAGGCACTTGGGATAGCCGCCGGCCTTGGCCTTTCCGGCGGCGGCGATGGCTTTGGGGTCCTTCTCGGGCTTGGAGAGGTTGACCGTGATGTCAAGCTCGCCGTACTCGGTCGCGCTCTTCCACTTGAGATCCTTTGCCACGCGATAGGTGCGGATGTAGTCGCTCGCGCGGCTGAGCGCGTAGTAAAAATCGGTGGCCTTCTCCGGGCTCTCCGCGTAGAGCCTGTCAAAGCGCGCGATCACCTCAGAGGGGCGCGGGGTCAGCAGGCCCATGAGCTTCGAGTCAAACAAATCCTTTTCCGTGATGCCGTCGCCGATGAGACCCTTCTCCACGGCGCAGGCGATCAGCTCGGAGAGGATTTCCTCAATGTCGCTCTCAGGGACGCTCTCAGGTCTTGTGAAGCTGTCCAGCCCCAGGGATCGCCCACGGCCAGAACCTCGCTCGGGTGGCGGATGAACTTGTTGCTGATCTGGGAGACGTGAACCAGGCCGTCCTGATGGACGCCGATGTCCACAAAAGCCCCGAAGTCGATGACATTTCTCACTGTACCGGTGAGCACCATACCGGGCTTGAGGTCGCTGATCTCCAGTACGTCCTTTCTGAGCAGCACGGGCGGCAACTCGTCGCGCGGGTCGCGGCCTGGTTTCAGCAATTCACCGATAATGTCGTTTAATGTCGGCTCGCCCACGCCGCAGTCCTCGGCGGCCTTTGCAAGGCCGTAAGCCCCGACACGGGTCTTGAGCTCCGCGAGCCTTCCGGCCTTCACGTCCTCAAGTGTGTAGCCGCAGAGCTTCAAGAGCTTCTCCGCCGCGGCGTAGCTCTCCGGGTGGACGGCGGTGTTGTCCAGCACCTGCCTTGGGGCCGAGCTTCGGCACCTTGCCCAAGGTCTTGCGGCTGGTGAAAATGCCGTTTTCCTCGCGATAGGTCACGATGTTTTTCGCGGTGGTCTTGTTGAGACCGGATACCCGCTGCAAAAGCGCCGGGGACGCGGTGTTCACGTCCACGCCGACGGCGTTGACGCAGTCCTCCACCACGCCGTCCAGGGTCTCGGCCAGCTTCGCCTGGGGCATGTCGTGCTGATACTGGCCGACGCCGATGGCCATGGGGTCGATCTTTACAAGCTCCGCCAGCGGGTCCTGAAGTCTGCGCGCGATGGATACGGCGGAGCGGAGGTTCACGTCAAAGTCCGGGAATTCCTCCGCCGCGAGCTTGGAGGCCGAGTACACGGACGCCCCCGCTTCGTTGACGATGGCGTAGCTCACTGCGCCGTGCAGCTGCTCGATCATCTCCACGGTCATCTGCTCGGTTTCGCGGGAGGCGGTGCCGTTGCCGATGGCAATATGTTCCACGTTGTCCTTGCGAATCAGGGCCGAGAGCTTGCGGATCGCCTCGTCCTTGTGCTTCTCGGAGAAGGTGGGGTAGACCACTGTCGTGTCCAGCACCTTACCGGTGCCGTCCACCACCGCGACCTTGCAGCCGTTGCGATAGCCGGGATCAAGGCCCATCGTGACCTTGCCCTTGACGGGCGGCTGCATCAGGAGGGGCTTTAAGTTCAAGCCAAACATTTTGATCGCGCCGTCGTTGGCCGTCTCGGTGAGGGCGTTTCTGGTCTCCCGCTCCATCGAGGGGAAGATCAGCCGGTCATAGGCGTCGTCCGCCGCGGCGCGTACAAAGGCCATGGCGGGGCTGCCCGGCTTGATCACGGCCCGGCGCACACGCTGGAGTGCGGCGTCCCGGTCAAGCTCCACCGACACCTTCAAAAAGCCCTCCTTCTCCCCGCGGTTGACAGCGAGGATCTGGTGCCCCTGCAGTCTGGACAGGGCCTGGCAGAAGTCATAGTACAGGCGGTAGACCGAATCGTCCTCCGTCGCGGCTTCGCTGCGCAGGAGGCCGCGGGCGTTGATCAGCTCGCGCAGCATGGCGCGGATGGCGGCGTCGTCAGAGATGTTCTCCGCGATGATGTCAGAAGCCCCGGCGAGGGCGTCTTCCACACTCTCCACGCCCTTCTCGGGATCGACATAGGCCTCGGCCAAAAGCTCGGGCGCGGGGCTGTCGGGACGCTGCTCGAAGAGCTCAAGGGCCAGGGGCTCGAGCCCTTTCTCCTTCGCCATGGTGGCACGGGTGCGGCGCTTAGGCTTGTAGGGCCGATAGAGGTCCTCCAATACGGCCAGGGTCTCGGCCGCGTCAATTTCGGCGGCGAGTTCCTCCGTGAGCTTGCCCTGCTCGGCAATGGAGTTTTTGACGGTCTCCTTGCGCTCAAAGAGGCCGCGCAAATAGGTGAGCCGTTCCTCAAGCGTGCGCAGGGCGGTGTCGTCCATCGCGCCGTGCAGTTCCTTGCGGTAGCGGGCGATAAAGGGGATGGTGAGCTCCCGCGCCAGAATTTCGCTGATGCTTTCCATTGTCGCTCCTTATGTTGAAATACTTGATTGAACGCGAAATGCCTCCCCTGCAAGGGGAGGTGGTTTCGGGCCGTCTGTGGCACAAGACCGGAGGGGTAACCCCTCAGTCTCACTCGCTTCGATCGCTCGACAGCTCCCCTTTCAGGGGAGCCAAGCCCCGTCTCTTACGGCTTCGGCGGCGTCTTGCCCTTCCTCGGCAGGGGATGCTTCTTGCCGTCGGGAG
Source organism: Oscillospiraceae bacterium (assembly GCA_902785905.1). GTDB lineage: Bacteria > Bacillota > Clostridia > Oscillospirales > Oscillospiraceae > Limivicinus. Next base: position 4,061 of record CADAAM010000127.1, on the reverse strand, counting down.
TCTGGATATAGGTGTTCTCCAACAGCTCGATGGTCCCGCGGCGAAACTCCGCGATATATTCTTTCCGAAGCCCGTCGCGCTCGGCGAGCTCTTCTTCGGTCAAGGCCCGCTCCTTTGCCAGATGCGCGAGCTCGTTGATACGGTCTATCTTGATTTTATCCATGCAATTTCACTCTCCACTCTCGGCCTGTTATCGCTGCCTGTGCCTGCGGGCGACCGCAAGGGTCGCCCCTGTTAATCCTCAATGGTCCCCAACTCGTCAAGGGTCAGCTCGAAGGCGGGGATAAAGTACAGCAGGAAGTAGTCCACCTCCGGCAGATGGTAGTCTTCCAGGGCCTGGCGGGTCTGCCGCTCGGCGGAGATGAAGTCGCTGTTGCCGGCCTTGCGCTCCTCAATGCACTTGATATAGGCCGACAGCTTGTCCGCCGCCTTGACCAGATCATGGCAGCGCTTGGCGGCTCCGCCGTCGAGGTACGGCTCAAAGGCGCCGCGCAGCTCGTCCGGCAGGGTGTTGAGCAGCTTTTCACTGGCCAGACGCTCCACCTCGCGGTAAGCGCCCTTGATCTGCGCGCTGTGGTATTTGATGGGGGTCGGCAGATCGCCGGTCAAAATCTCGGAGCAGTCGTGGTAGAGGGCCACGGCGGCATATTCCTCGGGATCGCAGGGCACCTGCATCACGTCGCGCCGGATGACGCCCAGGGCGTGGGCGATGACCGCGACCATGTGGCTGTGCTCCTGAATGTTTTCGGGCAGGGCGTTGCGCATCAGGCTCCAGCGCTCAATATAGCGCATGCGTGAGAGGTAGGCAAAAAAATTGTAACTCATATAAATCCTTCCGTTTCTATGGTTTCAAGCTGCTCCCCGACGCGGTAGAGCCCTTTCTCCGTGGGCTCGGAGCCCGGAGCGAAGAGCCCGGCGTAGTGTTCGAGAAAGTAGTCGTCGATGTGTTCCAGATAGAGATAGTCGTAGCCTTCCCGCAGCTCCCGCATCCAGTCCTCCGCGGAGAGCTCGCGGTCGGCAAAGGCGTCCGCCCAGGGCATCTCGGGCGCGGGGCCAAGGAACCACTCACCCGTCGGAATGGTGGTATGCGGGCGCAGGAGATAGCACACACCGGTGGAGCTGCCCCCGGTATCGCCCTGGCTGATCCGGCACAGCCGCACGTGCTGTCCGTCCGAGAGGCGGTCAAGCTCCCGGCTCAGAGCGCGGTACTCCGTATAGACGGGGTCCTGTACGGCAATATCCGTGCGCCGCACCACGTCCAGCGCCCGCCCGAAGGGGGAGAGCAGCGCGAACACCGCGAGCGCCGCGCAGACCGAGCCGGTGCTCTGGTCCGTCTCGGTGAAGAAGCGCACAAAGGCCAGCAGCGCCGCCGTATAGACCGCATATAGCAGGATGCCGACGTAGCGGTCAAACTGGGCGAGGACGACGGCTTCCCACCAGCCAAATTTGAAGATGTAGACGTAGCATAAGCTGACATAATAGCTCACCGCCATGATCGCGAGCGCCGGGAGCACGAGCTTTCGGGCAGCGCGAAGATGGCCCCTGCGCCGGTCTGTCAGTCGGATCAGCGCGTACAGCGCCGCCGCCGAGACGAGCAGCAGCAGCCAGTACGGGCAGGCGAAGCCCTTGATCCGCACCGTGTCGGTCAGCAGACGGCGGTAGTAGTCGTCGTGCACGATCTGCTGCCAGCTCTCGCCCTCTCTGTGCAGGGCATAGCGCAGGGCCAGACGCAGATCCATCGCGCCCTCCTTGCTGGAAAAGCTCTGCGTCACCCCGTCGATAGCCTTGCGCAGCGTCCACAGCCCGAGCGGGACAAGCACCGAACCCACCGCAAGGGCGAGCCTGCGACCCCGGTTTTTCCCGCCTCTCAGCAGCAGCTCCGCCGCGTAGGCCGCCGCCAGAAAGAAGGAAAACAGCAGTCCGGCGGGCTTGGCCAGCACCAGAAAGGCGCAGGCGCTGTAAACATAGAGATCATAGCACGGCCTGTCCTTCTCCGTCTCAGTGAACACCGCCGCAAGTCCGCCCCCGAGGGCGGCGCAGAGGAAGGGGTCAATGTAGAGAGAGCAGTAAGGTTCACTCGCGTCCATCATCAGCGGGCACATCAGTACCATCGCCGCCGCGAAGATCAGGCGCAGGGGCTTTTTGAAGTACAGTCCTCGGAGAAAAGGGAAGAGGAAGGCAAGCAGAACGCTCTGATAGGCGGCATACATCACCCATTCGGTGTAGCCCGCGTCTCTGACGACAAGGGCGTACAGGCGCAAAAACAGGTATTCCGGCAGGGCCATGCCGGGGGGATAGGCGGGAAACGAAGTCGCGGCCGCCCCGGCCGAGGGCAGCATCCCCGTATAGTACATGGCCTTGACCGTGTCCGCCCAGTGGGTCATCTCGTCTATGCGCCGGACTTCGCGGCCATAATTTATATAGAAGAGTCCGGCCAGCGTCAGCAGAAACAGGAGGCCCGCGGGCGTGAAGACCTTCCCGGCGAGCGCTTTCAGCTTCCCAGCCGCGAGCCTGAACGACACCGCGTACAGCAAAAGCGCCAGCAGACAGATCGCCCAGACCCCGGCCTCAAGCAGCCCCGCCGCTCCGAACAGGAAGAGCAGCAGCATGAGCGCTGTGAGAGAGACAGGCAGCGCGTCCTCGTACCGCAGCCCAAAGCGCGCGGCGGCAAAGACGCAGCCGGCGGAGAGCAGCAGCGCGCAGATCAGATAGAACAGCAAAAGAGACCCCATACGGCGATCCTCCGGTTCGGCCGAAATGTCATAGCACTGTATTTTAACATGGTCTGAAAAGGATTTCAACAGCGGGCGGCACGATAATTGCAATCATAAGGCAAAGAAATCCTTGCAAAACGCAAAAAGCGGTGATAAAATTTATCTTTGTCTTGATATGCAATAAAGTATGGATAAAGTAAGGGAGTTTTGCTTCATGGATAAGCTCAGAAACATCGCCATCATCGCCCACGTCGACCACGGCAAGACCACGCTCGTGGACGAGATGCTCAAGCAGTCCGGCGTATACCGGGAGAATCAGGAAATTGTGGACCGCGTCATGGACTCGGGCGACCTCGAACGCGAGCGCGGCATTACCATCATGGCCAAGAACACCGCCGTCTGGTACGGCGACACCAAAATCAACATCGTCGACACCCCGGGCCACGCCGACTTCGGCGGCGAGGTGGAGCGTATCTTAAAAATGGTCAACGGCGTCATCCTGCTGGTGGACGCCGCCGAAGGCCCCATGCCCCAGACCCGCTTCGTTTTGAGCCGCGCCCTGGAGCTCGGCCACCGCGTCATCGTCGTGCTCAACAAGATCGACCGCCCCGACCAGCGCATCCACGAGGTCGTGGACGAAATTCTCGAGCTGCTCATGGACCTCGACGCCACCGACGAGCAGTTGGATTCCCCGATGCTCTTCTGCTCCGGCCGCAACGGCACCGCGAGCTACTCGCCCGAGGTGGAGGGTACCGACCTCAAGCCCCTGTTTGAGACCATTCTCGAGTACATCCCCGAGCCGGAGATGAACACCGACGCGCCCTTCCAGATGCTGGTCAGCAGCATCGACTATAACGAGTATGTGGGCCGCATCGCCGTGGGCCGCATCGAACGCGGCGTCATCAAGCAGAATCAGGAGATCGAGGTCTGCAACTACCACGATCCGGACGCCCCCACTCTTAAGGCCAAGGCGGTGAGCCTGTACCAGTTTGAGGGTCTCAACCGCGTCCCCGTGACCGAGGCCTCCGCCGGCAACATCATCGCCATGAGCGGCATCGGTGAGGTCACTATCGGCGACACCATCTGCGCCAAGGGCTTTGCCGAGCCTTTGCCCTTCGTCAGGATCAGCGCCCCGACCCTGGAGATGACCTTCTCCGTCAACGACAGCCCCTTCGCCGGGCGCGAGGGCAAGTTCGTCACATCCCGTCAGATCAAGGACCGCCTCTGGCGCGAGACCCTTAAGGATGTGTCCCTGCGCGTGTCCGAGGTGGAGAACAGCACCGACAGCTTCAACGTCGCGGGCCGCGGCGAGATGAGCCTGTCCATCCTGATCGAGACCATGCGCCG